>JBARGS010000116.1:0-8980 GCA_049798495.1 Candidatus Korobacteraceae bacterium | reverse complement strand
GCGCCATGGACACCGACTCCGCCGCGGCTACCATCGCCGTCTTCTCGCGCGACAAGCTCGAGGAGCTGCTGCTGAAGTCAAAGCTGGGCGACGGCTGGAAGGATTACCACTGGTTCATGAGCCCGGTGTGGCTGGAGAACCTATTGACGCACCAGCCGCAACGCTGGCTGCCGCAAGGCTATGCCGACTACAACGCGCTGCTGGCCGCCGCCGTCGAGGGCGCGGTGAACGACGCCAGCGCCACCCACTCGCTGGCGATGTGGAAGTGGGGACGTGTACACCGCATCGACATCACGCATCCCTTCTGGAGCAACTTTCCCATCCTGAAGAAAGGCGCGGGCACCGGGCGCCTGCCGCTCTCCGGCGACGAACAGACCATCAAGCAGGTAGGGCCGCAGTTCGGGCCGTCAGAACGCTTGACGGTCGACTTTTCAGATCTCGATGCGACAACGCTGAACATTGTGAATGGCGAGTCCGGCAATATCTTCGACCCGCACTACAACGACCAGTGGGATGCTTATTACCACGGAAGGACGTTCCCGCTGCCGTTTTCGGCGGAAGCAGTCGAGCGTGCGGGCGAGCATCGTCTGATCTTGCAGCCGCAATAACCCTGAACGCTTACGGATCCACCTGCACAATTCCAAACAACGCGCCGGTAAACGAAAGCTGGGTTGGCTGCAGGGTATCGTTGGTCGTGTCGTAGATATTCACGAATCCGCCCTGGATGACGTACATCACATTGCGATTCGAAATCGACAACAGAGCAGTGATGGCGCCCTTGGGAGGAAATGGCGGATCGGCAGTATTGCTACTCACATCCACCACCGACAGGCAGCCACTGGTCGTGTTGGTACAAGAGTTCGCGCCGATGTAGAGCTTGTTGTTGTTCAGCGCCATCGTGGTGTGGAAGCCGTCGCCGATGGCCACGGAATTAGCCGTCATGCGGGTCATGTTGCTGACGTTCACTGCATCGTAGGTCGACGTCGTGCCCGGCGGCACCGGGCTGCCAGCAACGTACAGCGTCGTGCCGTTCAGCAGGCCCACGCTGGCGCCCCCAACCGTCACCGTCGCCTTGATGGTCTGCGAAGGGATGTCCAGCTGTGCTACCGAAGCGGGGCCGGCGGAGCCGCATTCCGGGCCGCAGTTCAACACGTAAGCGGTATTGTTGTCGCTGCTGAAGAACGCGTTGACCGGCCCGGCAAAGCCGGGAATCGCCACCGGGCTGACGGTGCTGGCCTGCAAGTTGAGCAAGTAGACAGAGTCCGAATTGTTGGCGAAGACCAACAGGTACTGACCGTTCGGGCTGAGCGCTATATATCGCGCCGAGGGAATAGCGTAGGTAGCGGTAACCGCCTCGGAGGCAACGTTGATGGCTTCGACAGTGCCGGCTCTGGAGCCGCTGACCGGCGCGTTGGGAATGGGAACATATACCGTGGCGCTGTCGGTGGAGAACAAGGCCATTCCCGTGGCGCTGGGGAGCGCCGCATCGCCTGCCGTCGTTTCCGTCGAGTTGGTTACAAAATACAAAACTAGCGTGTTGGGATCGTAAACCAGAGTTGTGGCGTTGTTGGGACTTTCCACGGCAAAGGTCACCGAATCGGAGATGGCGATCGTGACCGGAGTGCCTGGCACAACCTGTCCGGAGGAGTTCGTGGTCTCCGCAGACATCGGCGTGGTGTCGTTCTGGGTGTCGACAATCTGCAGATTCCCGGAGAAGGTATTGGTGATAAATGCGCGGTTGCTGGTGGTGCTGGGCGGGTTATTCGAATTGCTGCTGCCGCCGCCACAGGCCGACAGGAGAAGGGCGGCAACTGACGCGAGGAGAAGGACGGCAGAACGCCTCAAATGCTGGCCTCGTAGAACGTTATGATTTGACATGAGTTGCTGGAAACCGTTGAATTATAACAGAGCTTGGCACACCGTCGGTACGCGCCGGCGATAGCCAATTCCGCGGTTTTGCGATAAAGTTCAAACAAGTTTGGCATTCCGCCAGTAAATACCATGTCAAAAGGATTCATCTCCCGCTTGCAGATGGGCGCTGTTCTGTGTGACGGCGCCATGGGTACCCTTCTCTATTCCAAGGGCGTGTTCATCAATCGTTGTTATGACGAGTTGAACCTATCCGCCCCCGATCTCATTCGCGGCATCCATCAGGATTACCTGAAGGCCGGCGCCGACGTCATAGAGACAAACACCTTTGGCGCAAATTCGTTTCGCTTGGCCAAGCACGGCTGCGTGGACAAGCTGGTGGACATCAACCGCCAGGGAGCGCGTCTCGCCCAGGAGGCAGCCAAGAACTTCAGTGCGCTGGTGGCCGGAGCCGTCGGTCCCTTGGGTGTGCGCATCGAGCCGCTGGGCAAAATTTCGCTGGCTGAAGCGCGTGAGGCCTTCCGCAATCAGATTGCCGCTCTGAACGACGAAGGTGTCGATCTTCTGATTCTCGAAACCTTTGGCTACCTGGAAGAATTGCATCAGGCCATTCTCGCCGCCCGCGATGTAAATCCGGAATTGCCCGTGGTGGCGCAGGTCACCATCGACGAAGACGGCAACTGCCTCGACGGCGCCAGTCCCGAGCACTACGGGCCGCAACTGGAGGCTTGGGGCGCCGACGTCATCGGCTGCAATTGCAGCGTCGGGCCGGTCGCCATGCTGGATGCTCTGGAGCGTGTCCGGGCCGTCACCACCGCTCCTCTTGCGGCGCAACCTAACGCCGGAATTCCCCGCTCCGTCGAGGGCCGCAATATCTATCTCTGCTCGCCGGAGTACATGGCGAATTTCATGGAAGGATTCGTGAATGCCGGCGTTCGCCTGATCGGCGGCTGCTGTGGGACGACGCCGGAGCACATCCACACCATGAAGCACTTTCTGAAGGTGGGAGCCGCGCGCGCCACGTCATATAAGGTTGCGAAGGCCACCGAGACCAAGCCGGTGGAACCTCCTCCGCTGCGCGAACGCTCCGAGATCGGCCGCAAGATTGCCGACGGCGAATTTGTAACCATGGTGGAGATTGTGCCCCCGCGCGGCACAGAGGCGAAGCGTGAGCTGGAAGGCGCGAAATTTCTGAAGTCGGTTGGGGTCGACGCCATCAACATTCCCGACAGCCCGCGCGCCTCGGCGCGCATGAGCAATCAGGCGCTGTGCCTGCTGGTGAAACAGCAGATCGGCATTGAGCCTATCCTGCATTACACCTGCCGCGATCGCAACGTCCTGGGCATTCAATCGGATCTGCTGGGGGCCAGCGCCGTCGGCATTCGCAATTTGATATGCATCACCGGAGACCCGCCGAAGATGGGCGACTACCCCGACGCCACGGCGGTCTTCGACGTCGACTCCATTGGCCTGGTCAACATCGTTCACAACCTGAACCGCGGGCTCGATATCGGCGGCAATCCGATCGGCAATTCCACCGGCTTTGTAATCGCGGTGGGCGCCAATCCGGGCAGCCTCAACATCGACGAGGAGATTCGCCGCTTCGAATACAAAGTGGAAGCCGGCGCCGAGTTGGCAGTGACGCAGCCGGTCTTTGATGTTCGGCTACTGGAAGAATTCATGCGCCGAATCGAGCACTGCCGCGTACCGGTGGTCGCCGGCATCTGGCCGCTGACCAGCACTCGCAACGCCGAGTTCATGAAGAACGAACTGCGGGTCTCCATTCCCGACGAAGTCTTCGCTCGCATGGCGAAGGCGACCACTGCCGACGCCGCGCGCGCCGAAGGCGTGGCCATCGCCCGCGACATGCTGGCTGCGGTGAAAGATATCGTGCAGGGAGCCCAGATCAGCGCGCCTTTCGGCCGCTACTCCTGCGCTGTGGATGTACTGGAGGCATTGGGCGGGCCAAGCAGTAGACGGGCCGCTGTCTAGACAGGTTGCTGAAAAACTCGTGTTTCGGATGGTTTGTATCAGGGCACGACTGAGCTGAGTGGACTCGCCTGGGGATTACAGAACGTAGATCCGTAGCATCCACCATATGAGGAGTAACGCTACGACAGCGCCCGCGACATGAACGATCCAGTCGCCGACTGTTTTCGGTTTGCCAAAATTAAACACGTCGCATGGTAGCACGGGGAATGGCGAGAACAGCGCGGGAAGAGGGCTTTCCTTTTCGCTAAGCCGTTTATTTTTATTATTCACGGTGCGTTCGCGAACTCACTTTGATTTGGCAACTACAATTCGCGCTCAGCGGTGGAATAATCATCGTATTGTGGATGAAATCAGCCGCGTAGCGGCGACATTTGTGTTAGCCGCGGGCGTGAGCCCGCGGTGCAGCAGGAAAGAATAATTGAGCCGCGGAGCGGCGGCACGGCGACGACACAGACACCGTAGGGACGGCAGCCGTTCCCTCACGTCCGCCGCAAAGTTTCCCTTGACATCGCTGTGGTAGGCGGCGTCATAGTTCCAACATAGTCATTGTTGGCTGTGAGGCCTTACTCCGCCCAGGTGCGGAGAAGCCGGAGGAATCCCTGCGCGGCAATTGCGCCGCCGCGCGGTACACGACGATGGATAACAGGGTTGAGGGCGTTCGGGCGACGCCGGCCATTCGCCTCCGCGTTGCATGGCTCACGTGCGCCGCTTCATTGCTGGCGGGCGTATGCGTATTCTGCGCCGTAACCGTCTCCGCCCAGGTGCGCGGAGAATACTCTCCCGGCTCGACTTTATCCACTGCCGGGACCGTGCCTGATCCGGGCTTCTCCTACTCCAACCAGATCTGGATGAACTCGTCCGACCGCCTGTACGGCGATCACGGCAACATTATTCCCTTCCAAGGCCAGTTAGGTGTTCTGGTAGACAACAATACCGTGATCTACGTGCCCAAGTTCCGCCTATTCCATGCCAAGCCTGAATTCATGATCGACATCGCGATCTCCGATGGCCGTTTCGACACCCGCAACCCGTTCGACCATGACCTGGTGAGCGTGGGCGCGGTCGGCATCAGCAACACCAACTTCGTGCCCCTCGGTCTCGGCTGGAGCCTGGAGCGCATCGACCTGCAAGCCGGCCTGAGCGTCTATGCCCCCACCGGTCGCTACGTTCCCGGTGCCTCCAATAACCTCAGCTCCGGCTTCTGGACCTTGGGCCCGCAAGTGGGAGCGACTTTTTATCTCACCAGCAATAAGGCAAACCAGGTCAGCGTCTACGACTTTTACGGATGGAATACCGTTCAGGAAGGCACCCCGGTTCGGCCCGGACAAAACGAGTCCATCGATTATTCGGTCACACACAATTTCTCCCTGGCCAAAGGCGGCAAATGGTCTTTGTTGGCCGGCGCTGCCGGTTATGGCCAGTGGCAGACCACCGACAGTCAGGGCCAGCGCCCGGCACGGGAGCGGCTGCACTACGGCGTCGATGGAGTCGGCTTCACCACGAATCTCTCGTCGCCGTACAAAGGCCTCTACGTGGGCTTCAACTTCCTCTTCGAATACGCAGCCCGGAACACCTACGAAGGCCGCACCACCGTCATCACCGCCGGCTTGAGCTTTTGACTCACCATGGGTCGCTTCGCGCCATGGGGAGCGTGGCAACAACCCCTAACGGTGTCATCCTGAGCGGAGCGTCCGCAAGCTTTTTTCCGACCCGCTCTTTTGCGGGTCGGGCGGACGCGCAGTCGAATGGATCTGCGGTCCGAGGAGCCTCCAGAAAACCGGGGTCAGGACCCTCGCGCCCTCGAATCCCACTCTGAATTTTCACGTTCGCCGCATAAATTTTGGACTAGAATCTCACCAGGAGTTGGTCCTTGCCCAAGTTCGAAGAGTGCCTGGAGCGTCTGGAAAAGATCGTAGCTGAACTGGAAAAGGGCGATGTCTCTCTCGATCGATCCCTGGAACTCTTTGACGAGGGCATGAAACTTTCAGGTTCGTGCCGCAAAGAGCTGGAAGAAGCGGAAGGCAAAATCGAAATCCTGCTGAAGCGGAACGGCAAGCTTCAGCCGGAGCCATTCGAACCGGTAACCCAATCCGGCAGCGCGCCGAAGTAGCGCGTCGGCCATCGCTCGAAACTTGATGCTCCGCGCCCTCGGGTGCGATCTGGTTCATCCTTCGACCACAAATGTTCCACCGGTTTGGCTCAGCCATCCGTCTAACATTTAGAGAGGTTGCCATGCGGCCCATCAATGTTGTTCTCGCTCACCATGATGCAGTATCGGCCGAGCGCCTGGCTGCATCGCTAGGCAAACAGTTTCGCCATCTTCTGGTCAGCAAATCGGCGGACGACGTGCGCGTGACGGTGGCCCGCTTCCGCGCTCCGTTCGCCATCGTCGACCTTGAACTCGTCAGCATGGCCGAACTGAAAAAGCTATGCCAGCAGTTTCCGGCGACTGCTTTTGTGTGCATTCACCGCTTGGCCGACGACAAAATGTGGACAGAAGCCTTGGCCGCCGGCGCGGTCGATTGCTGCTCCGCGGCGGATCTGCCTGGAATCTTGCAGGCGTCCGAGCGCTATGTGGTCATCAGCCGGGGACGTGCCGCGGCAGCGTAACGAGCATTCAGCATTCAGCAGTCAGCACTCAGCGTTCAGCCTGTGGGGGCTTTCGGCAAAGCTGATGTAGGTAGTTCTGCCCGGGTCGTGGGCCACCGCACCTCGGGAAGGAACCGGTCTGGCTGAATGCTGACGGCTGAGTGCTGACTGCTAAATCATGCTGTCAAAATCTCTTCCTGCTTCGCGCCTTCCCTCGTCTCCACCTGCTCGTAGGTGCAGCTTCGCGGCTTCTTCTCCGGACGCCAGCGCAAGAACTTCGTTCCGTGGCGAAATCGTCCGCCGGAGAAGTGGTCGTGCCGCACTTCGCAGACCAGCTTCGGCTCCAGACGCTCCCACTCGCCGCTGCGCTCCGTGCTCCAACGGCTGGGACCGCCCGGCGCGCGTCCGGTGAATCCCGAACCACCCATAAAGGGACGCAGAATGCCCTTCAGTTTCTTGCGCTCGCTCGCCGTGAAGCTCGACGTGAACCCAATGTGATTCAGCAAGCCTTCATCGTCATAAAGTCCCAGCAGCAGCGATCCCACCTCACCGCCTTTACTGCCATAACGAAAGCCGCCGACAACGCAATCGGCGGTTCGAATGCGCTTGATCTTGCGCATGGCGCTGCGCTCGCCGGAGGCGTACGGACAATCCAGCTGCTTGGCGACCACGCCGTCGAAGCCGCTGGCCGCCAGTTCCGACATCCAGCGCTCCGCGGTTTCGTAATCGCGAGTCGCAGGTGACAGTTGAACGGACTTCTGCCTGCCAAAGCTCTTTACCACCCGCACCAGCTCTTCGCGGCGTGCGCCTAGCGGTATCTCGACCAGCGACTTCCCTTTCTCATCCACCAGCAGATCAAACAGCAGATACGTCGCTGGCGTTTCGCGCGACAGCCGCTGGATGCGACTGGCGGCGGGATGAATTCGCAGCAGCAGATCGTCGAACGAGAGCTTTCCGTCGCGCAGAATCACCAGCTCCCCGTCCAGCACAAATTGCGTCGCCTTCAGCTTTTGCAGAGCTTCGACGATCTCCGGAAAGTAGCGCCCCAGCGGCTGTCCCGCCTTCGACTGCAACAAAACCTTCTCACCCTTGCGAAATGCCAGGCAACGAAAGCCATCCCACTTGGGCTCATACTGCCAATTCTCTCCGCGCGGAATCTCGTTCACCAGCTTGGCTTCCATGGGCGGATAGGGCGGGCGAATCGGCAGTGCGATGGAAGGAAACTCCTGTTTCAGCTCATCAGCAGCGACGGCACCTTCCACTACGGCGGAGGTACGACTAGTCTTGCGTGGCATGACGAGTTAGATGCGCAGCAGTCAGCACTCAGCAGTCAGCAATCAGCCATTGGCGATTCTGCCAAGGGGAGTAATACGGTATGTTGCCAAGGCGGCCTCGGCCCCAGTCTGACTGTCAAGGGCACTTCGCTGGCTGACTGCTGAGTGCTGAATGCTGAATGCTGAATGCTGACTGCTGAATGCTGAATGCTGAATGCTGACTGCTGATTGTTATACTTCCCTCTTCATGCTGAAGGAAACTCTGGAACAAGGTCGAATCGTCGCCGACGCAGCGCTGGAGCGTCTGCTTCCGCCCGCCACGCAGTATCCCTCCCCCATTCATCAGGCGATGCGGCACAGCGTCTTCGCCGGAGGCAAACGTCTGCGCCCCATCCTGTGCATGGAGACCGCGCAGGTGATCGAGGGCTGCGTTGCCGAGGGTGTCGAGGAGTTGGCCGCCGCGCTGGAGATGCTGCACACCTACTCGCTCATTCACGACGACCTGCCTGCGCTGGACAACGACGACCTGCGCCGCGGCCTTCCCACTTGCCACAAAGCGTTTGGCGAGGCAACGGCGATCCTCGCTGGCGATGCCCTCCAGACTTACGCCTATGAAGTGCTCTCCAAACTGAGATGCCCCGCCGAGGCGCGCGTGGCCATCATCGCGGAGATCGCACATGCCACCGGCTCGGTCGACGGCATGATTGGCGGCCAAGTGATGGATCTTGAAGCCGAGCACACTCGGCCCGACGCCAGGACGCTGGAATACATTCACCGCTCCAAAACGGGCGCTCTGTTGACGGCGAGCGTCGTGAGTGGCGGCTTGTATGCGGGAGCCGATCAGGCGCAAATCCAAAGCCTGCGCACTTTCGGCCAGAACATCGGCCTCGCCTTCCAGATCGTTGACGATGTGCTCGACGTCACCCAGACCTCCGAGCAGCTGGGCAAGACTGCCGGCAAAGATAGCGCGACCGAGAAGGCGACCTATCCCGCGCTCTTCGGAATTGAAGAGTCATTGAAGAAGGCCGATGATCTGGTCGCCCAAGCTGACGCTGCGCTGGAACCGTTCGGCGATGGCGCCGACATATTGCGTCAGCTGGCCAAGTTTCTAGTCGAACGCAAGAAATGAGAACCTCGCGCCAAGTTCCATTAGCGAACCCTCATCAACCGCACTGTCCAAAATTGGTCCGCTTCCGTGACCGTTCTGTTATGCTGAATCTCTGTGGTGATCAAAGTTTTCTTTGCGGTTCTGGTGC
>JBARGS010000115.1:0-25606 GCA_049798495.1 Candidatus Korobacteraceae bacterium | reverse complement strand
CTGCATACCGGCTCGCATCAGCCATTTTCTCCTTGATTGTTCTCGTCACCTGCGCCAAGCCTCCTTCAGCAAGGCGTTACGAACTTGACGGCAGGGTGGTAGCGGTTGATCCCGCTTCACACAGCTTGACGATCGCCCACCAGGATGTTCCCGGGCTGATGAAGGGCATGACGATGCCGTTTATCGTGGGGAAAGATAGTAGCTGGGTGTTTAGGGCGATCGCACCCGGGGACCAGGTTCACGCCACGCTGGTGCTGAGCGATCATGCAGAGCTGCAAAACATCAGCTTCACCAAACAAAGTCAAGGCGCCGGCAGCGGTAATCTATCGCCATCGCACGTGCCCGAGCCCGGCGAACAAGTGCCGGATGTCACCCTCGTAAACCAGGATGGGAAGAGCGTGAACCTCCGCCAATTCCGCGGCCGTCCGCTGTTGCTGACGTTCATCTATACGCGCTGCCCCTTCCCCGACTATTGCCTGCGCATGAGCAGCAACTTCCAGCAGGTCTTGCAGCAGTTGCAGAAAAACCCGGCGGCCTTTCGGCAGTCGCAGCTGCTCTCCATCAGCATCGATCCAGAGAATGACAAGCCTGCGGTTCTGCGCAGCTATGGCAAGGGTTATGTGGCCGGCGTCGATCCCGCGTTCCAACACTGGGAGTTCGCCTCAGGTTCACCGGAGCAGGTGCGCAAGGCCGCCGATTTCTTTGGACTGGCCTACAACCAGAAAGATGGGCAGATTGTACACAGCCTGAGCACCGTTCTGATCGGCAAGGATGGGAAGGTGCTCAAGGTATACTTTGGGAACAACTGGAAGGCAGACGACGTTGCCGCGGATTTCGCGGCTGCAGCGCAGCGATGAATGATTCCCTGCCGGCGACACACGTCCTCGCCTTCACATTCTGTTTACTGCCAAAGTGAAGGAGCTTCGATGGCGCAAACGAGTGATTCGGTCAGCCGGCTGACCGAGCTGATTCAAGGAATCGGATTTGCGATGCTCACTACGGTTCGTCCCAACGGCACGCTGCATAGCTGCCCCATGGCTTGCCAGGGAGTCGATGCCGATGGCGTCATCTGGTTTATCTCTGCCAACAATACCGACAAAGTGGAAGCGGTACGGACCAGCCAGCAGGTGAATCTCTCCTATACCGATCACCCTGCGCAACGTTATGTCTCGGTCAGCGGATATTGTGAACTGGTACGCGACCGCGTCAAAGCCAATGCCTTGTGGAAGCCGGACTATAAGTCATGGCTACCGGGTGGGCTCGACGACCCCAATCTCATTCTGCTCAAGGTCGATGTCCAACAGGCCGAGTACTGGGACGCAAGTCTGGGCCGTATGGTAGACATCGTCGGCTTTGCCAGTGCAGCCTTCGATTAACTGGAACTCTGGACGATGAAAGCCGTGTGGCCCCGCGGATGGGCGGGTCCGGCACAGGCAAGGCCTTGGAAGATCCGACGCGGTACTTGATTTCTACCCGGGAGAGGAGCCTATGTATTCGAAACAGCAGTCCAGATACTACTCTATTGTTTCTTGCTGCCTGACGCTTCTCTTCTGTAGCCTGGCATCGGCCCAGGATCATCCACGCAGCGGAACTGCCGATATCCCCTTCGATTTTTACGTTTCGGGAACAAAGATGTTGGCTGGGCAGTATACGCTCGACATCGTCGCTCCGACCTACGTCACATTGCGCAGCCAGGACGGCAAACAGCAACAGCAGTTGTATTTCATCCAGACTGCGGCGCCCGGGAAAAATACGGTAGCCAAGATCATCTTCAATTTGCGAGACGGTAAATACTACTTCTCGCAGGTCTGGAGCTGGTTTGGTAAAGCGCAGCTAACGTCCTTTACGCCCAAGGCCACCGACCAGACCAAAGACGTCGCTCTCAAGCCACTGGAAAAAGATGTGGCCAAACCGGCGGGAAGTCTGTAATGCTGTGTACTTCGTTTAAACAAAACCAATCGAGAGCTTTTCCGCTCGTCGAGAATTCAGCGGGACCATTACCTTACGAAATCGGAGAATTGCCATGAAAGCAAGAAACGCTCTCGCCCTTGCCAACGGCGGGCGTACCGAAAAATCATCCGCCCCAACCTTAGTGGTCCTCCCCTTGATGCTGCTGATGGCGTTTCCGGTTATCGCCCGTGCGCAGATGGGATCCGGATCGAACGCCGAATTGCAGCAAAAGCTGATGGCTTTGAAGCAATCGGCTGCGGAAAACAAGCAGCGGCTGCATCACTACACCTGGGTGGAAACGCAGCAGATCACCCTCAAAGGCGAGCAGAAGCCGGAGCGCGTCTTCCAGTGCTCGTATGGACCGAACGGTCAGGTACAAAAAGTTCCTATGGGTGCGCCGCCACAGAGCGCCGACAAACGGGGATTGCGGGGACGAATTGTCGAAAAGAAAACCGACGAGATGAAGGATTACATGGGGCAGGTGCAAGACCTGCTGTCCCTCTATGTGCCGCCCAATCCTGAATTGATCCAGCAAGCCTTCCAGAAGAAGAACGTCTCGCTAAACAAGACGATGGGCGGCGGTCCCGCTGAGCTGGTCTTCTCCAGTTACGCTAAGCAAGGGGATCAGATGACAGTCGTCTTCGATATGACAACCCGTAAGATCAGAGCGATTAATGTGAATACCTACATGGATAACCCGCAGGATAAGGTCACGCTAGCCGTGCAAATGTCCACCTTGCCGGATGGCACCAACTATGCGTCACAGACAATGCTGGGCGCCACGGCGAAGCAGATCCAGGTGACCACCACGAACTCGAATTACGCCAAGCTGCAGTAGTGCGTTAGGGAAGGATTGCGGCCGCTCCGTCAATCGCGTCCTGCTTCACTGCCAGGAGAGCTTCATTCGCCTGGTCGAGAGAAAAGGACGTGACCTTCGGTTGAAGATGGATCTCGGCCGCAATCTTCAGAAAATCGCGAGCATCATCGCGCGTCATGTTGGCGACGCTGCGGATCTGACGCTCTCCCCAAAGCAGGCGGTCGTAGTCGAACTGCGGAATGCGATCCAGGTGAATGGCGTTGATAGCCACAACTCCGCCCTTCCTCAAACTTGACAACGCCGCCACAACCACGTCGCCGCTGGGCGCAAAGGTCACGGCACGATCCAATTCCAGCGGCGGCTTTTCGGTCTCACTGCCCACCCATTTGGCGCCTAACGACTCCGCCAGCCGGCGATGCGAAGCTCCCCGGGTGGAAACGTACACGTCGCACTTCCAGGCGTGCAGAACTTCAATCGCCAGATGAGCCGAGGCGCCAAAGCCAAACAGTCCCACCCGCTCTCCCGGCTGAGTTCCCGCCACGCGCAAGCTCCGAAAGCCGATGATGCCGGCGCACAGCAGCGGCGCAGCGTGCAAATCGTCGAGTTCCGGCGGCAGTGGAAAGACGAAATCGGCGCGCGCCAACGTGTATTCGGCATAACCGCCGTTCACCGAATAGCCGGTGAAGGTTGGATCGTCGCAAAGATTCTCGTACCCACTCCGGCAATACCAGCACGTCCCATCCGTACCGCCGATCCAGGAGACACCGACGCGAGTTCCGGCCGGTAGATCCGCCGTCGCGCCTTCCACGACATCGCCCACGATCTGATGGCCCGGAATCACCTCTTTCAGCCGGGGCGGCAGCTCGCCTTCAACGATGTGCAGGTCGGTACGGCACACACCGCAGGCCCGCACCTTTAATAGCACATGGCCAGGGGTCAGCGCGGGTCGCGGTAGCTCTTCGATGTGGAGGGGCCTTTTTGTGATGTCCTGGGGAGTCGTCAGAATCGCGGCTTTCATGGAATTACCTACCTGTCGACGAAATCATTCTAGAGGAGTTTTGATCTGCTGTGGAGATGAGGCTTTGCCGTTCGTCACGACGGACATCAAGGCCAGGATCGTAACTAAGCTCGTAGCGGCTAGGGTTCGGCCAGATTGTGAAAATAGAGTTCCACTTTCAATCCAATACCATTCGTCGGACGTCCGGCCATATCAATGAGTCCGTGGTGCTGATAATAGGGATCGAGTTGCAGGTGTTCGTTCACTTTAAATGTGGAGCCGAAGCCGCAGTTGTAGCGGTTCCAGGCGCCGGGATCGCTGTTGTAGATCACTTGCGCCTGAATGTAGGGCGTAAAGGTCAGAGAATGCGTCTCGACGCTTCGCGCCAGCGTCACACGATTGCGATAGAGCCAGGAGACCTGTGTCGACTGGCCGATTAAGACCAGTTGGTTGCGATCGCCAAGTACAAGTCGAGCGGGTAGAGGAATTCGCGGCGTGACTTCGATGAGCCCGCGATGGGTGTGCGAAGAGCGATCGCCAAACGTCGCCACATAGCGATAACCAAAGCGGAACGCAATAATGTAGTTTCGACTGCGATCGAGCGTCTTGATTCTTTTCTCGTGAAATGGTGAAAAGAAAAAATTGAGACTGGGTCCGAGCACGATCTGCTGGTTGCTGACATTGGGGTCGACTATACCCTCGGACACCAACTCCAGTTGCGAGTTGTCTGACAGGCCAACGAAGGTGTTAAGCTGCGGCCACCAGTAAATCCCATCCTGCGCCTCCGCCGCTCCGGCGAGCGCCACAACCGTGAGCAGCAACAGAATGACAGACGTCGGCGCAGTGATTTTTCTCATATCTCCATCAACCGATGGATACAGTCTTCGCACCGCTTTCCTGGGCGCAAGCGCGGGATTAGGCGCTTCATTATGGCATCCGCACGGCGAGACGCACTACCATTTTGCCCTCCGCGCCTGGCGGACGCGACCAGGATCTTCCGTTCCGGCTGCCAATCCTTGCGACGCAGCAGAACATCCAACGCAGATGTCATAATCGTGTTCTGACTGTTTCAGAAACCTTCATGGGCTTGTTGAAGTCGCAACCCGATGTTTCATCGCTGCCGGCGCGCAATAACCTCACGCAGCTTCTGCGTCTCGAAGACGTGACCAGGACCTACGTCAGCGATGGACAGAGCGTGCAAGCGCTGGATTGCGTTTCGCTGCCGGTTTCGAGCGGCGAGTTCATAGCGCTGGTCGGCCGCAGCGGATGCGGCAAATCAACCCTGCTGAACCTGGCGGGAGCGATGGACTTCCCCACCTCCGGCCGCGTTCTGCTCGACGGAGTCTCGACCTCGGACCTGACGGAGAGCGGATTGACGCGCTTGCGGCGGGAGAAGGTCGGCTTCATCTTTCAATCGTTTCAGTTGCTGAACACGTTAACTGTCCTGGAGAACGTCGAGCTACCGCTGCTTCTGGCGGGCGTGTCCGACACTCGCGGGCCGGCTCAACAGCAGCTTGCGATGGTGGAACTCGACGGCTTGGAGCGGCGAATGCCGCATCAACTCTCGGGCGGGCAGATGCAGCGCGTGGCCATCGCTCGCGCCATGGTCCACAGTCCCAAACTGCTGCTGGCCGACGAGCCCACGGGCAATCTCGATTCGCTTACCGGCAACGTGATCCTCGGCCTGCTGCGTCGCATCGTGGACGAGCGAAAGACTGCCGTGTTGATGGCCACCCACAGCACCGAGTCTGCCTCGTACGCCGATTGCGTGGTGAAGATGCGCGACGGCAAAATCGACGAGGTCATCCGCACCTGATGCCGCGCCTGCGCCTCTTCTACCGTTTGATCATCCGGCCGCTCTATCGCGAGCCCTTGCGCACAGCCCTCGTTGTACTCGCGGTCGCATTGGGCGTCGCGGTGGTAGTGGCGATCGAGCTGGCGGGCGGCGCGGCTGCCGGATCGTTTCGCTCGTCGATCGAGACCCTCGCCGGCGGCGCCGATCTGGAAGTTACCTCGATTGGCGGCGTCCCCGACGAGCTGGTCGGCAAGCTGACCAGGTTGCCGTACCCAATCCAAGCGCGGCCCCGAATCGAGGACTATGCGGTCGTAACCGCCAGTGGACAAAGCGTGCCGCTGGTTGGGCTGGATCTGGTTGCCGAGCGTCCCGAAAATCTCAACTCTGCGGCTGGTGGCTCGGCAACATTCGACGATTTCACCCGCTCTACCAACGAAGGCGGTATCTGGATCAGCGAGCATCTGGGAGCGAAGGCCGGCACCACGATGCGCCTACAGATCAATGACGAAACTCGCGAATACAAAGTACGCGGGATTTTGCACGATTCGGGCGACAGCGGCGGCTTAGTGCTGATGGACATTGCCGCCGCACAGCGCGCTCTGCACCGCGACGAAAGAGTTGATCGCATCTTGCTGAAGCTCCCATCCACACCTTCTCTGGAGGATTGGGAGCAGCGCCTTCGCCCCATTTTGCCCACCGGGGTCGAGCTTCGCCGCGAGGGCGCTCAAACTGACGAGAATCGCCGCATGTTAAGCGCTTTTCGCTGGAATCTGCGGATTCTGAGTTATGTTGCGTTGGTGGTCGGGGCCTTTCTCATCTTCAACACCATTTCCGTCTCCGTGGTGCGCCGCCGCGCGGAGATCGGCATCGTTCGCGCGCTGGGCGCGAGCCGCAGCGGCGTGCTAGCCGCCTTCCTTGGAGAGGCTCTTTGCCTTGGGCTGGTGGGCGGAGCATTTGGACTGCTGCTGGGCAGGCTGCTGGCAATCGGAGCCGTCAACCTGATCGGCAGAACGGTCCAGAACCTCTATGTCAGCAGCCAGCCCGCGCCGATTGCCTTAACCCCAGTCATCATCATTTTCGGGTTAGCGATTGGCGCAGGCATTTCACTGGCGTCGGCAGCATCGCCGGCGCGAGAAGCTTCCCTGGTAGCTCCCGTCGAGGCGATGGCTAGAGGCGAGCGCGAGTATGCCGCCCGCATGCACAAGGTTCGCGATCTCTGGATTGCACTGCTGCTGGCTGTGCTAGGCGCCGCCGCTTCCCAAGCGCCAGCCATCGCCGGAAAGCCGTTCTTCGGCTATGCCTCCGCGCTGTTGATGATCGCGGCCTGCGCCTTCGCCATCCCGGCGCTGGTCAGCGGATTGACTGCGATTTCGTCAGGGCTCTTGCGCCGCGTTGCCGGTGTCGAAGCGTTTCTGGCGTCGCGCAGCCTGGCGGCTTCCCTCCGCCGCACTTCTGTACTCGTTGGCGCACTGGCGACCGCGATTGCAATGACGACCTCGGTCGGCATCATGGTTGGCAGCTTTCGCCAGACAGTGCAGGTGTGGATGGACAATCAGCTGAAGGCCGACTTGTTTCTGCGTCCTGCCGGAGATCCGGCCGCCGATCGTCATCCCACCATCGATCCTGCTCTCGCGGACAAGATCGCTTCCCTGCCCGGAGTGGCGGGCATCGATCGCTTCCGAGGCTACGAGATCAGTTACGAGGGTCTGCCGGCGTCGCTCGGTGCAGCCGATACCACCGGAAGTCATGATCTAGGCAAAGTTCAATTTCTGTCGGGGCGTTCGATCGGCGAGGTAAACGCGGAACTGCGCAGTGGCGACAACGCCATCGTCAGCGAGCCATTCGCCAATAAACATCGGCTCCATCGCGGCGACTTTATTTCGCTGCCCTTGAGCGGCGCCTCCGTCCGTTTTCACGTAGTGGATGTCTTCTACGATTACGGCAGCGAAAAGGGATTCGTCGTGATCGACCGTTCTACGCTCCTGCGGTATGTGCATGACAGCGCGCCATCGAATCTCGCCGTCTATGTCGTGCCGGGCGCGAACGTGGATCAGGTGCGAACCGAAATCGAGAAGGCCGCCGCGGGACATAACCTGATGATCTTCACCAATCGTAATCTGCGCACCGAGGCAATCCAGATCTTCGATCGGACGTTTGCCATCACCTACGCACTGGAAGTAATCGCAGTGATTGTCGCGGTCATCGGAATCGCTGGAGCCTTGCTCGCCCTCGTCATCGATCGCCGCCGCGAACTGGGACTGCTTCGCTTCCTGGGAGCGGCGGTGTCGCAAGTCCGTAAGCTGATCCTGGTGGAGGCGGGTTTGATCGGCCTGCTGGCGAACCTGGCCGGGTTGGCGCTGGGAGTCGTGCTCTCGCTGCTGCTGATTTTTGTTATCAACAAGCAGTCTTTTGGCTGGACCATCCAGTTTCACTGGCCGGTCGCCGTGCTTGTCACGGCGCTGACGCTGGTCTATCTGTCGACGATACTGGCCGGCTTTTATCCCGCACGCGTGGCGGCGCGACTGAATCCCATCGAGGTGGTGCATGAGGAATAAGATCGCTGCGTCCCTGCTGCTCCTCTTCCTCGCTGCACCGTTGCCCGCGCAGTACCAGATGGCGCTGCCGGGATATCAGTACGAGTTCCCGCGCGATCACTTCAATCACCCTGACTACAAGACCGAATGGTGGTATTACACCGGCAACCTGAAGTCGGCCGACGGGCACAAGTTCGGATTTGAGCTGACATTTTTTCGCCAGGGGATACGCCAAAGCCAGCGCCCGACGGGCGACTGGGACATTCAGGATCTTTATCTCGCTCATTTCGCATTGAGCGATCTGAGTGGTGGGCACTTTTATCACACCGAGCGACTGAACCGCGCGGGCCCGGGTTTGGCAGGTGCGAACCTCGCGTTGCAGAGAGTGTGGAACGGTAACTGGCAAGTGCAGTGGATGAACGGCGAGCAGCATTTGCAGGCGGTTTCGGACGATTTCACGCTGCAACTGGTGATGACTTCGCACAAGCCGCCGGTGATCCACGGTAAGAACGGGGTCAGCCAGAAGTCGGCCGGTCTGGGCCACGCGTCGCACTACATTTCCTTCACCCGCCTTCTGACTACCGGCTCGATCGAGCTGAAGGGGAAGACCTACAAGGTGGAGGGCACGGCCTGGATGGACCATGAATTCTTCAGCCACCGCCTCGATGAAGACCAGAGTGGGTGGGACTGGCTCAGCCTGCAACTCGACGACAATACCGAGCTCATGCTCTATCGCCTGCGGCACAAAGACGGCAGCGTTGATCCCTTCTCCTCCGGGACGTATGTGGACGCCGCCGGCAAATCAACCTATCTCAGCCTTGCCGACTTTTCCATGCAGCCCAAAGCGGAAACTTACACCAGTCCAGCGACGCATGGTACTTACCCAATCGCGTGGCGAGTCGCGATACCGTCATTAGGGCTGAACCTACAATTGAAAACGCCGCTATCCTCACAGGAATTGACGATCGCGGGTTATACCAGTCTCGCCTACTGGGAAGGCGCCATTACCGTCAGCGGCACAAGAAAGAGTGCTCCGGTGAGCGGCGTCGGATATCTGGAAATGACCGGTTATGCGCGGCCGGTTGGTTCGGAGCAGGCGAGATGAATGCCGGATTCTCCGCGCCGCGTCGAAAGCTTCCTTACCCTACAAAGGAAAATCGACGCGCCAGTCTCGCCAGCTTGAGCACCTTGTAGATATCGATGTTGGCGCCGCGCAAGAAGATCGTGACGGACTTTTCCTCGGCCGTCGAGGCTAGCTTTTCCATCGCCCTCAGCGCGCCGGGATCGATCCGGTTCACTGCGGAGAAGTCCAGCGTTACTTCAACATCTGCGCTATCCAGCTTCTCGCCGGCTTCCTGCAAAGCCTGGGCTGTGCACTGTTGAGGAATCTGGAAATATAGGGGAGTCATTGTCGTTGTCATACGTACACCGATTCATCTACGGTTGATTTCTTGGATGTAGTGGCTACCCCGCCCTGACTGCGGCCGCGATAAGCGCTCCGGAACAGCTCTACCAGTTCGCTCACCAGGGGCATGCGCGGATTCGAGCGCCCCGAGGGATCGTCGAAGGCGATCTTGGCCAAGTCGGGTAGTGCCCGCTCAAACTCTTCTTTCGAGATTCCCATCTCGGCGATGGAGCGCGGAATTGCCAGCCGGTCGAGCAGCTGTTCTGTCGCCGTGACCAGGTTCTGCACTTTCTCTTCAACGGTGTGGCCGCCCAATCCAAGAAGGTCGGCCATCATGGCGTACTTCTTGTGCGCGTTGTACCCACGCTGATTTGGCGACGGCATAAACTTCGTCGGCACCGAAGCGTTGTAGGCAATCACGTGTGGCAGCATCAAGGCATTCGCGCGACCGTGCGGTACACCGAAACGCGCCCCAAAAGCGTGCGCCAAGGCGTGATTCACGCCGACCGACGCATTGGAGAACGCAATCGCCGCAATGCACGCCGCATTGTGCATCATGCTGCGCGCTTCTTCATTGTCGGGATGCTCGTAGGCGATGGGCAGGTAGTGAAACGCCAGCCGAATCGCCTGCATGGCATTGGAATCGGTATAAGGCGAAGCGTAGATCGAGACTCCGGCTTCCAGCGCGTGGGTGAGGCAATCGATACCGGTATCGGCAGTAAGCCCCTTCGGCATCGACATGACGAACTGGGGATCGACAATCGCCACGTCCGGCGCCAGCGAGTAGTCCACCAGCGTGACCTTGATGCCGCGCTCCTTATCGGTCATCACCGCAAAGGGAGTAACCTCGCTGCCCGTGCCGCTGGTAGTGGGGATAGCGATCAGGCGCGATTGATTCACTTTCCCGGTGGGGTACTGAACCACGCGCTTTCGTATATCCAGGAAGGGCGCAGCCAGTTCTTCCAGATCCGCTTCAGGCGACTCGTACTTGAGCTTCATGATCTTCGCCGCATCGATCACCGACCCTCCGCCCAGCGCGATGATCTGGTCAGCTTTGTAGAAGTTAAGCGTCTCCACTCCCTCCGCGATGATCTTGATGTCGGGCTCGGCGTCGGGAATGACCGTGACGTGGACCGGAGTTTCCGGCGGAAGATAACGGCGAACCACGTTGACGTGGCCAAGTGCTTCCAGTGGGGCGTTGGTGATAATCAGGGTCGAGCGAGACGCGAAGTTCCTCAGGTTCTCGACCGCATTCATGTTGAAGTAAATCTGATTAGGAACCCGGAACCACATATGGGCCTGCGTCCTGCGCGCCACGCGCTTGATGTTCAGGTAGTGGTAAACGTTCACATTGTCGGTGGTGCTGTTACCGCCGCCGGTTCCACAGCCGAAGGAAAATGTGGGAACCATGTCGTTATAAATCCCGCCGAGCGCGCCGATCGAGCCCGGCGAATTCACGATGATTCGTCCCGCATTGATCACTTCGCCGAACTTCTGAATGACGGATTCATTGTTCGAGAAGACAACTGCAGTGTGTCCCAGTCCTCCGGCGTGATTGACATCAACGCACACCTTCAGAGCCTCGTCGACAGAGTAGGCGCGATAAACCGCGAGCACGGGAAACAGCTTTTCTACCGATAAGGGGTATTCGCGGCCGACGCCCTTGATCGGCGCGATGAGAAGTTTGGTCTTCGGCTTGACCGTGATACCGACGATGCGAGCAATTGTGGTGGCCTTCTGGCCAACGGCCATCGGTTGCATGAAGCCGGTCGCCGGATCGATCACCGTGCGCCCCAGCAGTTCGGCCTCTTTCTCATTGCAGATGTGCGAGCCCAGGCTTTCGAACTTCAGCAACACTCGATCATAGATCTCGTTGTCAATCACAACCGTCTGCTCGGAAGCGCAGATGGTGCCGTTATCGAATGTCTTGGAGGTAATGATGTCGACCACAGCCATGTCGATGTCGGCCGACTTTTCCATGTAGACGGGCGTATTGCCGGCTCCAACGCCCAATGCCGGCTTGCCCGAGCTGTAGGCAGCTTTCACCGCACCCGGCCCGCCAGTCGCGTCGATCAGGCCAATGTCTTTGTGGTGCATCAGGTAGGCATTGTCCTCGAGCGTGTGCGACTCCAGGCAGGTGAAGACGCCTTCGGGCGCGCCGTGCTGAACCGCGGCCTCATACATGATCCTTACGGCCTCGGAGCAGCAGTGCCAGGCGCCGGGATGCGGACTGAAGATCACGGCATTCCGCGTCTTGATGGCCATGATGCACTTGAAGAGCACGGTCGAGGTTGGGTTCGTAATCGGCGTGAGCGAGAAGATGACCCCGATCGGCTCGGCCACTTCCACCAGGCCGCGCTCGGGGAACTCACGGATCGTCCCCACGGTTCGCTTGTCCTTGACATAGTCGTAGACAAACTCCGTCGCCACCATATTCTTGATGGCCTTATCTTCGAGGACGCCGATCTTGGTCTCCTCAATGGCCAGGCGGGCGAGATATTGTGCCTGCTTCAGCCCCGCGATGACCATGGGCTTCACAATGCGATCCACGTCTTCTTGACTGTATTGGGTAAAGACGGCAGCGGCGGTTCGGGCTTGGCTGACGAGGTTTTCCAGATAAGCAATCCGTTCTTCACTTAGATTTGCAATATTCTCTGCCATACTCACACACCCTGCCATCAGATTTGCTGGCGACCGTCATCGCGCAGGGAGACCAGCGCGGAAGTGGCGCCTCTCCGATTATGTTCTGGGGAAAACAACCTGAATATGAGGTTCGTCACTAGCAGGTGTGAGCCTTGGCCCAAGCGCAGCCACGACCGCAGCCGGTGCTGTCGAAAAACAGCTACTGCACGACCCGCCGATCAAAGTGGCCTTCACCGGAAAGAGCGACGCAGGTGCTCCGTGAAGCTGGTATTCTCGTGTGACTGCGGCCGGCTGGTCTGGCACACAATGGCTAGCCGCGCTGCTACACGTTGACCGGGTTCGAGAAGTCGGATCGCCAAGAGGGGAGCTTGATGAGCATCTACGGAGTCGCCTTTGAGCCGTATGTTGGACCATGGGTTGGGGACGGCCCTGTCCTTTACAACGTCTACACGCTTGCTCAGGTGCAGCAGCTACTGAAGCCCGTAGCCGAACATTTTTCCCTGATCACGACGTACGGCCAGGGAACATTCGTGTGGCAGGGCAAGCCTATTGTGCAGGATGGCAATCGCCTGAACATACAGGCCGCGAGCACGGCTGGCCTGAAGGTCTCCGCGGGCTGCTACCAACAAGGCGCTGACTCCAACAACGACTCGATAAATGTCGAGTGGACGAAGACAGAGATCGATTACGCCATCCAGCAGGCCAAGACCTACAACAACGTCGTGGACCTCGTCATCGGCAACGAGTGCATCTGGGGGCCGAACTCGACGCAGGCGATCATCGATCTCATCGGCTACGCAAAGAGCAAGCGCGCTCCGCTGACTGCAGCGACGCTGCCCATCACTACCCGCCAGCAATGGGGCGTGCTTGGTGGCGTGGACAACACCAGCCCGAACTACGCAAGCATGCGGCAGAAGCTGCTGGCGCTGATGGCGGCGTGCGAAAACCACGTCTACGGGAATATGTACGCTTACTTCGACAAGGACATCGCCAACCAGATTGGACAGAATCCGACGCAGGCCTCGTTCGCGCAGGCGGTGAAAGCGAGCATGACGAACCAGCTCTCAGGGCTGAAGACAGCGTTCTCCAATCAGAACATCGGCCTTGAGATTCGCATCGGCGAAACCGGCTGGCCGACGCAGGGCTCGCAAAAAGATCAGCCCAACCCGTCGTTGGCAAATGTGACTTACGCGCAGTGGTATTACGCAGCCATGGTGGACTGGGCGAACTCGAATGGCGTGAAGACCGTACCATTCGCGGCCTACGATGAGCCGTGGAAGGGACCGGCCGATGGCTCGGACAGCGAGGCGTTCTTTGGCATCTGGAAAGCCGACGGAAGCGCCAGCGACCGAGGCCATTACACGCTCAACGGCGTGACCCCGAAGTACACGCTGGGATAATCTCGGGAAGACATCCGCGACCCTATAGCTTGGCGGCTTCCCGAAGTGGCACCTCATAAGTGACAAATTCTCTGGAACCGCCTATGCAAGGCAAAACCATCCGTAAGATTACGGTGTAACGGAAGCGTGGCTGCTGGCTCACAAACGAGCAGACGTGCTCCGGTGGTAACGGGGAAGATCCAGACAGAGAATCTGAGTCCATTTGATAATGATTATCATCTGATAGATATGCGCCGGGAGACTTACAACGAGTTCCGCCAGCTGTGCCGTACGCACAACTTGGCGGCGACCCACCAGCGGCAGAAGATCTACGATGTCGTGATGTCTCGTCCCGGGCATTATTCGCCGGAGGAGATCTACGAGCAGGTAAAACAAGACTTGCCGTCGATCTCGCTTGCGACGGTCTACAAGAACCTCAAGACCTTTATTGAGGCGGGCATGTTGCGCGAGGTAAGCCTGCATCACGGTGCCTGGCGCATCGATGCCAATCTTCATCCCCACCATCACCTGGTTTGCACGCATTGCCGCTCCATCACCGATCTGGATGAGCAGTTACTTGCCCCTGTGAAGTTGCAGGGCAGGCTGCCCTCTGGTTTCAAGCTGGAGAAGTTCAGTATCGAGGTGCAAGGGGTCTGTAAGGCGTGCGCGTCCGCAGAGGCAAGACAATCATAACGAAACCTTATAGGAAAGAGAGAGCAAGATGCTAGGAATAGGCGAGAAGTTCCCTGACTTCAGTGTCACTGCAACGGTCAGCACCAACAAAGATAACGCATTCAAAACTATTACCGGCGACGATTATAGCGGCAAGTGGAAGGTCTACTTCTTCTGGCCCAAAGACTTCACCTTTGTCTGCCCCACCGAAATTGCGGCCTTCGGCAAGATGAACAAGGAATTCCAGGAGCGCGACGCGCAGATCCTGGGTGGCAGTACCGACTCCGAGTTCGTTCACCTGGCATGGCGCACCCATCACGCCGACCTGAAGGATCTTCCCTTCCCCATGCTTGCCGACATCAAGCGTGACTTGACCGGGCAGTTGGGCATCATCGACGAAAAAGAAGGCGTGGCGCAGCGGGCGACCTTTATCGTCGATCCCGACGACATCATTCGCTTCGCGTATGTGACCGATCTGTCGGTGGGCCGCAATCCGCAGGAAGTTCTGCGGGTGCTGGACGCGTTGCAGACCGACGAACTCTGCCCCTGCAACTGGCAGAAGGGCGAGGCGACGCTGCAGGTGTAAGTAACGATCAACCAGGCTCCGCTCGACAAATCGGGCGGAGCTTCCTTTCTGAAAGGTCCGGGCGAATACATGGATTTCGAAGCATACATCGATACGATTCCCTCTTATGCGAAAGACTTGAAACTCAATTTTTCCAGCGTGGTTCAGCAGCAAACGGACTTGAACGAGCAGCAGACCTGGGGGACGGTCGTGTCCTCGGCCATCGCTTCCCGCAACGAGCAGTTCATAGCGGCCGTTATGGAAGAGGCCGCGACGCACCTCACTCCTCAGGCGCTCGAAGCCGCGAAGGCTGCCGCTGCGATCATGAGCATGAACAATATCTACTATCGCTTTCTGCACATGACGTCGAACGAAAAGTACCGAACTATGCGCGCCGGTCTGCGGATGAATATCATGCGGACCCACGGCGTCGATCCTCTCGATTTCGAACTGTGGTCGACGGCGGTCTCGGCAATCAACGGCTGCGGCATGTGCGTCGACTCGCACGAGAAGGCCTTGCGCGAGAAAGGCGTGAGCGAAGAGAAGATACTGGCTGCGGTTCGGATTGCTTCCGTGATCCATGCCATTGCCGTCGTGCTGGATGCGGAGCGGGTGACAGCACTGCAAGCGGTTGAGGCTTAGGGGCCTTCCCGGCCTGTTAAACTTGGCTGATGCTTCCTTCCGAACAGGCGGGACATCCCGCCGTTCTTGCTTCGCCGGCGAGGCCTGCTGCCCCGGCTCGCCTCGATTCAGGTGACTGTGAACGTGAGCCCGCGCAACGGCCGCGGGAGAATACTGCGTTATTCCCTGTTCTGACCTCGCTCTGGCTGGCGTCTACGTTCCTGCGCTTCGCCGCAGCGATGTTTGCTACCAGTCCCAGCATTTTTACCGACGAGCTTACCTACTGGTCTCTGGCGCGCAGCTTTCATCATGGTGCGCACTTTATCGCCCTGAACCGCCATGTCGATTTCCCAGCGCAGCTCTATTCCATCCTCCTTTCTCCGCTGTTCGGCGCGAGCGATTCGAGCGTAGTTTATGTGCTGGTCAAGCTGGTCTCCTGCCTGATGTTTTCCTCGGTCGTCTTCCCCGCCTATTTTCTAGCGCGGGAATTGGTGGATCATCGCGAGGCGATGGCTGTCGCGATCTTAAGTCTGCTGGTTCCAGGCGGCATCTACACGGCAACGGTGATGGCGGAGAACCTCTACTATCCAGCCTTTGTCTTGAGCGCGTGGCTTGCCTATCGCGCTCTCTATCGCGGAACACCGCGGGATGCAGTTTGGGCGGGCGTAGCTTTTGCATTCACTTACTTCGTGAAGCCACACGTCTTGTTTCTGATGGCCGCCTACGGGCTAACCGTGGCCATCTGGTTCGGCAACCGGCTGGCGCAATCTTCTTCCGTGAAGCTGGCGATGCGGCAGGAGCTTCCCGGCCTGCTGCGCCGTGCCGTTCCCTTTGCAGTATTCGCCTGCGCCTTGCCGATTCGCTATTTTGAGAGCATCGGCTACGCCCATTCGCTGGCCGGCCTGGTCTTCGGCGAGTCCTATCTGGGTGCGCTCCGACTGGGCGAACACCGTATTCCGCTGGGCACCTTTCTCAGCTCCGGCATCTGGCTATTCGGTGTCATGCTGATAGCCACCGCCTGGCTGCCGGTGCTAAGTGTTCTTGGCTCGGCGTTTCAGTGGAGGCGGCTCACCGAAGCACAACGCTGGTTCTGGGTGCTAACCGTAACCGCAAGCGGGATCTTCCTGGTGATGATCACGCGGCATAATGCGCTGAATGACGGAATTCTGCGGACCCATGAGCGCTATGTATTCCAACTTTCGCCGCTGTTGTTCGCGTGGTACTTCGCGTCGCGAAAGCAATTGCTCGCGCGCGGACTGGGGGCGGTGGCCGGCGTCGTGATGGTTGCAAGTTCGATTGCGATGGCGCGCTCCGTGAACGCGCTTACCTGGAACAACGCCTCCGATTCGCCGACCCTGAGCGGCATGTTCTGGATGCACTGGCGATACCCCCACAGACCCGTAATCATACTCGCGGGATTGCTGTGCGGCGGATTGTTGTGCCTGCTGGCGATGCTGATCACACGCAGGCTTGCGGTGCAGGTCACGCTCTGGGCGATTTTTCTGGTTGGCTGTAATGCCGGGTGGTATGGTTTGCGGCTGCAGTTCATCAAGCCGGAAGTGCAACGCTTCAACAATCTGGCGATGTATCTTAAAGCCTCCGTCCCGCGCACGGATTCCGTCGCCGTGTTGGAGGATCAGGTCGATGCGCGCTTCGGCTGGTACGCAAATTTCTGGCTGTCGCAGCCGTTTTATTACGATTGGTGGAAGCAGCGCCAAGACTGGTTTGCGGTTCCGCTGACCGGCACGGCCGATGGTTCGCTTGACTTCGGCGCTCAGCGCCCGCAGTTCCTCCTGGCTTCGGACACGGTGACCTTGCCTTATGCCGCAGTTCACGACTTTCCGGAAGTGCATCTTCGGTTGTACCGTGTGCCAGCGGCCACAGGAACAAATTAATCAACGGTGAACTCGATTCCAGCAACGCGAAATCCTGACTCGGCAGCGCGGGTACTCATCATCATTCCCGCCTTCAATGAGGCTCGCTCGTTGCCTGCGCTCGTCAGTCGCGTTTCCACGCTGTACCCGACCTACGATATCGCCGTGATCAATGACGGCTCGACCGACGGCACCATACGCGTAGTTCGGGAGACCCGGGCACGCCTGGTCACTCTGCCCTGCAATCTTGGGATTGGAGGAGCCATGCAGACCGGATTTCGCATCGCGCGCAACGAGGACTATGATATCGCGGTGCAGGTGGATGGCGACGGTCAACATCCGGTCGAACAGGTACACCTGCTGGTGAAAGCCGTGTTGCAATCCGGCTGCGACATCGCTATCGGGTCGCGCTTTCTCAGCGGCAGCGGCTATCAATCGACCCTTAGCCGGCGGCTGGGCATACGGATTTTTTCCCTGTGGTTGTCGGCCATTTGCCATACGCGAATCACCGATGCGACCTCCGGCTTCCGCGCCCTGAACCGCCGAGCCACCGAGCTATTGTCCGGCAACTACGCGGAGGATTATCCAGAGGTCGAGGCCATCGTGGTGGCCCATCGCGCCGGCCTGCGCATGTGCGAAGTCCCGGTCGAAATGACGGCGCGAACGGAAGGCGTTTCCAGCATCGGCGGCCTGCGCTCCATTGGCTACATGGTCAAAGTTTCGCTCGCCATCCTGATGTGCTCGCTGCGCCGGGCGGAAAGCGCCCAGTAAAGGAGGAAATCGTATGCAGGCTAACGGTCACGCGCTGGTCTTCGTTACCACCCTGGTGGTGTTTTTCTTCGTGCTCTGGCTGGTGCGCCGGCGCTCCATCGGCGAGCGCTTCGCGATTCTCTGGCTGCTAATTTCCGTCTGCCTGCTGGTCTTGTCGTCGGTCGGATATCCTTACCTGTTCGAGATTGCCAAGTTCGTAGGCGTGCCTTACCCTCCCTCCGCCCTCTTCTTTATCGCCATCGCGGGGCTCACCCTGCTGATCATCGAGCTGTTCGCCTGGGTTTCGAAGCTGAATGATCGCACCCGGGTCCTCACCCAACAGCTTGCGATTCTGAACGAGCGCTTCGATCGGCAACGAGAAGCAGCAGTCCCCGAGCCAGGACAGTAACCGCCCTTCTCCATTCGCCCTTTGTACGGAAATCACAATCCCTTGTGATGAATGTACTTGTTGGCTGTGCGCCCCGGATGTTCCGCTAGAGTGTATCTGGAGTAGTGCCTGGAATGCCGAAAAGTGCCTACCATAACGCGCAGGGCCAATGTTTCTGGGCCTTTGGCGCATACTTTGCGGATCACCACCACCAGTGACCGCCGGCACTCGGCAAGGTGCGCGGGGCGAAAGTAGCGCGACACCGAAGTTCTTGGCCCCTCGGAGCGGCTCGCACACGCTTCGACCGTAAAACTCGGGGATACGATGTGCAGTACAGGGGGTCGTCGTGCTTACACCATATGGATTGGACATCATCGAAAGCTGCCTGACGTGCAAGATGCGGGTCGAGCATATTTTTTGCGATCTGCCGCCAGCGGCTCTGCAAGCGTTTGAAAACGTCAAATATGCCACCGCCTATCCCAAGGGTGCGGTTCTGTTCGTGGAAGGACAGACGCCGCGCGGCATCTTTGTATTGTGCAAAGGGCGCGTGAAGCTATCCATCTGCTCAACCGATGGCAAAACGCTGATTCTCAAAATCGCGGAACCGGGAGAGGTTCTGGGGCTGAGCGCCACCGTGAGCGGCAAGCCTTACGAACTGACCGCCGAGACCGTGGACCCCTGTCAGGTCAACTTCGTGAAGCGCGAAGAATTTCTCCGCTTCTTGAAGGAGCACAGCGAGGCCTGCCTGCGGGTGGCGGAACAACTGAGCGAGAAATACAACTCCGCCTGCCGCGAGATCCGCTCGCTCGGCCTATCGCACTCCGCCGGAGAGAAACTGGCGAAGCTGCTGCTGGAGTGGAGCGCCAAGAACGGCGAGGCGGCGAAGATGGAGCCGCGCCTGAAGCTGGCTCTGACTCACGAAGAGATCGCGCAGATGATCGGCACCTCGCGCGAAACGGTTACGCGCCTTTTCGCCGATCTGAAGAAACGGCAAATCGTGCAGGCAAAGGGCTCCACATTGCTGATCCGCAACAAAGCCGCACTGCGGGCGATGGCGATCACGCAATAGGAACGCGGTCGGCTAGAGGATCGCAGGCGCGCGTAACGCTGCGCCTTCGAAACGGCTACTCTGAGCCCGAACGGACCGCACTGGAACGTCGCTCATACTGCTGTAAGGAATGATGTTCTTCCCTGCTTGTGAATAGGGTCACGGAAAACGGTGACTGTAATCACTGCGTCAGTCCAGCGGAAAGCATATTACCTGCAGTATGGAGAGCACGATTCAGTCAAGTTGCCTGACCTGCGATTTCCGTCCCGATCGCCTCTTCTGCGACATGCCAGCGGAGTCGTTAAAGGCCTTCGACGAAATCAAATCGCCCGCTTCCTACCCCCGGGGCTCCGTCCTGATGGCCGAGGGACGGCCGGTCCGCGGCATATACATCCTCTGCGATGGGCGCGCCAAACTCTCTATCTGCTCCGATGCCGGAAAGCGGCTGACCCTACGCATCGCCGGTCCGGGCGAGGTGTTGGGATTGGGAGCCAGCCTGTCCAACACGCCCTATGAGATCACGGCGGAGTTACTGGACAATTCACAAGTTGTATTTGTCCGGAGAAAAGATCTGCTGAAGTTTCTGCGGGACCATCGCGAAGTGTGCCTGCAGGTGGTGCGCATGCTGAGCCAGGACCTGCACGGAGCTTATGAGCGGGTTCGCACCATCGGCATGATTCGTACGCGCCGGCCGCACCTCACCTTTCGGCCAGGCGCGTTGGTTTTCTAAGCCGCTGCCCCGCCCTCTCAGGCGCACAGGTCAGCGGCCTTGTTGTCTCTCCCGTACTCGTCGGAGGTCCATTACGCCCATACGCAAAAACGGCTGTATGTGACATCCATCACAGATTTGTTAGTACGCCCATCACAGCCCTTAGGAACATCCACGCCCTATCGTGGACAGTATCAGTTCATAACAGACCGCGCATCTAGCCGGTCCTGGGGGAAGAAGAAAGTGAAAACAACTGAATACTCTGCTTCGCCGGCCGCCACCATTCATACGGATTCATCGGCGGCCCGCGAGGCTACCCCGTTGCGCACCTCGCCCAAGAACGAGGAAAGCGCTGGAGGCACGATGCCCAGAAGCAAAGTAACCCTCGACGGCAATGAAGCTGTCGCTTATGTGGCTTACCACGTCAGCGAAGTGGCTGCGATCTATCCCATCACTCCTTCGTCACCCATGGGTGAGTCGTCCGACGCCTGGTCGTCGATCGGCGAGAAGAACATCTGGGGCACGATCCCGAATGTCATCGAGATGCAAAGCGAAGGCGGCGCTGCCGGCGCTCTGCACGGAGCGCTGCAAGCGGGCGCGCTGGGCACCACCTTCACCTCCTCGCAGGGTCTGCTGCTGATGATCCCCAACATGTACAAGATCGCGGGCGAGTTGACTCCGACCGTGATTCACGTGGCGGCCCGGGCGATCGCGGCGCAAGCGCTCTCCATCTTTGGCGACCATCAGGATGCCATGTCGGTGCGTCCCACGGGATTCGCTCTGCTGTCGTCGAATTCGGTCCAGGAAGCGATGGACCTGGCGCTGGTCGCGCATGCCGCCACGCTGGAGTCGCGCATTCCCTTCCTGCATTTCTTCGACGGCTTCCGCACCTCGCACGAAGTTTCCAAGATCGAACAGTTGGGCCTCGACGACATGCGCGCCATGATCGACGACGATCTGGTTCGCGCCCACCGCGAGCGAGCGCTATCGCCGGATCATCCCGTGCTGCGCGGCTCAGCGCAGAATCCCGACGTTTACTTCCAGGGGCGCGAGTCGGTGAATCCGTACTACCTGGCTTGTCCGACCATCGTGCAGAACGTGATGGATAAGTTCGCAAAGATCGTGGGCCGCGAGTATCGCCTGTTCCAATATGAAGGCGCACCCGACGCGGAGAGCGTCATCATCGTCATGGGTTCGGGCGCAGAGGCCGTTCACGAAACGGTGGACTACCTCACCGCGCAAGGCAAGAAAGTCGGCATGCTGAAGGTCCGCCTCATGCGGCCATTCTCGCTCGAGCACTTCCTGCAGGCGCTGCCGCCGACGGTCAAGAGCATTGCGGTGCTGGACCGCACCAAGGAGCCGGGAGCGATCGGCGAGCCGCTGTATCAGGACATAATCACCGCTCTTACCGAAGGATTCACCGCCGGCAAAGCCCCGATGGCAAGTTTCCCTAAAGTCATTGGCGGACGGTATGGCCTGTCATCGAAGGAATTCACTCCCGCCATGGTCGCTCGTATTTACGAGGAGCTGACCAAGCCTACTCCGCACAATCACTTCACCATCGGCATCAACGACGATGTTACTCACACCAGCCTCACGTTCGATCCGGAATTCTCCACCGAAGCACCAGAAGCGGTACGAGCCATGTTCTACGGGCTGGGCGCTGATGGAACCGTAGGCGCGAACAAGAACACCATCAAAATCATCGGCGAAGAAACCAACCTGAACGTGCAGGGCTATTTCGTTTATGACTCCAAGAAATCCGGCGCGGTAACCACCTCGCATTTGCGCTTCAGCAAGCAGCCGATTCGCTCTACCTATCTCATCTCGCGCGCCAACTTTGTGGCCTGCCATCAGTTCAGTTTCATGGAGCGGCTGGATGTGCTGAAGGCGGCCGATGTGGGAGCCGTTTTTCTACTGAACAGCCCATTTGGCCCTGACCAAGTGTGGGACAATCTGCCGCGCTCGGTGCAGCAAACCATCATCAAGAAGAAACTGCGCTTCTACGTGATTGACGGCGTAAGTGTGGCCCGGGCAGCTGGAATGGGCGGGCGCATCAACACCGTGATGCAGACCTGTTTCTTCGCCATCAGCGGAGTGCTGCCGCGCGAAGATGCGATCGCCTCCATCAAACACGCCATCGAGAAGACCTACGGTAAACGCGGCGAGTCGATCGTCCGCAAGAATTTCGCTGCCGTCGATGCGGCGCTCGAGAACCTCCACGAGGTTAAAGTTCCGCAGACCATCACGTCGCAGTTCGATGTCCGTCCGGCGGTTTCCGCCAATGCTCCCGATTTCGTGCGCAACGTGGAAGCGCTCATGATCACCGGCGACGGCGACCAGATTCCAGTCAGCGCCATGCCCATCGACGGCACCTTCCCCACGGGTACCACAAAGTGGGAGAAGCGCAACATTGCATTGGAAATTCCCGTGTGGGATGAACAGCTTTGCATCCAGTGCGGAAAATGCGTCATGGTCTGCCCGCATGCCGTGATCCGCGCCAAGGTTTACGATCCCACGTCGTTCAACCACGCCCCCGAAGGATTCCAGACGGCGGTTCCCAAATGGCGTGAGTTCTCCGAGCTGAAGTACACCCTGCAGGTCGCTCCCGAGGACTGCACCGGATGCGGACTGTGCGTGGCCATCTGCCCGGCGAAGAGCAAGAGCGAGGCCAAGCATCGCGCCATCAACATGCAGCCGCAACCGGCGCTGCGCGAGAAGTACAACGAATACTGGGATTATTTCCTGTCGATTCCCGAGTTATCGCGCGATAAGGTGTCGCATGGCCAGGTGAAGGATTCGCAACTGCTGGAGCCGCTGTTTGAGTTCTCAGGCGCCTGCTCAGGATGCGGCGAGACCCCTTATATCTCGCTGATGACCCGCCTGTTTGGCGACCGTGCACTCATCGCCAACGCGACCGGTTGTTCGTCAATCTACGGCGGCAACCTGCCAACCACGCCGTACACGGTGAACTCCCAAGGCCGTGGCCCAGCCTGGTCGAACTCGTTGTTCGAGGACAACGCGGAGTTCGGCATGGGCATGCGGCTGGCGGTCGATAAGCAGAACGAGTACGCGAAGGAACTGGTCGAGCGCCTTGCTTCGACAATCGGTGACGGGCTCGCCGTTGGAGTTCTCAGTGCCGATCAGTCAACCGAAGAAGGCATCTTCGCCCAGCGCGAGCGCGTCAAGGCGCTGAAAGAAAAGCTGGCCGGAAACAAGTCATCCGCCGCCCGCGACCTGCTTGCAGTAGCCGACGAACTGGTCAAGAAGAGTGTCTGGATCATCGGCGGCGACGGATGGGGCTACGACATTGGCTACGGAGGCCTGGATCATGTGCTGGCCTCGACTGCCAACGTCAACATCCTGCTGCTCGATACCGAGGTGTACTCCAATACCGGCGGCCAGATGTCGAAGTCCACGCCGCTGGGGGCGGTGGCGAAGTTCGCCGCCGGCGGCAAGCGCACTCCCAAGAAAGACATTGCGATGATGGCCATCAACTATGGCCGCGCTTATGTCGCGCACATTGCGATGGGCGGCAACGATGGCCAGACGATGAAGGCGTTCCTGGAAGCCGAAGCGTATGACGGGCCGTCGATCATCATCGCTTACAGCCACTGCATTGCCCACGGCTACGACCTGGTACACGGCCTCGACCAGCAGAAGGCGGCGGTCAACTCCGGTCACTGGCCGCTGTTCCGCTATAATCCGACGCTCGCCAGAGAAGGCAAGAACCCCTTCCTGCTCGATTCGCGCGCCCCCAGCATTCCGCTGGAACAGTACATCTACAACGAGACACGCTACACCATGCTGGTCCAGAGCAATCCCGACGAGGCCAAGAAGCTGTTGCAGGCTGCGCAGGAAAACGTCAACGAGCGCTGGAAGCTGTACCAGCACATGGCGTCGATGAACTTCGACAAGGTAGAAAAGGCCTAAGAGCGAGGAGAAAATGATGATCGACCTATCAACCAACTATTTGGGATTGAAGCTGAAGAATCCGGTCGTGGTCTCGGCCTCCCCGCTGACGGAGAAGTTGGAGAACTTCGCCCGGCTGGAAGATGCCGGCGCCGCGGCCATCGTGATGTACTCGCTGATGGAAGAGCAGATTGAGGCCGAGAGCGAGAACATCGACAACGCGCTGGAGTACGGCGCGAACAGCTATGCCGAGTCGACGTCCTATCTGCCCGACATGCAGAAGTATCACATCGGCCCGGACCGCTATCTTGAGCTGCTGCACAAAGGCAAGTCGTCGGTGAGTATCCCCGTCATCGGCAGCCTGAATGGGCGCTCTCCCGGTGGGTGGGTGCAATACTCCGAGTTCATGCAGCAAGCGGGCGCCGACGCCATCGAGCTGAATATCTTCGATATTCCCACCGACCCCACGCTCACCGCCGAGGATCTGGAGACGCGCTATTGCAACCTGGTGCGCGCCATCCGCAAGAGCGTGCAGATTCCCATCGCGGTGAAGTTGGGCCCGTACTTTACATCCTTCACGAACTTCGCGAAACGTCTTGCCGAGGCAGGTGCTGATGGCGTGGTGATCTTCAACCGCTTTTATCAGCCTGACTTCGATTTGGAAGAGCTGGAGGTCACGCCGAACCTGGTGCTCAGCAGCCCGCATGAGCTGCGGCTGCGGCTGCATTGGGCCGCAATTCTCTACCATCAGGTGGAAACCTACATCGCCATCACCGGCGGCGTACATGACTCCAGCGATGTGTTGAAGTGCATGATGGCCGGGGCACATGTCGCCATGATGACTTCGGCGCTGCTGAAGTACGGCATCGAGCACATCGGCGTGGTGCTGGCCGGCATGGAACGCTGGATGGAAGAGCACGAATATGTTTCCATCCGCCAGATGCGCGGCAGCATGAGTTTGGTGAACATAGAGAATCCCGCGGCATTCCTGCGCGGGAATTATCTGAAGATGCTGGGATCGTATACCTGGCGGGAGCCGGGGACGGCGTTGACGACGTTCTAGCATTGACTAGCACTCAGCAGTCAGCACTCAGCCAAAAACTTCCACTCCGGCGAAGGAGCAGGGCTCTAAGCCAGAGTGGCACAAAACACGGGCCGGCTTCCCGAAGGAAGCCGGCCTTCTTCGTTGTCAGTCTGGCAATTTCTAGTTCGTAACATTCACCTCGGAGCAGTTGCTACTCTCGAAGTTGGCGTCGCCTTCTTCCCGGTCGCTGATGCTGACATAGTACGGGCCTGGAGCGAGGCCGCTTGGCACCAGGAATGAAACGAGATTGCTATCGGACGAGGCGCTGACGATGCTCGCAGCGTGGGTTGTCGCGATAGGCTTTTCCTGACAGTCAAGAGCTAGCTGAACAATGATATGCGTTGCCTCCATGTTCCCATAAGGAAAACCTGAACCCGTAACGCTCAAATAGCTCAGACCGGCTTCGGCACTATCCGGCGATGCCAGCTCTTGCAACTTGACTCCAGCCGCCAGTGCTCCTGTG
>JBARGS010000114.1:0-9066 GCA_049798495.1 Candidatus Korobacteraceae bacterium | reverse complement strand
GCTTGCTCGGGGTTGTAGGACAGAAATCGTGACATGCTTCCTTGTCTCTCATTTGCCCTGAGGAAAACAAGTGCCTCTTCTAGTTCTCACGCAGACTCTTTAAGGCCCTGGATGTTTAATGCGACTCGTTCGGCATGACTAGGTCGTGCCCTGATACGAACCGGAATGATTCATGGGATGTGCTCCAGCCACTAACCACTAACCACTAGCCAATCCCGCCTCGCTCGCGGCCGGGCGTCCCATCAGATCCCGAATCGCATCTTCCACCGGCTTACCTTGCTGCAGCACGGCATGCATTTGTTCGGTGATCGGCATCTCCACGCCAACTTTCTTTGCCAAGCCCACAGCCGCGTTGGTCGTTAGCACACCTTCAGCAACCATGCCGTGCATGCCGGCGATGATGTCTTCCAGCTTGCGGCCCCGTCCCAGTTCCACGCCGACACTGCGATTGCGCGAGAGTCCGCCGGTGCAGGTGAGCACCAGATCGCCCAGCCCGGCCAGTCCAGCCATGGTTGCGGTTTTCCCACCGCAGCCAACCACCAGTCGCGTCATCTCGGCGAGCCCGCGGGTGATCAGCGCGGCCACTGTATTGTGTCCTAGGTCGAGTCCGTAGAGAACGCCCGCAGCAATCGCGATGATGTTTTTCAACGCGCCACCCAATTCGACTCCAGCCACGTCGTCGTTGGTGTACACGCGGAACCGAGGATCGCTGAACTCTCGCTGCACAATCGCCGCCAGCTCACGGTCGGCGGAGGCGATGGCGACGGCGGTTGGGTCACCCTTAGCGACTTCTTTCGCAAAAGAAGGCCCGCTGATGGCGCCAAGGCGCGGAGTGAACCTCGTGTCCCCACTCTTTAATACTTCGTTGATGACTTGCGTCATGCGCAGCAGGGAATCGTTCTCGATGCCTTTGGTCGCGCTGACGAACAGCATCTCGCGACACAAGTACGGCTGCATCGCCTCAAACAAGCGCCGCGTATGGTGCGACGGCATGACGCTGACGACGATTGCCGCATCCTGCAGCGCCTCTTCCAGGCTGTTGGTGCAAACCACGCTTTCCGGAATCGTTTGCCCCGGCAGGAACAATGCATTGATACGGTGGGCGGCGATGCTTTCGCGGACTTCGCTCTCGTGCGCCCACAGTCGCACGTTATGGCACTGCTTGCGCCCGAGCACACTGGAGATTGCCGTTCCCCAGGCTCCTGCACCGATAATCGCAATCTCGCTCACAAGTCTCTCTAGCGAAAACGGTTCTCGGTGCCCGCAAGCAGGCGCCGGATGTTGTCCCGGTGGCGCACAATAATCAGCAGCGAGGAAGCGCCAATCAGCAGCAGGAGCAGCGCCGTCATACTTTCCGGCGGACTTAGCCACCACACCAGAAAAGGAAATGTCGCGACCGCAATGATGCTGCCCAGCGAGACGTAGCGTGTCAGTGCGACGACCACGACGAACAGCAGCAGCGCCAGTAGCAGTGCTCGCGGCGCAAGCGCGATGAACGAACCCGCCGCGGTGGCAACTCCCTTGCCGCCCTTGAAGCGCAGCCATACCGTGAACATGTGACCAAGGATCGCGACGAATGCAGCCAGTGCCGCCAGCAGAAAAACCGTGCGGCTGTCGAGGCCCAGCGTCGTTTGGTCGTACACACTCGTCGAGAGTTGGCCCTCAAACCGCTTCGCAATCGCCAGCCAAAAAGCGAATGTGACGGCTGCGTATCCCTTCAGCGCATCGAGCAGCAGCGTTGCGATGGCCAGAGCCTTGGAGCCCGTGCGCGCGACGTTGGTAGCGCCAATGTTGCCGCTGCCGGTCTTGCGCACATCCTGGCCACGAAACACCCGGACCAATAGATATCCGAAGGGAATCGAACCCAGCAGGTAGGAGACCACGACGATGATGAGGACGAGTTTGATCAAGGTCCGCTTGCGTGCCTACAGGTGCGCGTCCTGCACTGGCTCCAATGGATACCGAGCCACCTTCGTATACTTCGCACCTGACGGCGACAGCTTGCTTTCGTAAAGACAGAACTCACGCGCCGTCATTGTACCGAACTCCGGCGGCGCCATGCTCTCTACCTTCGCGCGGACACGCTGCAAGCCCGGTGCCGCATGTTCTCCTGGAACAGGCCGTGGATGTCCACTGCCGGCGCGGGCCAGCGTCAGATGCGGCTTGTACGGAGCGGCATCGCGCTCGAAGCCCAGAGGCCGCATCGCCGCTCCAATTGCATTCGCCAGCTCTTGCAGCTTCTGGTCCGACTCGATTCCCACCCAGAAGACACGCGGGGCCTTCGCAGTTGGAAAGAATCCTGCGCCGCGAAATGCCAGTTGGACGGACGCAGCCTTCACCTCGCGCAAGGCGGCGCGGATTTCGTCCAGCTTTTTCGTCTCACCGAGAAATTGCAGTGTGACATGAAAGGTCTCCGGACCGACCCAGCGCACCTCGGGCGCGACCACCCGCATCTGGTCGCGGAACTCTGCGATTCGCTGACGAATTTCGGGATCGATATCGAGCGCCACGAACAGTCGCATGGTTGGAACGGGGTTGCTAATCGCTAACGGCCAATTGCTAATTGCTGGTTCATCACATCAACATGCGGCGCACCATATCGAGCGCCTGCTGGCTGGCCCATCGCCGCACTCGCTCCCGGTCGCCAAAGTATCGCCGCTGTACCACGTCATGTTTGGTTCCGTTGGTGACAGCGACAAATACCAGCCCCACGGGCTTCTCATCGGTACCCCCACCTGGTCCCGCAATTCCCGTGACGCCAACCCCGATATCGGCGTTGCAGATCTCGCGAATGTTCTCCGCCAGCGCCAGCGCGACCTCTCGGCTGACCGCACCGTGCGCCTCGATCATCAGCGGCGGCACATCGGCAAACAGCGTCTTCAACTCGTTGGAATAAACCACAGCGCCGCCCAGGAAGGATCGCGAACTGCCGGCCACCGAGGTGATCCGTTCGGCGACCAAACCTCCGGTACACGACTCTGCCACCGCAATTTTTGCATTGCGCATCTGCAGGTACAGGCTGACGATTTCCTCCAGCGACTCGCCCGCCGAGGAAAATACTGCGTCTCCCAGTTCCTCCTCTAACTCGCCCGCCAGTCGATCGACTTCGGCCTGGGCTGCTTCTTTGGTGGCAGCAGTTGCCCGCAGATGAAATTCCACCTGCCCTTGTCCGGCCAGAACCGTAGTCTCGATGTTCGGATATTTCTTGTAGATGGGCGCAGTCCGCAAGTCCACCGCCGACTCGCCCATCATCGCAACCTTCACCACGCAGGTTGCGATTGCCGCCGGAGGCACCTTCTCCCGCAGTCGTACGGCGCAATCCGAATCCCACATCTCCTGCAGCTCGTGCGGCGGCCCGGGGATCAGCGCCACGATTCGCGGCTGGCCCTCGAACTCCGTCTCCAGCCATTGTCCCGGCGCCGTCCCGCGCGAATTTTGCAACACCACGGCGCCTTGCAGGATGTCGGCCTGCTGGGCGTTATTCTCCGGCATCTGAAGGCGCCGCTCGGCAAAGTGTTTGTACATTTCGGCGACGAGGGAGTGATCGCGCTTCAGTTCAAGGCCGAGTGCTGTGGCAACCGCTTCGCGGGTGAGGTCGTCCTGGGTTGGCCCTAAACCTCCCATGACGATGATGATGTCGGCGCGGCCGATCGCAGTGCGCGCGGCCGATGTCAGATGGTCGAGGTTATCGCCGACGATGGTCTTGAAAGCAACACTGATCCCGAGTTCGTTGAGACGGCCGGTGAGGAAGAGGGAATTAGTGTCCTGCCGGTAGGGAGTCAGCATCTCCGAGCCGACAGCGATGATTTCCGCAATCACGGATTCAGTCTAGCACCGGAGATTTGAGTTACCACAGAGACACAGAGGCACAAAGACATCAGAAGCTTCATCTCGAAAACGCGGATCTAATCCCAAACTTGTGCGGAGGGCGAAAGCCGGCAGATGTTCTTTCAGTAACTTTTCTTGAAGTTCTCCGTGCCTCCGTGGTGAAAAAAGCCGCTGGCACTATACGTCGGGAAGCAACGACCGCCCCTCAATGCCCCAGGAGAGATGATGGACTCCGCTGGTGGTTGCAAGCACAGCCGAGCGGCCGGGCGCGAAGGCCAATCCCACCAGACTGTGGCCCGAGACCACCAGCGAAGCCTTGCGCTCCGGCGTAATCTTGACGATGCCGCGCCGTCCGTTGAGCGATGCTGCCACGTAGAGATTGTCTTCGACATCCAGCGCCACGCCCTGTGGCCGGCCAAGTCCGCGATAGAACTCGCTCACCTCGCCATGCGGATCGATCTGATGCACCGTGTCGAAGCTCGACGTCGTGGGTCCGGTGACGTAGAGATTTCCGTTGTTGCCGAACGCGAGATGATAGGCGGCAACGCTCGCCTCCAGCATGGCAAAGACGAAGATCTGGCGGTCGCGACCGATCTTGAAGATGGTTCCGCTGCGATCGCCCACGTAGAGATTTCCTTCGCGGTCGAAGGCGATGCCGGTAGCCACGCCCATGCCCTCGGCGTAGGACGTCATCGTCCCATTCTGTGCCACCCGATAGACCGTGCCGTCGTAGCGTGAGGAGACGTACAAACTGCCGGAGCGGTCGAATGCCAGCCCGGTGGCGTTCATCATCTCGTGCAGAAAAGGTTTGACGTTATGATTGGTGTCGATGCGATAGATCGCAACCGGGACCTTCTGCCCGCGCGATCCGGAAAAGGTCACGTAGACATTTCCCTGCGCGTCGACTGCGGGATTGGCGACCGGATGCAAATTCTCCGCAATGGGAGCCGCAACCCGCACCTCGCCGGGATTGCTCTTCGAGCCGTTGGTCGCCACAATCACTTCGCCGGAGGCCGCGCCGTCGGGAACCCGCGCCACAATGAACTGGTCGGAGCTGATGATCACCGAGCCGTCCACATCGCCGAAGCGTACCTGAGGACGCCGCAGTTCGCGGGAGCGCAGACCGCTGCCGACAATGCGAATCTCGCCTCCGGGCAGAGCACAGGCGGGATCGATGGCGTCGATGTGCGGCTTGCCGTTTACGTTCTTCGTTCCCGTCTTGCGATCCATCATTTGCTCGGGTAGTGCGAACCTTCAGAGCCTGCCCTGAGCCTGCCGAAGGGTCCGCGAAAGGCGGCCACCTCAGTTTCTAAGCCGGCTTCAGCCGGCGGTACCCAGGCTCCCATTGCTAACGCACAACGCCAAAGTGAAGCAGGACTTGTAACAGGATTAACCCATACACTCCCGCTCCCAAATCGTCCACCACAATGCCCGTCCCCTCGGGCAGCTTTTCCAAACTTCTTATCGGAGGCGGCTTTGTGATATCGAACACTCGAAAAAGTATAAAGCCGGCGAGCAGCGCGTGCCACACAACCGGACAGGCAATCAGCGTCACCAGTTGGCCGGCGACTTCGTCGATCACCACGTGCGACGGATCTTTTGTCCTGCAACCGCGCGCTTCCAGCGTCGCCGCCGGAATGCCGATCGCGACGACGATCACGATCAATACGACTATTAGTGGGATGCGCATTGCGGTGGCAACGTGCGATGCCAACCACCACCACAGGACCACTGTAGCCAGCGAGCCCCATGTTCCCGGCCCCGGCCGCAGACGTCCCGCGCCGAAAAAAGTAGCCAGCAGCGTCGCCCACGCCGGAGCGGGCTTGCCAGGCGCCTCTGGATCAGTGTGGCTTTTTGTCATGTTCGCTGGGATAACTGGAATTGTCGGTCTCGGGATCGTTCAGGGGCGAGGAAATCACATAGCCTCCACTCGCCCACTTTCCCAGGTCGATGAGGCGGCATCGCTCGCTGCAAAAAGGAAACTCAGGATCGGAAGCGAGCACGATCTTCCTGCAGGTAGGACAGCGGAGGCTGCGAACAGATTTCTTCGCCATGGGAATCAGTTGTCAGTTGCCGGTGGTCAGTTGTCAGCGAATGGCCCGGCCGCCGTGGCATCCACGCCACGCGCGCCGATCACTGCCGCAAGCCCATCCCAGTTGTTCCGACAACTGACAACTGACAACTGAGAACTGGCAACTGCTCTACACAATTCGCGCCACCAGATCGTAATCATGTGCTTCAGCGATCTCGCAGCGGTAGAACTCGCCCTCGCGCACGTCCTCATCGCCAAAGTCGTTCACGTAAACGGTGCCGTCAATCTCCGGCGCGTGCATCGCAGTGCGTCCTTCCCACAGAAGGTCTGTCTCGGCTGAAGGTCCCTCCAGCAGAAGATCAAACTGCTGCCCTACCAGGGCTCGCTTCTTCTTGCGGCTGATCTGCTTCTGAATCGACATTAGCTTCTTGCGGCGGCGCTCAATTTCGCGCACAGGAACCTTCTCCTCGAGATCGAATGCCCTGGCGCCCTCCTCATCGGAGTAGCCGAAGACGCCGAGCCAATCGAACTGTGCCTCGCGAACGAACTGGCAGAGCTGCTCGAAATCCTGCTCGGCCTCTCCCGGAAAGCCGACGATGAACGAGGTTCGCAGCGTGAGGCTGGGAATCGTGCGCCGCATCTTCTCGATGGAGCGCAAGAATATTTCCGCTCCAGCGCCGCGCTTCATGCGCTTCAGCACATCCGGCGCCGCATGCTGCAAAGGCACATCGATGTAGGAGCAGATCTTGTCGTGCGCCGCAATCGTCTCCAGCAGCTTGCCGGTAATCTTGTTGGGATAGGCGTAGAGAAAGCGCACCCAGCGGAGCTCGTCAATCTGTGCCAGCCGCTCCAGCAAGAGCGCCAGTCCGTCCTTCAACCCGAAGTCTTCGCCGTAGCAGGTCGTGTCCTGTCCGATCAGCGTAACCTCGCGCACGCCCTGTTGCGCCAGGCGCTGCGCCTCGGCAACGACGGACTCGAAACGCCGCGAGCGAAACTTGCCGCGCAGTTGCGGGATGATGCAGAACGAGCAGGGATGATCGCAACCCTCGGCGATCTTGATATACGCCGAATACTTCGGCGTGGCCAGCACGCGAGGCGTGTTCTCGTCGTAAAGATAGTTCGGCAGATCGGCGATCGCGCCGTCCCATGCTTCTTTGGAGAACCGGCCTGCGGCTTCGCGCGCATCGCCTTCGGAACGTGTATTCAGAATCACGAACGGTGACGACTCAGGGCCGGCCTGCGGCTCGATGCCCGCGGCGTGCAGAATCTCCTGCAACTCGCCGGTGCCGACCACGGCATCAACCTCGGGAATGTTCTTTTGGATCTCGTTGCGATAGCGTTCGACCAGACAGCCGGCGACGATCAGCTTCTGCGCCCGTCCTGAAGTCTTGTGCTGCGCCATCTCGAGAATCGTGTCAACCGATTCCTGCTTCGCCGAATCGATAAACGAGCAGGTGTTCACCACGATGATGTCGGCATCTTCGGCTCGCGCGGTGATCTGAGCGCCACCTTGCGACAGCAGGCCCATCATGACCTCGCTATCCACCAGGTTCTTGGGACAGCCGAGGCTCACAAATCCAATTTTCTTGGGAGTAGCGGCTTCCCGGCGCGTCTCAACAGCGTCCAGCAAGGCTGCAGAATCGGTTTTTGGCGGCATGGAATCCCCTTATTTTAGCATTGTTCTCCACGCCCGCTGCCGCGGCTAGGAACCCCCGCCTTGGTTGTCATCACGAGGAGGACTTCAGTCCGAGGAGGGATCTGCTATCGCTCGGCGCGCCGCAACAACAGATCCCTCGCTCTATCCGGAATGACAAATCAGGACAGTCATCTGACGCCGTTTCCTCCTGGAGGAGATGCTATATTGAAATTGGTCGGGCGCTGGTCCCGCGCAACGCAATCCTGTGAAACCCGCCAGGTCCGGAAGGAAGCAACGGTAGCAGGCCAGTGCGTGTGCAGCGGTCAACTGGCGCCTGGCTTTTTTAGCGATTAGCCATTAGCTCTTAGGAAACTCTGATCAAGTGAAAGCGAGGGCCCGCAGCGGCTAAAGCCGCATGATTTTTCGGTACTTTACGGACGGCCTGAAAGGCCGTCCCCTTCAGAACAAGACTTAATCAGAGTTTCCCTTAGCCTTTACCTTTACCTTCGCGGGTCTCACCTCCTGGCTAAGCAGAATTTTTTAACTCCCGACTTTGTCATGCGTTGCAAACCAACTGAGTCGAACAGCGCTTGCTAAGGGCTAAAAGCTAACGGCTAAAAGCGAATCGCCTCTTCCTAGACTTTCCCGCCCGCATCCTTCAGAATGAATGGTCATTCATAGCCGGAGAACTCTATTGCCGAATCGTCTTCGCGCCAAAATCACCGCCTTAGGTGCCTACGTCCCGCCGCGCATTCTTACCAATCAAGACCTGGAAAAAATGGTGGACACCACCGACCAGTGGATCATGGAGCGTACCGGCATTCGCGAGCGCCATCTCGTCGACAAGGGTGTCGCCGCCAGCGATCTCGCAGTCGAGGCGGTCAAGGATCTTCAGAAATCGCATCCCATCGACTTGCAGGAAATCGATCTCATCATCGTCGGCACCGTCACACCCGACATGATGTATCCCTCCACCGCCTGTCTGGTGCAACACAAACTGGGCATACATCGCACCTGGGGATTCGATGTCTCGGCCGGCTGCTCGGGATTTGTCTACGCGCTCAACGCGGGCACCCAGTTCATCGAATCGGGCCGCTACAAAAAAGTGCTGGTGATCGGCTCGGATGTGAACTCGTCCATGACCGACTTCACCGACCGCGCCGTGTGCATCATCTTTGGCGATGGCGCCGGGGCCGTGCTGCTTGAGCCCACGGAAGACGGCGAACAGTACGGCATCCTCGATCTCGAGGCGCAAATCGAAGGCGGCGGTGGACAGTTCCTCAACATGCCCGGGGGCGGCAGCCTGCACCCCGCCTCGCATGAGACGGTCGACAAGAAGATGCACTACATCCACCAGGACGGCCAGCAGGTCTTTAAGTATGCCGTCAAGAAAATGTCGGAGATGACCGAGCGCGTGCTGGCGAAGAATGGTCTCACGGGCAAGGATGTGGATTGCTTCATCGCTCACCAGGCCAACAAGCGCATCATTATGGCCACCGCCGAGCGCCTGAAGATGCCGCTGGAAAAAGTGATCATCAACATCGACCGCTACGGAAATACAACCGCGGGG
>JBARGS010000113.1:0-22350 GCA_049798495.1 Candidatus Korobacteraceae bacterium | reverse complement strand
GCCACAGATCCCGAAGATGTGCGCAGGATATCGGTGTCGGCGATGGACAGGTTATAACGTTGGATGCCGATATCGAGATTGTTTTCCAGCGCCATCGCGACGGCCTGATTGATGGACAAATACATCTTGCCATCGGTGAAGAGCTGGTCAAGGCGCGGCGAGTTGGCCACGTTCAGCGCGCCAACCTGGCGCGGGGTGTAGACGACGAACGGATTGGGCCACTGCCGTTTGCCGCGGCTGTAGTCCTGCTCAGCGTAGGGATGAGCGTTGTGTTGCGGCGCCGGAGCCTGTGGCAACGGGGTCAACGCCGATTCCGGCGACGGAGTTTGCGGTGTCGCAGTTTGGGCCGGATTCTGGGCGAAGCTTGTCGTCGCCAGCAGCCAGATCCAACAGAGCGAGAGCAGGCTGGCTGATACAGTAGCAAGTCGATTCGAACTGGAATTAGAAGCGGACATTCCTTCGTTCTCCTAGATAAGGACGCTAAGAGTTCTATATGCCTTTGCGGCAATTCCTGTCGCCTAGCACGGGATTCGGGACAGCTTGCGGAGATTCGATCTCAAGACGACATCGCAGGGAACGGAAAATGGATCGCAACCTCTGAGTGTTGCAGACATTTAGTATAGCTGACACGATGCTGCGACAAGTGCGCCCTTTACATAGCTTTACACTGCTTAACAGATCGAAAAGATTGATTGGATAATCCCTAAATGGGGAGCAATTGAGCCGCAACCTCAAAATCACGTTGGCCTACGACGGAGCCGAGTTCTATGGCTGGCAGGTGCAGCCGGGACTGGCGACGGTGCAGGGAACTCTCGCCGAGTGCCTCAAGCGGCTGACTGGTGAAGAAGTGTTGCCTCAGGGATCGGGACGCACCGATGCAGGTGTTCACGCGCTGGGACAAGTGGCGTCGGTGCGGTTGGAGAGTCCTATCCCAGAGCGCAACCTGGTTGTAGCCCTGAACGATATTCTTCCACCGTCGGTGCGGGTGATGAGTGTGGAACTTGTCGAAGACGATTTCCATGCCCGGCATTCGGCCAAGGCGAAAACCTATCGTTACCGCATCTATCGCGAGGACGTCTGTCCGCCGTTCTTGGCGAACTACGTTTTTCATGATCCTTATCCCATGAACGAAGAGGCGCTGATGCGCGCTTCAGAGGCCGTGGTCGGCACGCACAACTTCACATCGTTCGCGGCGTCGGATCCGGATCGCAGCGCTCGCATTGCGGAAGCGGCCGAAGGAGATGACCCGTCCCGTTCTGGTACGCCAAGCAATACCCGCACGATTCATTCTTCGCAATGGGTGCGCACGCACGAAGAACTGGTCTACACTGTGCGCGGAGATGGATTTCTGCACCACATGGTGCGGAATCTAGTGGGAACTTTTCTACTCGTCGGCAAAGGCTCGCTGAAGATCGGCGACGTGCCAACCATCCTGGAAGCCCGCAATCGCAGTGCTGCCGGACCCACGGCCGCCGCTTGCGGCTTATACCTCGTCAGCGTCGAGTATTGAGCCTATGGCAAGCGAAGCGAAAGCGGTGGAGAGCGGAACTATTGTCAGCAGCAACCCGGCGACCGGCGAGGTGTTGGCGGAGCTAGCATGCGCAACCGCCGGCGACGTGCAAGCCGCCGTCTCGCGCGCACAGTCAGCCCAGCTGCGGTGGCAGGCGACGCCGGTCAACGAACGCATCGCCGTGTTGCGGCGATTCCAGCAGCTGCTCAGCGAACAGCGGGATTCCGTAGCGAACCTCATCTCTCGCGAGGCTGGCAAGCCGATAGCCGAAGCGCTGGCAACGGAGATCCTGGTGGTGCTGGACGCGGCCCGCTATTGCATGCGCGCGGTACACGGCATTCTTCGCGACCAGCCTGTGCCGCATGGCAACCTTGCCATGAAGACCAAGCGCGGCAAGCTGGTATATGAGCCTTATGGCGTCATCGGGATCATCTCGCCGTGGAACTATCCCTTTTCCACACCGGCTATTGAAACGCTCGGCGCACTTGTCACCGGCAATGCCGTTGTCTTGAAGCCGTCGGAGTTCACTCCTGTGGCCGCGCTGGAACTGCAGCGCCTGTTGCTGGCGGATGGCCTGGATCGTGACTTGATGCAGGTGGTGATCGGCGAAGGGCCAGTTGGTGCGGCGTTGATCGAATCTCCGATTGACAAGCTGATCTTCACGGGAAGTGTCGCCACCGGAAAGCGAGTGGGTGAAGCCGCTGCGCGCAAACTGATGCCAGTCGTGCTGGAATTGGGCGGCAAGGATCCCATGATCGTGCTCAACGATGCGGATGTGGAGATCGCCTCCAGCGGCGCGCTTTGGGGCGCATTCATGAACTGCGGTCAGACCTGCTTATCGGTCGAGCGCTGTTATGTTCATCGCAGCCTGTATGAGCGATTCCTGGAAGCTTGCCGCGCGAAGATCGCCAAGCTGCGGGTCGGCAACGGGATCGAGTCCGAAGTGGAGATCGGCCCCATGATCAACGAGCGCCAGTTGCGCACCGTGGACGATCACGTGGCGGACGCTCTGCGGCGTGGCGCGCGATTGCTTGCGGGCGGAAAGCGGCTAACGGAGCTTGGGCCCAACTTCTACGCTCCAACTCTGCTGGCCGATGTCACCGCAGACATGCGCGTGATGCAGGAAGAAACATTTGGGCCTGTCCTGCCGGTCGCTCCATTCGACAGCGATGAAGAGGCGATCCGCCTCGCCAACGGCAGCGACTTCGGGCTGGCCGCCAGTGTCTGGACCCGCAGCCGTCCTCGCGGCGAAGCGATGGCCAGGAGGATCAAGGCGGGAACAGTGATGGTGAACGACATGATCTCCTGCTTCGGAATCTCCGAAGCGCCGCACGGGGGTTTCAAACAGAGCGGCATCGGCCGCACTCATGGCGAGCTGGGTCTGCGGGAGATGGTCCAGGTGAAGTACCTTGACGTCGACTTGATTCCCGGCATTCCGAAGGTCTGGTGGTTCGGCTATGGCAAGCAGTATCGGGAGGCAATGGACGGCTTCATCGACGCGCTCTTCGCGAGAAGTTGGGCGACGCGACTGACGGGACTTGTGCGATCGGCAGGTTTGTTGCGTCGCAAGAACAAGGTCTAAGGGACGATCATGCCGCTTTTGACGGCGGATCATGAACCCCCGATTTGCCATGGTCGCGCCGCCTCAGGCTTCGACGCTTGAACATCAAGTCCGCCAAATCCAAATACTTGCGAACCCAAGCCGGTCGATCCTTGAGCTCGTCCTGGCTGGCGCTCGTTGGTGGCGGATGCTCGAATTGTTCTTGCTCCCTGCCCCTGCGCTTTTCGTTCCCCATTATGGACTCGGCCCTGATTCCCGCTGGCTGTTGTATATGCCGGTCGTACGACAGCTATACGCCTATCAACGTTTAGATGAGCCGCCCCATGCGCGGTTGTCCTGAAAGGGCTGCCCAGAAAACAACTATCGTGGTACTCACGTTAGGGCAGCTACTTACGATATTGAGATATTCGCCGTGACGGGCGATACTGTGCAACATGTCCGCCATCCATCCCAACGGAGCACCGCAACTCCCGAAGCATAAAGTGAAGTATAAGAAGGCTTTCCAGCGGGCCTGCAACGAGCTCGACGAGAAGGGGAAGCTGTGCGGTGGTCACCTGAAGCGGTGGTTCTACCTGGCCGATGTGCTGGAGCAGTCCTGTGGCGACGTCCGGCAGAGCTTCGGAGATAAGGCGGAGATTTATCGCTGTGAGCATTGCAGGACGTTGTACCTGCCCAGCGAAGAGGAGCCTCGAGGCCGGAATGTGGCCGGTCTGGGGCAGCCTTCGGTGTTCGGACTGACTCTCGCGCCCAAGCCGGCGGAAGAAAAAGACAAACAATAGACAAGTGTTGGGCGATAATCGAAGCGAACAGAAGCCCTGCCGCATCATGTTAGTGGGGATCGGCGCGGTGGGGCACCGGTCAGACCTGGATCGTCGGCGAATGCGGGGTGTTCGTCGAGCCGGGAAATGGGGTGTCGAACTAAGTGTCCGCCAATATCTCTGAACTGATCTACGACTGGAACACGATCTATGCCAAGTCGATGATTCCAGCCGGCAAGGTTCTGCTCAACGACGAATCGCTGCGCGACGGACTGCAGTCGCCGTCGGTACGCGATCCTTCCATCGAGGAGAAGATCGAGATCCTTCACCTGATGGAAGCCGTCGGCATCAACATGCTCGACATCGGCCTGCCGGGCGCCGGCCCGCGCGCGGTTGCGCATTGTGAAGCGCTCGCTCGCGAGATCGGCCGCGCGAAGATGAAGATCAAGCCCAACTGCGCCGCGCGTACCCACCAGAACGACATTCGCCCCATCGCCGAGATCGTCGAGCGCACCGGCGTTCCTATCGAGGCGGCGACGTTTATCGGGTCAAGCCCCATCCGCCGCTACACCGAAGATTGGAGCGACGACTTCCTGCTGCGCACCACCGAGAATGCGGTGAAGTACGCGGTGTCGCTCGGGCTCGACGTTATGTATGTCACCGAAGACACCACGCGCTGCGATCCCGAGACCATTCAGCGGCTGTACAGCACGGCAATCAGCCACGGCGCAAAGGCCATCGTGATCTGCGATACCTGCGGGCACGCCACGCCGATGGGCGTGGTCGCGCTGATGCACTTCGTGATCAATGAGGTGGTGAAGCCGTCGGGCGAGAACATCCGCGTCGAGTGGCACGGGCACTGCGATCGCGGGCTGGCTGTGGCGAACTCGATTGCTGCGCTGGTGGCGGGAGCCGAGGTCGTGCACGCGACGGCGGTCGGCATTGGAGAGCGCGTGGGCAACACCCAGATGGACCAGATGCTGGTGAACCTGAAGCTGCTGGGCATCGAGCCCTGGAAGAGTCAGGACCTAACCAAGCTGAAGGAGTACTGCGAAGCCGTCGCGAAAGCTACCGGAGTTCCCATTCCCAAGAATTACCCCGTTGTGGGAGATGACGCCTTCCGCACCGGGACCGGCGTCCATGCCGCGGCGGTGATCAAGGCCTATCGCAAGAACGATGTGATGCTGGCCAACAGCATCTACTCTGGCGTGCCCTCGCACTTCTTCGGGATGGAGCAGATTATTGAGATCGGGCCGATGAGCGGGAAGTCCAACGTGCAGTTCTGGCTGGAGCGCCACAGGATTCCGGCGAATGAGGATCTGGTCGACAAGATTTTCCAGCGCGCCAAAGAGTCCGACCGTACGCTGACGGATGCCGAGATCATGGAGTGCGTGCAGACGGCGAATGGAGTGACGTCGAGTTTGGCGTCGTGAGCGAGCACAGACTGCACAATTAGGATGACCCTCGGAATCCCACCCTTTCGCCGCAAGCAGGCGAAAGGATGGGGCACCCAGTGATTCATTTTCGTGCAGGAGTAAGTCCGGGGTCCCTTCTCCCCATTCCATTGCCGTATTACTATGAGACATCCTCATGGGCCCGAGTCCTCCAGCGCGCGTTCCTTCTCGAGAGGCAGCAACGCCGCGTGGATCGCAGGGGTCACGTTCGGCCCAGCAACAAGTAGCTCAGGTTGCGGAACTTCGTCGGGTCCACGAGGCGTTTGCCTGGTTTCGTTCGCACGCCCGAGAGTTGGAAGACTGGCAGCTTCGGGTGACATCGATTCCCGCGCCTCCCTGGGGGGAATTGGCGCGCAGCCAGTGGATCGCTGAGCAATTCACGGAGCTAGGTCTCTCCGATGTTCACCGCGACGAGCTGGGCAACGTCTTTGGTATTCGTCAGGGAACCGATCCCACTGCTCCCTTTATCGCGCTGAGCGCCCATATCGACACCGTCTTTCCTGCGGGCACGCCCATTGAAGTGCGCCGCGATGGCGGCAAGCTCTACGGGCCGGGTGTCTCCGACAACTCGTCGGGCATTGTTGCTTTGCTGGCGATCGCGGGGGCCCTTCAGACTGCCGGCGTGGAGAATGCCGCGCCCATTCTTTTCATTGGCGACGTAGGAGAGGAAGGCGAAGGCGACCTGCGCGGGATGCGGCATATTTACCAGCAGCCACGCTGGTCGGCCACGATTGCGTCTTTGATCGTGGTTGACGGCGCGGGGACCGACACCATCATCGCGGAAGGTCTGGGCAGCCGCCGCTACGAGGTCACCGTCCGAGGACACGGGGGACACTCGTGGAGCGATTTCGGCGCGGCGAACCCCATCGTCGCGGTGGCACGGGTGATCGATCGCTTTACCCGCACTCCGGTTCCCGCCATCCCCAAGACCACCTTCAACGTTGGCATCGTCAGCGGAGGAACGTCGGTCAACTCGATTCCCGAGTCGGCAACCATGCGCGTCGATACGCGCTCGGCCTCGATTGAGGAACTCGACCGGCTGGAGCAGGCGCTGCACGAAGCGGTCGACCGCGTCATTCCCGAGATCACCGGACGCAAGAAGGAAGAGCTGCTGACGGCGCAGGTGCGGGTGATCGGCAACCGTCCCGCGGCCGATCTGCCGGCCGAGTCGCAGCTGCTGAAGACGATTCGGGCAGTGGATGTTCAGCTCAGCAATACGGCGCGAATTCAGCGCGCCTCGACGGACGCGAATATTCCGCTCTCGCTGGGGAGAGAAGCTATTGCCATCGGCGCGGGCGGCAGCGGCGGCGGCGCGCACACCATTCACGAGTGGTACGATCCCGCCGGCCGCGACTTGGGATTGAAGCGGATTCTGCTGCTGGCGCTGGCGCTGGCGGGAGTGGCGGCGGAGTAAGGCCGCGAAACCCGCATTGTGAGTGTAAGCTGATTGCAACAGCCAAGCTCGCTCGACCAGGAATCGGGCTCCGATGAAATCCAACAAACGTGCGGAGACATTGCAACAGGAGACCGCGCTGCGGCTTCGCGTCGGCCTGTACCAACTCCACAACACCGCCGACCCTCCAAACACCTTGCTAGTCTCAAATTATTGTTGACCTCGGGCGCGGTAAGTGGCACAGTGCGTCTGCCTCAGTAGGAGGTTCTTCATGCTCTGTCGCAATGTCGTCTCTCGCTTCTTGACAGTGCTAGCCTTGGCCGGGGTTGTCTCGCTTACGAGCTTGGGCATGCGTGCTCAAACCATGATCGCCCTGCACACATTCAGCGGACCTGACGGTTCAAATCCGGCAGGCGGCCTGGTCATGGATCGCGGCGGCAATCTCTACGGCACCGCCGGCGCGGGCGGCACAAACGGTTATGGAACCGTGTTTAAGCTGTCGCAAGAGCGCGGAAGCTGGATGCTGACCACAATCCACCGCTTCCAGGGAGGCAACGATGGCGCCCACCCCGGAGGACGCGTCGTGTTTGGACCCGACGGCGATCTTTACGGTACGACCGCTGTCGGCGGTATCGCAAACAACGGCACCGTCTTCAGGCTCACCCCGCCGGCAACCTTCTGCCGTTCGGTGCAATGCCCGTGGACCGAAACCGTGCTCTATGCGTTCACTGGCGGCAGCGATGGAGCCAATCCGCAAAATGTCGATCTGGCGTTCGACTCGGCGGGGAACATTTATGGCGCCACCTATCTCGGCGGACGGTTTTGCCAGGGGGACTGTGGCGTTGTCTTCAAACTGACAAAGTCGGGACAGCATTGGACGGAAACGACCCTGTACGAGTTTTCCGGACCGCCGGATGGCGCGCGTCCCTTGGGCGGCGTGGCTTTCGATAGCGCCGGAAATTTGTTTGGCACGACGATCTATGGAGGTGTCTATGACGGAGGAACGCTCTTCGAACTCTCGCCAACAGGCTCCGGCTGGACCGAGACGGTCCTGCACAGTTTTGGCAACGGATCGGACGGATTCGGGCCTGCCGCGGGCGTAATCCTCGACCAGCAGGAGAACATTTTCGGGACGACGAGCCAAGCCGGCACGAACTACGGCGGCATAGCATTTGAGCTATCTTCCAGCGCGGGCGGCTGGACCTACCTGGTACTGACCAACTTCACCGGGGGGCGGGGCGGCCCTTCCGCTGTGCCGACCCTGGACGTGACCGGCAACCTTTTCGGCGGCACCTATGATGACGGTGCATATCACGCCGGAAACCTGTATGAACTGGTCCCTGACGGTCATGGCAACTGGACCAATCTCGACCTGTTCGACTTCGGCTATGCCACTTACGGCGTGGTAGTGGGAGGCGCCGTCGTAGTGGATTCTTCAGGGAACGTCTATGGCACCGCAACGTCGGGTGGAGCTCATGACCTCGGAACGATATGGGAGTACCAGGTGAATTGAGCTATTGCGCGATGGAGACAGTCAAAACAATAACAGTAAATATTGGCTTTCAGTAAGACGTCGCCCTCCCCGGCTGCTCCGGCACGCTTGCAGTACGTACGAGACCCTTATGCGCAAAGCGCTCGACGAAGTCGGCTATGGTGACGCTCTCGGCAACGGCCTCTACGCTATTGGTGGCTTGGCTCGCTTTAGCCAGAGGCCGTTCGATCATGCCAACAGATAATCGCACATCGGCTCAAGTGGTGTTAAATGCCATATCGTAAGTGATCGGCGTGCGGCTGGTCGTTCCGCTCCAAGGCGGGCAAGTTGCGACGCGGCTTCGGGCCACTCGACCACGTCGAAACTCAGGGCTTAGATAGGCTGTCCCTGCGGGGACGGGAGCGACGGCAGTTCGCGAGCGCGCCGAGGGGCGCGGCCGCTGACGTCACACGCATCTGTGATAACGGCACTAGGTGTCGCAGGGGTCAGAAGGTACAATGTGCAACGGAAGGATGAGGGCGAAGTTGTGTTCGGGCGCGGCTTCGCACAAACGTTCTCCAGAGTGTGATTGAGTGATTGGAAATCTGCGTCGATTTTTCTACTGCCCGCCCCACCAGACTTCAGAAGATCCAGCCCCGGTTCAGCCTGAGAAATTCAGCATTAAGTCTTTATTCTTTAAGATTTTGCCGGTAACTCTTTGGCACTCAAGATTTTGCGGACGGCCTCTAGTGTTTTCAAGAGTTTACGGGTGCTTAGGGGGAGGGGGGTGGGGAGGCAGTGGTCAGTGGCTAGTGGTTCGTGGACAGTTGGTAAAGACCGACGGCCACGATGCGTCGCAGGGCGAAGTGGAAACGCAGATCCCTTCGGCAGGCGCTCCTCGGCGGCTGAAGCCGCCTCGTGATGACAAGAGTAAAAGGCTCGTTACGGCGCAGCTGAAGCTGCGCCCCTTCAAAACCCTCGCCCCAATCGCCCTCACCGTGTTGCTCGCGATATCATTGGGCGCTTTGAATACGAATTCCTCCGATCTGGCATCGACCGCGAAGTCTTCTGGCGCCCAAGTTCCCGACATCATCTTCGTCAACGGTGATATCTACACGCAGGCTACGCCGGCGCGGGCGCAGGCGATGGCGGTTCGTGATGGCCGCATCCTCGCCGTCGGAGCGGACGACGACATTCGCAAGCTGAAGGGGAGCCACACGCAGGTGGTCGATTTGGGTGGGCATTTCGTCATGCCTGGTTTCAACGACGCTCACGTGCATCTTGCATCAGGAGGCCTCCGCCACCTCGAAGTTGATTTGACCGGGTCGCGTTCGCTTGCGGAGATGCAGCAGAGGATCTCGGCCCATAAGACGGAGCTTGCTCCCGAGGACTGGATTGTCGGCGGCGGTTGGGATCACACGCTGTGGGCCGGGGAGAAGCTTCCGACGCGCCAGGATCTGGATGCCGTGACCGGCGATCATCCTGCCTTTCTCAGTCGAGTTGACGGTCACATCTCAATTGCAAACACTGCGGCTCTTAAAGCTGCGGGCATCAACGCCAGCACGCCTGATCCGCCCGGCGGCAAGATCGACCACGACGCCGCCGGCGAGCCGACCGGGATCATCCGCGAGGATCCCGCCGAGATGCTGGTGTGGTCGAAGATTCCGCCGCCGTCCCCTTCGCGAAGACGCCGGGCGGCGGAGTACGCCCTGGCCAATGCAGCCCGGTGGGGCATTACCTCAGCCCAGGACAACTCGTTCTGGGAGGATTTTCTTACGTTCGAAGATCTGGAGCGTGAAGGCAAGCTGACGCTCCGCATCAGCGAGTGGCTCGACTTCAAGGAGCCAGTGGACTTGCTGGAGAAACATCGCGCGCATCATCCGGCCGACGATCCAATGCTGCACACGGCGATGCTCAAGGGCTTCATGGACGGCTCGCTGGGTTCGCGTACGGCGGCTTTGCTGGCGCCCTATTCGGACGACCCGGGCAACTCAGGCCTGGCGCGCTACCAGCAGGGCCAACTCAGCCGCATGGCGATTGAGCGCTCGGCAGCCGGTTTTCAAATCGGCTTTCACGCCATCGGCGATCGCGCGGCGCAAATGGCTCTGGATGCCTTCGCCGAAGCTGAGCGCTCCGCCCGGGAAAACAACCAGTGGCGCGATTTCCGCTTTCGCATCGAGCACGACCAGGTGATCGCTCCCGATCAAATCGAGCAGTACCGCAAGCTCGGGGTAATCGCCTCGGTGCAGCCCAGTCACTTGCTCACGGATATGAACTGGGTGGTGGAGCGCATCGGCCCGGAGCGGGCGAAGACATCGTATCCGTGGAAGCAATTTCTCGACAGCGGCGTGCGGCTGGCGTTTGGGACGGATTATCCGGTCGAGCCAATCACTCCGTTTCGCGGCGTGTATGCGGCGGTGACTCGCAAGAACGAGGCCGGAACGAAAGAGTTTTATTCCGAGCAGAAGCTCACGATCACGCAGGCGCTGGCGGCGTATACGACGGGCTCCGCGTACGCGCAATTCGCGGAAAAAGAGAAGGGGACGCTCGCTCCGGGGATGCTGGCGGACTTTGTCGTACTCGATCGGGACCTGACGAAAGTTGCTCCACCCGAGATCTTGAAGACGCAGGTGCTGCGGACAGTTGTGGGCGGGAGGACGGTGTATGAAGGAAGGAAATAACAATAGCGGCGAAAAGCCTGGTCTGGTTGCGCTTTGTTTGGTACGACTGAAGGCGCTGCGGAAAAAGTCGAAAAGCAGATCCCTTCGGCAGGCTCAGGGCAGGCTCCTCGTCGGCCTGAAGGCCTTCTCGGGATGACAAAATCAAAGGACTCGAACGCGGCGCTGAAGCGCCGCACTACCCGAACAGGACGCAAATCACACTTTTTCCGCAGCCTGTTTAGCCGACGCCGCGGACAGCGGCTAAAGCCGGGATCCTGTTAGGCTTCGTTCGGCACGACTGAAGTCGTGCCCTGATACGAGGCTAACGAAATCGGCTTGATGGCTCGCAGCATTACGATATTCGAGCGCAGCGAGTAATACGACGTAGAAGCGCGGGCGCATTTAGGTGACCAATCGCTCTGGTTTGGCGTCTAATGGCTAAAGAGCTTCGTGGTTCCCCCTCGCAATTAGAGTTGTAAATCGCGGCGACTGTATAATTTCCGTTTGGGCTTGTTAGCCGGAGGACATTGAATGGATCGGCAAGTTTCAGGTTTCAGGCAAAGGTTCGCAGCCAATCGCTTTGCCTCGACCATGGTAATTCTGGCGACTCTGTCGCTGGGCATTCTTATTGGCACCGTAGTTTCTGGAGCCGTCAAAGGCAAAGAGCAGAACTCGTCGTCCGATGCTACGCCGCTGAAGATTCCCTCTCCCGTCCAGATGTCGAATCAGTTTTCGACCATCGCTCGGCAGCTCGAGCCAACGGTGGTGAACATCAACACCGAGTCGACGATCCAGAATCCGCACAAGCGCGGGATGCCTCCCGGACAAGATGAAGGACCTGGTGGCGGCGACGAGGACAATCCCTTCCAGGACTTCTTTAATCGCTTCTTTGGTGGACAAGGTGGGCAGGGCGGTCAGGCGCCAGGCGGCGGCGATATGCATGAGCGCTCGCTGGGTTCCGGCGTCATCGTCGATCCGCGCGGCTATATCGTCACCAACAATCACGTGGTAGAGAAAGCGGATCGCATTCGCGTCAACCTGATGGGCGATCCCGAGACCGTGACCTACAACGCCACCGTCATTGGAACCGATTCGGAAACAGACTTGGCGGTAATCAAGATCGACGCCAAGAAGCCGCTGCCTGCGGCGAAGATGGGCAACTCTGACGCCATGGAGGTCGGCGATTGGGTGCTGGCCATCGGCAGTCCATTCGGTCTTAACGAAACTGTGACCGCCGGCATCGTCTCGGCTATCGGACGCGACATCATTCCGCAGCGGCAATTCGAGAAGTTCATTCAGACCGATGCGGCGATCAACCCCGGCAACTCGGGTGGTCCGCTGGTCAACATGAACGGCGAAATCATCGGCATCAACACCGCGATTTATACCAGTGGAGGCGGCTATCAGGGCGTCGGATTTGCCATGCCGTCCAATACCGTGGTGTCGGTCTACAACCAGCTGATTGGCCCCGACCACAAGGTGCTTCGCGGCTCCATCGGCGTGCAGTTCAACGCCGTTCCTAATCCGGCCGTCGCCCGCGTCTACGGGGTGAACACTGGCGTCACCATCGCCAGCATCACTGCCAACGGCCCGGCGGAAAAAGCTGGGTTAAAGACGGGCGACACGATCGTTGCCGTCAACGGCAAGACCGTGAAGAATGGTGACGAACTGGTGGCGGAGATTTCCGCGCTGAAGCCCGGCACGACTGCCAAGGTCGGCTATATTCGCAACGGCAAGGAATCGACGGCAGAGGTAACCATCGCCGACCGCGCCAAGCTGTTTGCCAGCCGCCTGGGAGGCGAGGAGCAGGGCAACGACGAAGGCCAGTCGCAGGAGAGCAAGTTCGGCATTGTCGTTCGCGGCATCACTCAAGGCATGGCGGACCGCTATCAGTTGCCGAACACCAAAGGCGTGATCGTGCAGGATGTGAAGCCTGATGGCTTCGGCGAGACGGCAGGATTGAGCAAGGGCGACGTCATCCTCGAGATCAACAAGCAGCCGGTGAACAGCGAGGACGATTACCACCGTATTGAGTCGCAGTGCAAGAGCGGGCAGGATGTCGTCTTCCTGGTGCGTCCGCGAGGCCGCGACAACAATACGGTGTTCATGGGAGGAACTCTGCCGTAAGCAGCAGGTACTCTGGATTCGGGCGAGAATCGCTCCTGGAGCCATCCTATCGGCGGCGTTCCGGCATCGATCCAAACTGGTGCTTGGAACGCTGCTAGTGCCATTTTGGGAACGGGGTTGATTTATACTTCCCCAAACCGTTAAAGCTTCATTACAATGACCGGATAATCGAGTTGTTCATAAACTTGCCAGAGAGGTGGTCGTTGCCTATCGGAAGACGTATTTTGCAGACGATCTCCGTCATTACCGCGTTGCTGGTCCTGGCCGGGCTGAGCTCGGCAACCACAAGCACCAAGGCAAAACCAAAGCATGCAAAGGTTTCCAGCACGCACACCTCCTCCTCCCACCACTCCTCCTATCACGCAAGCAAGGCCGTTGCCCACCCCCGCGGGCAGCGGAGTATCGATGAGGAGCGGACTGTAGCCATTCAGAGCGCCTTGATTCACGAGCACTACCTCACCGGAGAACCCACCGGAGTCTGGGACAACGCCTCGAAGGAGGCCATGCTCCGCTACCAGGCGGACAACGGCTGGCAGACCAAGATCACGCCCGACTCGCGCGCCCTCATCAAACTGGGCCTCGGGCCGGATCACAAAGGCCTGCTGAACCCGGAGACAGCCAATATTCCTTCGCCCCATGAGCTTGGCGTGGACAGCCAGACTCAGCCCGGCGGAGCGGCTGACACCGAATAGCCCCAGGGAAAAATTTGGGTAGGACGAAGGCGCGGGGAACCGCGCCTTTTGTCTTTTGCGGATCCCGAAGGCATCTCACCACTGTCGCGAGAACGTAGGTATGCTAATCTCCAGCCTTTATTTTCATTATTGGGAGAGAGCATGAGCCAGCAAGAGCACAATCTTCAGATGGACTACATCGAATTTCCCGCCACCGACATCGAGGCCACGAAGCGCTTCTACGGCCATGTCTTCGGCTGGAAGTTCACCGATTACGGTCCGGAATACACCAGCTTCCACGACGGCCGTCTCGGCGGAGGATTCAACACCGATGCCCAGCCCGCTGGAGTGGGTGAACCGAAGACCCGCGGTACGCTGGTCGTAATCTACGCTGCCGCTCTGGACGAGACGTACGCCAAGGTTACGCAGGCAGGCGGCAAGATTGTGCGTGAGACCTTCGAGTTTCCCGGAGGCCGTCGCTTCCACTTCTCCGATCCCAACGGCAACGAGCTCGCCGTCTGGAGCGAATAGAAAGAGCGCGACCGAACACGTTAGGCAGCATTCTCGAAGGCCAGCGGCTTTAGCTGCGCCTTTGCGGACCGCCATCTGTGATCACTAGTGGGCTTCACCCTGCAGAGGCTCTGCTTTTTCCCGCTCATGCTTGTCGCGCGGCTTTCATGACCCTCCACTTTCCAACCGCATATAACCCCGCTCCCCCGCCCACCACTGCCACGCTCAGCAGGACGATCTTCACGACCACCAGGACTTTGTTCGGCTCGTTCTGGTCGGGTATCACCGAGCCTACAAGCGCCCCGCTGGTCCCGATGAGACCTACAACCGCGACTGAGATCGCAACTCGCTTGCCGCCCGGCACTCGAACGATGTCCGGCCCGGCTGGCTCCCGCTGCAGCCGGATCAGCGAGGCGAACATGAACAGGTAGGGTATAAAGCTGGTGATGATGCTCATGCTTACCAACACCTCATAGGCTCCGTGGACCGTGTTTCCCAGTTGCCCCAGCAGAACGAACACCACGCAGCAGAGCGCTTGCACGATCAGCGACACGTGCGGCGTTCCCCATCGCGGATGAAGCCGCCCAAAGGCTGACGGCAGGTAGCGGTCGATGCCGGCGACAAACGGCAGACGCGACATGGCCGCCAGATAGGCGCCGACGCCGCCAAGATTGGCGAGGCAGATCAGCAGCGCCACCGCCGGCCCAATGCCGTGCCAGCCAACGCGCTCAGCGCTGCTGGTAATCGCCTGCATGATCCCCTCCAGGCTGTTGAGCTGCTGCGACGGCAGGACGATCAGCATCGCGATCGTCCCCAATATGTATCCCGCAGTGATGAGAACTCCGGCGATCAGCAGTGCGCGCGGAATGGTGCGGCGCGCGTTCTTGATCTCTCCCCCCAGGCACGAAGCCGACTCTGCGCCGGCGAATGCCAACATCAGGGTCGCCCAGACGCCGGCGTTCCCCAGGTTCAGAGAAGGCTTGATCGTCGCCGCGCTGAAGCTGGTGGCTGAGCCGAATCTCCTCAACGCGATTACTCCAACCACACACAGCAAACCGACCGGCAGCCACGCTCCAACGGCTCCGAGATTGCTCAGCCATTTACCGATGTCCAGCCCAACGATGTTCAGAATCAGCGCCAGCGCCAGTCCGCACAGTGAAAACGTAATGAAGAATGCGGGGCTTCCCTGCAGTGACTTGCCCTTGCTGCCGCCAAGGTAGAGAGCGTTGCTGGCGGCGAAGTACAGAAGGGACGGGAAGTACGACAGATTACTCATCCAGTAAACCCAGCCGGTGATGAAGCCGCTGAAATCGCCGAACGCGTGCTTACTCCACACATACATGCCGCCTTCTTCGGGATAGCGCGAGGAAAGCTCCATTACGCACAGTGCCAGGGGAAGAAAGATGAGCGCAAGGCCGGCCAGCCATATGACGATGGAGCTTGGCCCGGCGGCGGCCGCCACCGCAATCCACCGCAGACTGAGCGTCGTGACCACATAGAACAGCACCAGATCGCGCAGCCCGAGCGCGCGCTTGGGTTGCGGATGGCTGGAAACCTCGGCCGGTGGCGAGGCCAAACCGCTTTTGCCGGACGGTTGGTGCATGGGGACAAGGAAACACGACGGCGGCGGAGCGTCAACTCTTTTCGTGAGCCAATAGCCTGCTATGATTTTCCCGCGACTGCCAACGAGAAACATCAATGGACCGTTCCCTGCACGACATCGTCGCCTCCTACAACGATCGGGACCCGCTCGAGGAAGCACACACCATCCCGGCGAGCTGGTACGTCGAGGAGCGTATCGCCGAGTTAGAGCGGCAAAGTGTTTTCGGCAGCACCTGGCAAGTCGTGGCTCGTGTGGATCAGCTCACGCAACCGGGAGAGTTCGTTACAGCCGAGCTGGCTGGCGAGCCGCTGGTGGTAGTTCGCGGCGCTGACGGCCAGTTGCGTGCGTTCTACAACGTGTGCCGGCATCACGCCGCCGCCGTCGTCACCGAAGAACACGGCAAAGCGAGCATCTTTCGCTGCCCGTATCACGGCTGGAGTTACGGTCTCGATGGAACGCTGAAGGGCGCCCCCGAGTTCGAAGGCGTCGGCTCCTTCGATCGCTCACAGAACGGGCTGCTTCCCGTACGCGTAGACATCTGGGAGCAGTTCGTCTTCGTCAATCTTGATCCTCGGCCTGCCCCGCTGGCTGGCTTTCTCGGCGGCCTTATGCGGCGGGTCGCCCCATTGAATCTCGGCTTATTGCACTTCTTCGAGCGGCGCGTCTACAGCCTCAACTGCAACTGGAAGGTTTTTGTCGATAACTATCTCGACGGCGGCTATCACGTTCCGCATCTGCACAAGGGCCTGAACAGCGTGCTGGAGTACAAGCACTACACCATCGAGAACGAAGACCGATTCTGCTTGCAGTCGAGTCCCATGGTTTCGTCGACCGAAGACGCCGCGACTGGCGCTACTCGAACTGGTGATCGCGCCTGGTACTTCTGGCAGTATCCCAACTTCATGATCAATCTTTATCGCGGCTACATGGACACCAACCTGGTGCTGCCCGACGGGGTCGACGGCTGCAAGGTAATCTTCGATTTCTACTTCGACGACATCAGCGAAGCCGCCGCCGAGCGTAACCGCCAGAGCATCGCCGTCGGCGAGCGCGTCAATGACGAGGACGTTGTCATCTGCGAGGCGGTACAGCGCGGCTTGCACTCGCGCGCCTATGGCGCCGGTCGCCTCTCCGTCCGCCGCGAGGCAGGCGAGCATCTGTTCCACCGCCTGCTGGCATCCGACCTGAAACGTGGCTTGCAGCAGGCCGCCGGAGGCGCACGCAGACCTTGAAGATCGTTGTATTCGGATTGTCCGTAACATCAACCTGGGGCAACGGCCACGGGACTACCTACCGCGCCCTCTTGCGCGCCCTTCACGAGCGCGGGCATGACATTGTGTTCTTCGAGAAGGATGTCGAGTGGTACGCCTCCAATCGCGATCTGCCGGATCCCTCTTTCTGCCGCGTCAAGCTCTACGAAAACTGGAACGCGATTTTGCCGCAGGTTCGGCGGGAGCTGAACGGCGCTGACGTTGCCATGGTCGGCTCGTATTTCCCCGACGGCATCGCTGCCATTGAAGAAATGTGCGGCTCCAACGTCCGCGTCAAGGCTTTCTACGACATCGATACCCCCATCACGCTGAGGGAACTTCGCGAGCGCGGAACGACGGACTACCTGCGAGCCGCCCAGATTGCAAACCTCGATATTTACTTCAGCTTCACGGGTGGGCCCGCGCTGCGCGAAATTGAGGAACGCTTCCACGCCGGCAGGGCGGTTCCGCTCTATTGCTCGGTGGAACCCGAAGAGCATCGCCGCACCCAAACTATCAAGAAGTTTGCCTGCGATTTGAGCTACATGGGAACCTACGCTCCCGATCGCCAACCGAAGATCGACGAGTTACTCTGCGACCCGGCCCGACAGCTCCCGGAGAAACGTTTTCTCGTCGCGGGTCCGCAATATCCCAGGCAGGTACGCTGGCCGAAAAATGTGCGGCGAAGAAATCATTTGAACCCGCGCTGGCACGCGAGCTTTTATTCCTCCTCGCGGTTCACCCTGAACGTCACCCGCCGTGACATGGTGATCGCCGGCTACTCTCCTTCGGTGCGATTGTTTGAAGCAGCGGCTTGCGGTGCAGCCATGATCTCGGACAACTGGCCCGGACTCGACAACTTCTTTGCCTCCGGCGAAGAGATTTTGCTGCCCACGAGCGCTAGCGATGTCGCCCGCTATCTCACCGAGTTGACAGAGGAGGAAGTGCGTCGCATCGGCGAAAACGCCCAGGCGCGCGTGCTCGCCGAGCACACCAGCCGTCTGCGCGCTCTGGAATTCGAGCGCGCTGTCGAATCCAGGTCCCCTCGGCAATCGCTCACAGAGTGCGCTTCGGCCCAGTCCTGACGGGGAAGACTCGCGCGCGGGAACAGGCAGCCCCGTCAGCCCTTTGTTGCATCCAAATATTGTTACTACGCTCTCCAGTCGCAAGCAGTACTCCAACCGCTCGACCTACCATAAGGATCTTTCTTTATGAGAGTTGCTCTGGTGTCGCCTCCTTTTCTTCCGGTTCCCCCCAAGAAGTATGGTGGGACCGAACTCTTCATTGGCCAACTGGCGGAGGGCCTGAAGAATTCTGGTGTGGACGTAGTCGTGTACGCCAATGGCGAATCCACGGTAGGTGTCGAGACTCGCTGGTTTTACAAAAATCAGCAATGGCCGGTTTCCGGCGAAGTTTTCGACAATCTGAAAGACTTCAATCATTCCTCGTGGGCCATTGCCGATGCGGCGGCTGACTGCGACATCATCCATCTACACAATGTTCCCGCTTTGATGTTCACCCGCTACTCCGATTGCAAATTTGTGTACACCATGCACCATGTACACGAAGACGATCTCAGCGAGATTTATGACTTTTTCCCCAATGTAGAGTTTGTGACCATCAGCGACTTTCAGCGTCGGCGTGAGCGCATGTCTCGCATCCACACCATTCATCATGGCATCGATCTCGACTTGTATCGGCTGCAAAACCGCAAGCAAGACTATCTGACGTTTCTGGGACGCATCGCGCCGATCAAGGGCACCCACCTCGCCATCGAGGTCGCGAAGAGATCCGGCATTCCCCTGAAGATTGCCGGCGAAGTGCAGCCCATCTTCCGCGATTACTTTGACTGCGAAATCAAACCGCACATCGATGGCAAATTTATTGAGTTTGTTGGCGAAGTTGATCTCGCGGCAAAGAATGAGCTGCTTGGCAATTCGCTGGCCATGCTTTTCCCTATTCAGTGGGACGAGCCCTTTGGGCTGGTGATGATCGAAGCCATGGCCTGCGGGACACCCGTGCTGGCGTTACCTGGCGGTGCCGTGGAAGAGGTGGTACGCGACGGCGTCTCGGGATTCGTCTGCAAGAGCGTGGATGAGATGGCGCAGCGCGCCGCTTCGCTATCCGGAAGCTTGAATCCGAGAATGGTGCGGCAATATTGCCAGCAATACTTCTCGGTCGATCGCATGGTGGCGGATTACATCGAGCTCTATCAGGAACTCGCGGGGGACGACCCATTCTTGGGCAAAACCACGACGACTCTTCCCATTGTCGCCTGAGGAGCAGCGTAGCCGGCAAGCATGAGCACGTACCTGTCAGTTCCTTATGACCAACTGGTCGAGATTCCCTCGCCCCATCTCGAGCCGCGTCTGGCGTTTCAATCGCTGGAGCCGCGTAAGGTCGAAAATCTCACCCTGATCGACGGCAAGACCTTCAGCGCGACCAACGTTTCCGGGGACGTCTATCCTCCGGGCTCGCCGGATGTCGGATTCTTTCACGACGACACCCGCTTTCTCAGCCATCTCGAGCTGCGCATCGGCGGCCATCGTACCGTGGTGCTTTCCTCGGCGACAGAAAAGACATTCTCCTCGCAAATCGAACTCACCACCGGCAACATCACCCTGCGCGATTCCTTTGACCTGCCGGAAAACACAGTCCACATTCGCCGCGAACAACTGTTGGCTTCGGAGATCTTCTTCGATCGCCTCACCTTCGAAAACTTCAATCTGACACCGGTGGACTTTGTTGTTGAAGTACTGTTCGACGCCGATTTCGTCGATGTCTTCCAGGTGCGGGGCGTCGCCCGGCAGGAGCACGGCCAGTATTACCAGCCGGTGGTGAATGACAAGAGCATCGCATTTTATTATCGTGGCCTCGACGGCGTCATGCGTGGCACGTTCGTCCGGCTGTCGCCGGTGCCCGAGCAGATCGAGGAACGCGTAGTTCGCTGGGACCTTCACCTTGAACCCCTGAAGCGGATCCAACTGGAATTCTCGGTGACTCCGTTCGTCGAAGGACAAAAATCGCGCGCCCAGGTGTATGACCTCGATCACCACTTGCGTCAGCGCCGTGCCAACTTCGCACGTTGGGAAGGCAGCTCCACCCGCTTCCAAACTGACAACGATGTCTTCGACAGTCTGCTGAAAACCGGCATTGGCGACTTTCACGCCCTGCAGATTCCCGACGGCGATCAGCACATCATCGCCGCCGGCATCCCCTGGTTCGCCACCATCTTTGGTCGCGACTCGATCATCGCGGCATACCAGTCGCTTTCCCTCAACTCGCAACTCGCCGTGGACACGCTGCGCGTGTTGGCCCGCTACCAAGGCAAGAAATACGACGATTGGCGCGATGAAGAGCCTGGCAAAATTCTGCACGAATACCGTGACGGCGAGATGACGCGCAGCGGCGAGATGCCCTTCGGTCCGTACTACGGCTCTATCGACGCGACGCCCCTGTTCCTGATTCTGCTGAGCGAAACCTTCAACTGGACGGCGGACGGACAGCTGATCGAAGAGCTGCTGCCCAATGCTTATGCGGCCCTGGAATGGATCGACCAATACGGCGATCTCGACGGCGATGGCTTCGTCGAATACCAGCGGCGCTCGCCCAAGGGTCTGATCAATCAGAGTTGGAAGGATTCATGGGATGCTAATATGCACCGCGACGGATCCGTGGCGAAGACGCCGCTTGCGCCCTGCGAGGTGCAGGGTTACGTCTACGATGCCAAGTACCGCATGTCTTCCTTGCTGCGCACCTTCGGCGATATCAAGACTGCGGACAAGCTCAAGCGCGATGCCGCCGACATGGCGCGCCGCTTCGATCGCGCTTTCTGGATACCGAGCCGCGGTTTCTATGCCATGGCTCTGGATGCCGATAAGAAGCCGCTCGAGGTAATATCCTCGAATCCCGGGCACCTGCTCTTTACCCGCATCATCAGTAAAGACCGAGCCCGCGTCGTGGCCAACCGCCTGATGCGCGACGACATGTTCAGCGGCTGGGGCTGGCGCACCATGTCGCAGGAAGAGCGCGTCTTCAACCCGCTCAGCTACCATCGCGGATCGGTGTGGCCGCACGACAATTCCATCATCGCGCACGGCATGGCGGTGAACGAGATGCGCGATGGCGCTCTCAGTATCCTCACCTCGCTTTACCAGACCGCACAAAGCTTCCGCGATTATCGTTTGCCCGAGCTATTCTGCGGCGTGCAGCGCCGTGAGTACGACGAGCCGGTTCACTACCCTGTCTCCTGCTCGCCCCAGGCCTGGGCATCCGGTGCAATGTTTCTCATTCTTGCATCCGTCTTGGGAATCCGCCCCAACGCTCCGCGCAAGGAACTGAACATCGTTAATCCGCAGCTGCCCGACTGGCTCGACCACCTCCATATCCGCAACCTGCGCATCGGCGGCAGCCGCGTTGGCCTCGACTTCACCCGCCGCGGCGATCGCACCTTCTGCAATGTCGTTGACGTGGAAGGCGAGAAGCTGCTGGTGAACGTCGCGTTCAAGAAGTAAGCACTGACCCTGAAATTGAAATGCCAGGCCGTTCACTTTACTGGATCTCTGTCTTTGTCCGTCGGCCGCGTGTCTGTGATGGATAAAATAGGCACGTGCCTGCGCAGCGCATCGAGTTCGTTCCCGATCGCGATTCCGAGTTGTTTAACGCCGCTCCGGCGTCCGCGGCGGTGTTTGTCCTTCGTGGCAACGAGGGCAGCGAGCCGTATGTCGGCAAGACCTCGAACCTGCGACGGAGGTTGCAGCGCCTGCTGGGCGCGGTAGAAGGACAAAGCCGCAAGCTGAATCTGCGCGACCGCGTGCGCCAGGTGGAGTGGACGCCGACCGGCTCGGATTTCGAAGCCTCGCTTTTGCTATACAAGACTCTGCGCGCCGAATTTCCTGCCAGCTACGAGAAACGCCTGCGCCTGCGATTTGCGCCACTGGTCAAGCTCATCCTCGACAATCCCTACCCTCGTGCGACGGTCACAACTCGCATCAGCGGTATGAAAAGCAACGCCCGATACTATGGGCCGTTCCCGACGCGCGTAGCCGCCGAGAAATTCGCCAACGATTCCCTCGACCTTTTCAAGATGCGGCGCTGTGTCGATGACCTGCATCCCGATCCCGCTTTCCCCGGCTGCATTTATTCGGAGATGAAGATGTGCCTGGCTCCGTGCTTCAAAGGCTGCACCGACGAGGAATACGCAGCCGAGGTCGAACGCGTACAGCAGTTTTTCGCCAGCGGCGGACAATCGCTGCTTCGCGAAATCGAGCGCCAGCGCGACGAGGCCTCAGCGAACCTCGACTTCGAAGGAGCGGCAGCGCTGCACGCGAGGTTGGAAAAAGTGAAAGCGGTCGTCGCGCAACTGCACGATATCGTGCGCCC
>JBARGS010000112.1:0-2842 GCA_049798495.1 Candidatus Korobacteraceae bacterium | reverse complement strand
TGATCTGGTGCATCCGAAACCAGAGGCCGAGGTTGTGGCTTTCTTCTCCTTTGGCGACGGCCTGTACGGCGGAACCTACTACGAAACGCAGACGGTCGAGAACCTCGTTAAAGCCGAGTGCCTCCTTGCCACCCAGATGAATGGACAGCCCCTGCCCGATGTGTATGGTGCTCCAGTTCGGCTGCGCGTTGAGAACCAACTCGGTTACAAGATGGTGAAGTGGATCGAGCGAATCGAGTTCGTTCGGTCGGAAAAGGAACTGGGCGCTGGAGAGGGCGGAAAAAACGAGGACGACGAGTATTTCGACCTGCTACCCAACATCTGAAAGTGAGAGGCGCTTGCGGGGGAAAGCCTGCGCGCTTTGCCAGTTCACTGACTGTAGGCCATGCCTCTGCGGCATCGCCACGCCGTAACAGAGTGATCAGGCCTCGACGTCGACTGCAACACGCATCGCAGTGTCTAGTTTCTATTTCGGCTGGCTCGAGAGCGCGCTGGCTGGTGGAAGTTCTGGCTATGCCTTTACCTGAGACGCCCCTTCAGATTTTCGAACGGACCAGCATTCGCGAACTGCAGCTCTCGCGTTTGCTGATCTTCTATATATCCGGCGGCCTATTCTTCATGCTTCTGCCCGGGACGTTTCTCGGGGTGTGGAATCTCATCTCCATCAGCGGACGGCGTGCGGCGGATAGCATCTCACCCGCATGGATCCAGGCAAACGGGCACGCTCAGGTACTCGGCTGGATTGGCAGCTTTATTCTCGGCATTGGCTACTCCATTCCCAAGTTGCGCGGCGGATTAAAACCTTTCGCACTCGGGCGGGCGTGGTTCTCGGGCACGCTCTGGATGGCAGGCGTTCTGATGCGTTGGGCCGCGAATGTGTATCTCTGGCATTGGCGGGTGCTCCTGCCGCTTTCCGCTGCGATGGAGCTTGCGGCCTTCCTCATTTTCTTTCGAGCCGTGTCGCAACATAAGCCGCAGGACAGCGGCAAGGCGAAGCGGGAAACCTGGGCTTTGGTTGTGATTGCCGGTACCTTGGGGCTGCTCGCAACGCTCCTCCTCAACCTGGGAGCTTGTCTGTGGCTTGCTTTCCGCTCCGATGGACCTGCGTTTCCGTCCAACTTCGATCAGCGCTTCCTAATACTCGCTGCATGGGGGTTTATGGTGCCTTTTGTATGGGGCTTCAACGCGAAGTGGCTGCCCGTTTTTCTTGGTACACGTCCGCCTCATAACCGGCTGTTGGGAGCCGCGGCTGCGGTTCAAGTGATAGGAATTGCGTTCGCACTCGCCGGTTTCTTCCGCGTTACCACTGCCTTATTACTAGGTTCGTCCCTGCTGGCGATGATCGCGCTACGCATTTTTGGTCAACCGGAAAAAGCTGCCAAGACGAAAGGCATTCACGGCAGCTTCCCTCTCTTCGGGCGGAGTGCCTATGTCTGGCTGTTAATTGCGGCCGTGCTCGGCATCTGGGCGGCAAACGCGACAGATCCAGCCGGCATCTGGGGAGCTTCTCGTCACGCGTTGACCGTTGGGTTTGTCGCGATGATGGTGTTTTGCATTGGGCAGAGAGTACTGCCTGCGTTTTCGGGAATGAGGATACTATTTAGCCCGAGACTTATGTTGATGGGTCTCCTGTTTTTGTCTCTGGGATGCACGGTGCGCGTCGGTGCTGAAGTCCTTACTTACCAAGAGATTGTGCCGGCGGCTTGGGGCTGGTTGCCTTATTCCGCTATTTTAGAACTTGCGGCAGTAACCGCTTTAGCAGTCAATTTAGTTGTTACATTTCTGCAGCCCCCGGCAGTCGCTCGGTCGGGCAGTGGCCCGTGATTGGTTCGATGGCGGTGGAGTAATCAACAATGTCTTCCTCATCTTTCGGAAAACACGCTCGCAGTGCAACGGGTAGCCAGCCTGCGGTCGCCGAGCCTTCCTTCGCCGAGCGAACCTTGCCGCTGGGGGGCACTGTAAGAAAATATATTTTCGGTTTGTGCTCATTTACTGTTTGGCCGCGCCTAAGGTTTGCCGCAGGCTATTCTAGTGAGAGCCGGGCCCAGCGGTCACCCTACCTTGTGAGGGCAGTCACTGTTCAATGGGGTCAGATTAATGGAACATGGAAGGTCCACTATCTATAAAGAATTTAAGGAGAAAATCATGCCCGAGAGCGCAGTGAATGAACCGATCGAGATGGCAAAGGAAGTGCGACAATCGGCTCAGGGACAGCCGCCGAAGAAGCCTACCAAGGCATTCAATTCGTTTCAGATCGCACAAGCGCAATTCGACAAGGTAGCCGAATATCTGGGCCTGGATCCGGCCACGTGCGACCTTCTGCGTTATCCCTTACGGGAGTTCCACTTTGCCATCCCGGTGCGGATGGACGACGGCTCGGTGAAGATTTTCCGTGGTTTCCGCGTCCAGCACAACGATGCGCGCGGCCCCGGCAAGGGCGGTATTCGATTCCATCCGCAAGAGACTATCGACACGGTTCGTGCGCTGTCGATGTGGATGACTTGGAAGTGCGCAGTCGTGGATATCCCGTTGGGAGGGGCCAAGGGCGGTGTCATATGCGATCCCCACAACCTGAGTTTGCGCGAGCAGGAGCAGATCTGCCGGGGTTGGGTGCGCCAGGTAGCCAAGAACGTGGGACCGCTGTCAGATGTGCCGGCACCCGATGTCATGACCAACGCGCAGCACATGCTGTGGATACTCGACGAGTTCGAACAAATCCATGGCGGACGTTATCCCGGATTTATTACTGGCAAACCCGTCGGAATGGGCGGATCTCTCGGTCGGACCGAGGCGACAGGCTACGGCGTGGTTTTCACTCTGCGGGAAGCTCTTAAAGAATTGG
>JBARGS010000111.1:0-37765 GCA_049798495.1 Candidatus Korobacteraceae bacterium | reverse complement strand
ACTGTGCTGTTCTGCTGCGGAATGGCGTTCATGGAGACAATCCGCACCCGCGGCGCTTCCGCATTTTGCGCTCCCCAATCGTCATCGGAACCACGCGTGATCACGTCCCAACGAAGGTAGTTTTGCTGGATCACTTGCGGCGGAACCTTGGCTTCCGCCTTTACCGGCCATTCCACCTTCCAGCTGCCGTCGTCTCGGATGACCTTCAGATCGCGGGTATCGTAGAAGGCGCCGACCGCGGTCGCATACTCCAGCGTCGCGCGGACCAAGGCCTGGTCGTCGCTGGCGTGGAGCACTTTGGTATCCGCCTGCTGCAACGACGAATAAGTGCGCAGGCTGCCATCGCGTCCGCTCAGATCGCGCTCAAAGTCCTGCTCGCCGGTATTGCTCGACTTTGCCACGTACGAGTACGCGCCGTTATAATCGCGCGCCTGCACGTGCGCAAACAGTGATCGCACGGCTCCCTCCGGCGACTTCGCCGGCGACAACTCATTCGGTTGAACCGTCGCCATCGCTATCAGAACCACGGTTAGAACGGCGAGCGTGATGGGCAGAGCGCGCTTCATTTACTTGGCCTCCCGCAAAACCATGGGCTCTCCAACCACGCGGCTTGGGAATTCCAATGTCTCCCCCACGCGGCGGCGGTCCGGAACCAGCACTACCAGGAACAACGCGAACAAGCTGCAGGCAACCGGCAGAATGCCCCACAGGATGCCCTGCATTTCGGTCGGCATGAAGCCCACAAACTCCAGCCGCTTGGCCGGAAGAACGTCTTCCTTCGTCCACAGCGTCACATTGCCGTTGTCGTAGGTCTCAGCCTGGCGCCATCCGGCGAACGCCAGCAGCGGCTCGTAAAAGCGATCGCGCACAAAGATGTATTTCAGTCCATATTGATTCGCGTGCTTCAGCACGGCGCGCAGAGCTTCCATTCCCGCCAAGCCGTAGTACTTTGAGTTATAAAGCTGGCCCGCGCCGTATGCCGTCATCTCGGGCAGGAGGCGGGCGGAATTGTAGTCGCCATCGACGCTGTCGGCAGCGGCGTAGGTCGAGACCTTGGCAAAGTTGTTTCCGAATCCCAACGTGATGTAGCGGAACTTCGCGTGGTCATCGCGATTCAGGAAGGCAATCACCTGATCCACATTGAACGGCGAGCTGTTGATGGGGTGAATCGTGATCCAGGCAACGGCGCAGGCCATTGTGGCCACCGCTGCCACAGCAAGCGCGATCGCCGCTTTCATGCGGAAGCGGCTCAACAGTCCGACTGCCAGCATGCCGACAAACGGCATCGCCATGAGGGTGGCCCAGAAGGTGAAGCGCTCGAAGGTCAGCACCTGGAAAGCGCGGCCGAGCAGAAGCTTGCCGACGGGAGTTGTTCCACCCAGACCCAGAATCGCTGTCAGATACCAGCCCACCAGCAAGGGACGCAGCCGCCGCTCGGCGGCTCCGCGAATCACAATGTAGGGAATCGCCAGGATCATCGCGCCGGTCGGGATGATCCAGAAGTTGATTCCGCTAAATGGCTTCAAGAGATAGTTGTCGCGTGAGCCGTGCGGAATCGGCATCTGGTTGATCGGGTTCTTCAGCAGCGCCACCCAATACGGCCACAACACCAGCGCAACGCCGGCGACGGCGATCACAGCGAAAACAACTGCGCGCGCGAGAACTCCGCCCACGGAAGCCTGCTCTTCATCGGCTAAATCGTCGGCATTGCGGTCCAGCAACGCCAGGACCAGCACCGGTATGGCGAATAGCACGGCTCCGAACAGAAGTGTTACATGGTGTACCGCCGCCGCCGTCCACGAAATCGCTACGGCCTTAAGCAGTGAAGTAAACCGCCCGGTTCGCAGCCACACATAAAAGTAGGGCAGCGCATTCAGCACCAGCGCAGCCGAGGCGGTAGTGGGCAGCTGTCCCGACTGATACACCAGCATGGCCAGGGAGCCCAGAAATACCGAGCCCAACGCGGCGTAGCTGGCTGACACCTCGTCCACCCACAATCGCACGTAGCGATACATGCCGATCGGCAGCAGCAGGATGGCGATGAACTGCACGAACATGTACGCCATCTGCAAGCCCATTACGTGCGAAAACAGCGCAATCCACTGATGCACCAGCGGCGGATACGTGGTCTGCGAAAAGCCCCCAAACCACTTCTCGTTCCACGGATTGAACCAATGATGCGCGTAGTGCGCCGCAAAGAAGATGTGCGTGTTGGCGTCGTAGGAGCCTGCCGGCAACTGCATCAGCAGCAGTGGCCCGTGCACGGCCATCGCAATCAACAATATGGCGGAGAGAGGGATCGCTCGGGATGGGAACAGTGGTGACTTGGAAGTCAAAGCAGTACTCCGGAAACGATCATTCAGAGCTGTTCGATTCGTTTCTCGTCCGTGAGGTTATCCGGCAGGCAGTAGTTCTGATTCTTTGTCCGCGATACCGTCCAAACCAGAGTACCTGCTTCACATTCAGAGCTGAGGAAACAGCCCATCGGCAGAAACTCGCATCCGAGGAACTTGGAATTCAGCTTACAAAGCAGAGTTCCTGCACTCTCTCTCGACGGATCAGTGGGTAGTCCACGTGAAAATGAAATTCGTTCTCCTGACTTTCTGCTGTCTGTTCTTTTCTGTAGCGGCATTCGCGCAGACGTTCGAAGTGAACGGCCAGCAGTCCCCGCCCACCGCAACTTCGCCGAACGGGAAGCAAACAAAGAAGTCGCAGCAGAATGCTTCCAGCGACAACGGCATTGGCTGGGGCAGCAGCATTGAAGTAGGCCGCCTGGCGCGCGGCGCCGAAGACGCCTTGAAGCACGGCAATCCTTCCGCTGCATCCGACTACGCGCAGCGCGCAGTCAACGCCGCGCCGCAAGACAGCAAGCTCTGGTTCCTTCTCGGGTATACCTCTCGCCTTGCGGGTCATTACCAGACTTCTGTCGACGCTTATCAGCATGGCCTGAAGATGTCGCCGGGCAATGCGGACGGAATGAGCGGCCTGGCTCAGACCTACGAGAAGATGGGCCGCACCGACGATGCCAAGCGCCTGCTGCTGGAAGTAATTCGCGCCAATCCGAACCGGACGAACGATCTGCTGATCGCGGGCGAGCTTTACATGCGCACCGGGGATACGCAGGAAGGAATCAACCTGCTGCAGCGCGCCGAATCGCAGCAGCCAAACGCCCATGCCGAGCTGATGATGGCGGTCGCTTATCTGAAGTTGAAGCAACCGGATCGCGCCAAGCAGATGCTCGACCAAGCTAAGAAGCACGCTCCCGGCAATGTCGAGATCTTTCAGGCCGCGGCCAACTACTATCGCGCAGAGCACGACTACAAAGCTGCGATTGCGACCTTAAAGAGCGCGCCGCATATGACTCCGGCCGTGCTGGCCGATCTTGGATTCACTTATGAACTGGACGGCGACAAGGAGCAGGCGGCCGCTTGCTATCTGCGCGCCGCGAATCAGAAGCCCAAGGAAATCAACTATCAGTTAAGCGCCGCACAGGCTGAGCTGAAACTCGGCAATCCGGAAGAGACGCGCAAATTCCTGAACCGCGCTGCCGCCATTGATGCCAACCACTATCGCCTGCACGCGATTCGCGCCGCGTTGGCCAAGGAAGAGAACCGGCAAGTCGACGCCATCGCCGAATACAACGCCGCAATCAAAGCTCTGCCTGCAGGCGGAGTGCCCGAGGGCCAGCTTTATCCCATCGAGTTGCGCTTAAATCTCTCCGAGCTCTATCGCGACGCCGGCGACGACGAGGCCGCTCACCAGCAGATTGCCATCGCCGAAGCGGAGATCGACAAGCTTGATGTGCAAGGGCCGGCGAAGGCCGAATTCCTGCGTGTCCGCGCTTCGCTGAAAAGTTCTGACGGCGATCTGCAGGGAGCCGAAGCCGATCTCGCCGAGGCTCGCAAGCTCGATCCCGACAACACCAACATAACTTTGCAATACGCGAACCTGTTGTGGAAGGAAGGCCGCAAGGACGACTCACTTCAGATCTATCAGGGCGTGCTCAGCAAGGATGCTTCCAATCGAAACGCACTCGAGGCAGTCGGCTATCTCTATCGCGAGGAGAACAACGTAAAGATGGCTGCCGAGTATTTCAACCGGCTGGCCAAAAATTATCCCAACGACTACGTTCCCTATCTCGCTTTGGGCGATCTCTACACCCAGACCAGGGATTTCGACAGCGCCGATGCGAATTATCAGAAGGCTTTCAAGATTGCGCCTGAGAATCCTGTGATCGTCGCTAACGCCGCCAACGCCGCTATCGAAGCCCACCAGATCAAGCTGGCCGGTGTGTGGGTTGACCGGGCGACCGGCAAGATGAACGACGACCCGCGCGTCATGCGCGAGCGCGAGCGCTATCTCTTCCACATCGGAAATTACTCCGAGTCGGCAAAGCTTGGCTACAAGGTCCTGCAGCAGCGTCCCAACGATCGTGATGCGTCGGTCTATCTGGCGTATGACCTTTATAACCTCGGACGCTACGACGACGTGCTGACCGTCGTCGACAAGTACGATCCGATTCTGCCCAACGAGCCCAACTTCCCGCTGCTCGCCGGCCACGTCCATAAGCATTCGCAGCTGCTGGACGAAGCGGTGGACGATTACACGCGCGCCATGCAGCGTGATCCCAGGATGGTGGAGGCATATGTCAATCGCGGATACACGCTGAACGACATGCAGAATGCGCAGCAGGCTGCGCAGGATTTCGAGACCGCGCTGAAGCTGAGCCCGGACAACGGCATCGCGCACCTTGGCCTGGCGTTTAGCGATCTGCAACTGCGGCGCCCGAAGGATGCGGTAACCCAGGTGAATGACGCGCAGAAGCTGATGGGCGAATCGGGCGCGACTCATCTCGTGCTTGCCACCGCCTATCGCCAGGAGCATCTGCTGGGCAACGCCGAGCAGGAATATCACGCGGCCATCAAGTACGCGCCCAACGATCTGCAACTGCACCTGGCGCTGGCGGACACGCTATACGACATGCGCCGCTATCAGCAGTCGATCGATGCGCTGAACGAGGCGCTGAGCATCTCGCCCGACGATCCCCTGATCTACGCCCGCATGGCGCACGACTACGCGCACATGGGCCGGCGCGACGAAACGCTGCGCTACGTGAACGCAGCCGAGCGGCTGGGCGGCAACCAGTCGGACATTCTGCTCGACACCGGCGACGCGTTGCTGGAACTGGGCGATCGCAAGGGCGCCATGGACCGGTTCTCGCGTGCTCTCGACGCGCCTGACGCGAATCGTGTGGAAGCACGGCTGGCCATCGCGCGTCTGATGGTGAAGTACGGACAAGACGAAGACGCCAAGCAGCAGATCAGCTTGGCCTTCGCCGAAAGCCGCATTGGCGAAGCTCCTCCGGTCACGGCCGAAAATCTGATGGCAGCAGCGAACCTGCTGCTGGCAATGCACGACTTCGATCTCGCCACTTCTTACTTTCAGAAGGCGCAGCAAGCGGGCGCCTCCGAAGACGTTGTCGCCATCGGCTTGGCGAACACCTACATCGCGCAAGGAAAGACCAAGGAAGCGGATGCCGCGCTCGCTCCACTGGGAGCCGATCCTGCCGCCAACGAGAACTATGATTACTTGCTGGCGCAGAGCGGCGTCTATCGCCAGCGTCACGACACTCTCAGCGCGATGAACATGCTGGCGCAGGCCGATCACATGTCCGGCACGGACGACGCGGCGGAGCAGGCACTCGAACAGGTCGCTTCGCAGGAGGGCGTGCCCATCACCAACCACCTCAGTTTGGCGACGGCATTCAGCACCGGCGGGCTCTACGACGACTCGACCATCTACAACCTGGACCGTCAGATCTTCGGCATCACGAACAACAAAGATTTGCCGCCCCCGCGCTCCGAGCAGGAAACCTACTGGACAACCGGGTATCGCTACCACTTCGACAACAACTTCCCGCTGCTGACCGGCTTCTTCCAGATTCGCAATGCAACCGGAGAAGAGTCGTTGCCGCAGGAGGCACTCGTCATTAATCGCAACACCTTCGATTACACCTTCAATTCAGCTCTGAATCCGGTGGTCCATATCGGCAATGCGACGCTGGCCTTCAATACCGGAATCCAGTTCACCTTGCGCCGCGACACCGAGGCTCCGGTTTACGAGAACCAGAACCTGTTCCGCCAGTACATGTACGTGTCCAGCAGTTCGTTTGGGAACTGGCTGGCGTTCAACGGCAGTCTGTATCACGAGTCTGGCCCGTTTACGGCCACGCCGTACAAGCAGGATTCCAACGATGTCGGAGGCTTCCTCCAATTCACCGTAGGACGCCCGTGGGGAAAGAACGCGTTCATCACCGGGTATTCGCGGCGCGATCTCACGTTCACTCCTTTGCCGCGGCAGTTCTTCACCACCGCGACCTATGCCGGACTGCAACGCCGCTTCAGCGAAAAGCTGACGGCGACATTCCTGGGCGAGTACATTCGCTCCTGGCGCGTGCAGGACACCCTACAGGCAACGGCGCAGGCGCTTCGTCCCGCCGGAACGTTCCAATACACGCCCAACAAAACATGGATCGTCGACGGCACGGTCGCCTACACCAAGGGAGAATCCTTTAACGAGTATGACAACGTGTTCGGTAGTTTCTTCATCACTTACATAAAGCCAATGCACCGGTCCATCAGCGACTCCGCCGGGCAGTTCGAAGTTGTCTACCCCATGCGGTTTTCGGTCGGTCTACAGGCAGAGCAATTTCCATCATTCACTGGAACGGCACAGAGCGGGACCCTGGTTCGTCCCGTTTTTCGTTTGTCGATTTTTTAGCCCAGGGGGCCCATGAAGATTTGCCTGGTTACTGCTTTTCCGCCAAGCCGGCGGGGGCTGAACGAATACGGGTTTCACATCGCAAGGGAATTACGCCGCGATCCACTACTCAGCCTCACCGTGCTGGCGGATGAGCTCGATGGGCCCACAGAAGAGTTGGACGGCTTCGATGTGAATCGCTGCTGGCGCTTCGATTCTCCGGCTAACCCCGCGCGTCTGCTGAAAGTTCTGCGCGACGTCAGGCCCAACGTGGTGTGGTTCAATCTGCTGTTTTCCACCTTCGGCAATAAGCCAGTCGCTGCCTTCGCGGGTCTCACGCAACCCGTTCTCTCACGCATGAGCGGGCATTACACGCACGTCACGCTGCACCACCTGATGGACAACATCAATCTTGCCGATTCCGGCGTCCGTTTTCCCCGGCTTTATCGCGCGGCAGGTTCTACGGCCACCCGCATGCTTCTGATGGCCAATTCCATCTCGGTGCTGTTGCCGGTGTACCGCCGCACGCTGATCGACAAATACCGCGGCGAAAACGTTCACTTTCGCGCGCACGGCATTCTGGGAGGCCGCCCTGAACCGCCTGACTTCAACCTGCGTGGAAATCCCGAGCATTGCATTCTCGCCTTCGGCAAGTGGGGAACCTACAAGCGTCTGGAGTTGCTGATTGAGGCCTTCGAGCGTTTGGTTGCCGAAGTGCCAAACGTTCGCCTGATTATCGCCGGCGCCAATCATCCCCTGACCCCTGGCTACATCGAGTCGGTCGCGGAAACCATGAAGGACAAGCCGTATATCGAATTCAGCGGCTATGTGGCGGAAGAAGACATTCCCAAGATGTTCCGCAAGGCCAGTGTCCTGGTACTTCCGTACTCTTCTGCTACCGGAGCCAGCGGGGTAGCCCACCTTGCGTGCGAATTTGGCGTCCCAATCATATCGGCGGGAATTGATGACTTTCGCGAGATGGCGTGGGACGAGGGGCTGGCGGTCGACTTCTACGAAACGGGAAGCTCCACCAGCCTGGCAGTGCAATTGAAGCAGCTGTTGAGCAGTCCGGAACACATGCGCGAAATGGCCGAGCAGAATTTTGCCGCCGCTTTACGCATGACCATGCCGCAAATCATTCGCCAGTACCTGCGGTCGTTTGACCTGCAGCAGCGTACCCGCGCTCTTGAGCCTATCTCCCGATTTCGGAGGATCCCGTCCTGGATTCCTTCGCGCTCGGCGATCTTCCGGGCGGCCGCGCCCAGGTGGCAATCATGGACGTAAAAGCGATTCTGCTGATCGGGGGCAGGGAAACCGGCGAGACCGTCGGCGCGCGACCGGAAACCGTAAACGGAATTCCCGCAGCTTGCCTGGACGTACTCGGCCTGCCCGTACTGGAGCGCATATTGCAGCGCCTGCATCGCTTCGGAGCTTCTGCGACCACCGTGATTGGCGAAATCCCCGCCGAGATTGAGCCCCTGGCGAAGCATGCTCCGCTGTGGCGGCATTCATGCGCAGTCCGAGCTGCTGGCGAGGAACTCTGGAAGTCAGTCAATGATGCTTTTCAGAAGTGCGCGCTCGACGGAGCCGATCTGGTGCTGGCGCTTCGTCTCGGCGCCTACGCGGAGGTCGACTACGAAGAGTTGATACAGCATCACCTCGATCACCGCTGCGCCGTGACGAATGCGGTCGATGCGGAAGGCGCGTCGCTGGATTTATTCGTCCTCAATGCTTCCGGCCGCGCCGATGCAGCAACGTTATTCGAAAGCCATCTCCAGCGAGTGCGCAGAGAATGCGTACCCTTTCGCGTTACTGGTTACGTCAACCGTCTGCGCAATGCGGCTGACCTGCGCCGGCTGGCGACCGACGGTCTTCTTCGCGCCAATTCCCTTTGCCCCGTGGGCAAGGAAATCAAGCCTGGCGTCTGGGTGGGAACCAAAGCGCATATTCATCGCCATGCCCGCCTGGTTGCACCGGCATTCATTGGCGCCCACGCGAAGATACGTGCGGCGGCGCTCATTACCCGTGGAACGGTTGTGGAGCGGCAGGCCGAGGTGGATTGCGGCACGGTGGTGGAGAATTCTACCGTCCTTCCCTTCACCTATGTCGGGGCGGGTCTCGATGTCATGCATTCCGTTATCGGCTTCCGCCGGCTGCATCATCTGGTGCGCAACGTTGAAGTCGAGATCAGCGATGGCAAGTTCGTCGGCATGTCGGCTTTACGTGCAGTTTCTCGTTTTGCAGGCAGCACAGCTGCGCTTTTTACCGTCCTACCTAAGAGAATCTTTCGCGGAGTTTTCACAAAGCCCGATCGTGAAAGCGCCGCCTGCGATCCGGAGTCTCTGGGGCAACCATCTGTTGCCTTGGAGACTTCGGTCATAACGAACCCAGGGTCCGGCTCAGAGGCTTCTGAATTCCCCTCCAGCCTGGCAGTCGCGAGGAGATATGGAGAGCAGTAGTAGACCGGTTGTCGTGAAGAGAATGCCGGAGAGGATGAATCTCAAACAGGCCCGCAGTTTTTACCAGGAAGTGCAGCCTTTCTTGAATTCGGACCGGCCCCAGGTGGTCTTCGACATGTCCCAGGTGCGGCACCTTGATTCCGCCGGCATCGATGTGCTGCTGAAGTGCATGCGGGACGCCATGAAGCGCGATGGCGATTTGAAGCTGGCTGCACTGTCGGCGCAATCCGCGGTGGTGCTGGAACTCACGCGTACTGGCCGCTTGTTCGAAATTTACGAGACTTCGACGGCCGCAGTGAAGAGCTTCAGCAGCTTTCTGCCCAACGCGATCAAACATCCGTACTCTCCTCCGGTACCGGCCATCATCACTTTGCCGGTTCCCGAGGCGTTTCCGGCCGAGCAGGTCGACGGCGAACCCGGAGGAGCCGACATCGCCGCATGATCGCAAATTCAGACACTGCGGTGGTGATCCCTGCCCAGCAGAGTGCCTGGCGTGAGTTGCTGTCGCGATGCGGTTGCCAGTACGCAGCGCACGTCAGAATCCTGAACGGCAGCATCATTCTCCTCGTGGGCTCCGTTTTTGTGAGCCTGGCCAACTTTGGCTACAACATCGGCGTAGCCCGCCTGTTGGGGCCGGCGGATTTCAGCCACGCCGCGGCCGCCGTCACCATCCTGATGCTGATCTCGGCTTTAACGCTGTCGTTTCAGTTGGTCTGCACCAAGTTGGTGGCCAAGGCCGTCACGGTGGAGCAGAAGGCCGCCGTCTTTCAGCACCTGATGAAGCGGGCGTGGACCATCGGCGTGGGGCTGGGCGTCTTCATGCTGCTGGCGAATTCGGCGCTGACCGCATATCTGCGCCTGTCCAGTACCTCGATCATCATGCTGCTCGCGGTTGGGCTCACCATTTACGTTCCCTTGGGAGTGAAACGAGGCGGGCTGCAGGGTACGTGCCGTTTCAAGGCACTGGCCTGGAACATGGCAGCCGAGGCAATCGTCAAGTTCGCCGGCGCGCTGGTATTGATCGCGTTTGGTTTTGGCGTGCTGGGCGCGGTAGCTGCCATCTCCGGTTCGGTTATCCTCGCGTTTTGCCTGCCCGATAGTGCACGCGAGCTCCGCACGCGCGCGGTGGGTAAGGTTATCGCGCCCGTCGGCGAGGCGCGGCAAGCCATCGTCTTCTTTGTCGGTCAGGTCATCATCAGCAATATCGACATCCTGATGGTGAAACATTTCTTCCGGCCCGACGTTGCCGGCCTGTACGCAGCGATTGCCCTGGTTGGCAGGCTTCTCTATTTCGGCGCGTGGTCGGTGGTCAGTGCGATGTTCCCCGTCTCCGCCGAGAGCACCACGGAACAACCCGGAAAAGCATTACTGGCCCTTCCGCTCATGATGGTAACGGCCATGTCCGCGGTGTTTGTCCTGGTTCTCGCGGCCTTCCCCAGACTCGTCTTTCAATCGCTGTTCGGAGCGCACTTCCATAGCGACGTGGGGGGCTTGAACTTACTGCTGAGTATGAATGCGGCGGCGACCGGAGTGTACGCCATCGCGGTGGTGCTAATTACCTACGAGATGTCACGCCGCATCGCCAATACGGGATGGCTGCAACTGGTGGTGAGCGGTTTGATCGTTCTCGGAATCACCTGGTTTCATTCGACCTTGTTGCAGGTCATTGTCGTCCAGCAGGTGCTCCGAGTTGTGCTGTTGCTGGCGGTCGCCTTTCCGTTTGTCAAAACGTGGGCCACTGCCGGCGGGGGACTGAATGAAAAGGCTACGGCACGTTACTGAAGCGGAGGTCATCGCGGAATTCCTGAAGAACGAGTTCTATCAGGAAGAATTCCACCGTGACCGCGAGCGATTCGAGCAGCTGGTGCTGGGAGCGGACGTCGCCGACGCATCCGCCAATGCACTGCGCCGGGCGCTGCTGTTCCGCCGCCGCGGCCACATGTGGAGAGAGCTGCCGCGCGATACGCATTGGTGGGAAGTGCAGATTGAGTCGCGGGATCTGGAGCGGGTACGCGTTTTCCCGCGCGCCCAATGGCGCAAAGTCGCCGGCGGAAATTTCCTACTGAAAGACATCGCGAAACGAATCAAAACGAAACCCTTTCGCGGCCGGACCCGGGATTTTATCGCCAAGGTGCAGGCGCTGAGCTATCACTTGCGCAATCACCAGGACGACAGCGCGGTGCTGCTGATCGGTGTCGACGACGAAAAGCCGGTGACCATTCTGGAAGGCAATCATCGTCTCACCGCCGCGGTGTTGGCCTCGCCGGAGGCGCTGGAGAACCGTTTCCGCGTCTTCTGTGGTTTTTCGCCTTTCATGTCCCAGTCGTGCTGGTATCAGACGAATATCCCGAATCTCTGGAGATACATTCGCAATCGCGCCCGCAATCTTTTCTATGACCGCGATGCCGACGTCGAGCGGGTAATGCGGCCCGCGGAGGTTTACACCGCCGGCGATAACGAGCCGGCTTTCACACCCGTCAGCGTGAGCAAGACGGTACGGAATTCGAAGTAAGCGAAACGGGCCAAGTTGAAGAATTTTTCTTGCCGAGGAGAGCTGCAATGAAAGCTGCTCATCAAAAAGTTCTAGCCAGAATCATGGTGGTCGTATGTGGTCTCATGTTGTGCGGCCTGCCGGAATTCGCCCAGGCGCAGCAAGCTGGGTCGCCACAGAATAATCAAGGGCAACAGAACGGCACGACCGTAGATCCGTCGCAGGGGCCGCTGCAACCGGTTCCTTCGGATTCAACGCAGTCAAACCAGAACACCGAAGTACCGCCCGCGCCGCTTCCAGCTACGCCGGTTCCTCAGCCGCGGCCGGAACAGCAGATGCAGCAGCCACTTGGTGCCGCAACTGCGGAAGGTGTTCCCACGGTCGGCGGTGGAGCTTCTCGTCCAGCGGGCGAAGCGATTGCTCCCGACAAGCAGAAACAGCGGCACTCGTTGTTGCTGAAGATGGGACTGATTGCCGCCGTTGGCGTTGCCGGGGGAGCGGTGTACGGTCTGTCGAAGGGAACGCCGAGCAGACCCGGCAGCGCTCAGCTCCACCAGGCGCGGTAAAGAGACTTGTCCATGACTTCGTCTTCACGGCTGCAGCCGATGCTGATTTCATTTTCCGGACTCGACGGTGCGGGCAAGAGCACCCAGATCGAGAACGTGCAAAGTGTTCTGCACAACCGCGGCTTGACCGTGAAGGCTCTCGCCTTCTGGGACGATGTCGTGGTGCTCAGCCGCTATCGCGAAGGCTTCGTGCATAAGGTTTACGGCAGCGAGCGCGGCATCGGAGCGCCTGGCCGACCGGTTCAGCGGCGGGACAAGAACGTCCGCAAGTGGTACCTGAACATCGTTCGCCATGGGCTGTACCTGCTCGACGCTCTGCATCTGGTGCGAGTGGTGCGCGCCGCGCGGCGGTCAGGGGTTGATGTCATCATCATGGATCGGTACATCTATGATGAGCTGGCAAACCTCCCGCTTGCGAATTTCGTCACGCGAGCGTTTATTCGCACGGTGACGACATTAACCCCGACCCCGGATCTCGCATACCTGCTCGACGTTGATCCCGAATCGGCGTGTGCCCGTAAGCCCGAATATCCGCTGCAGTTTCTGCACAGTTGCCGTCGCGCCTACTTTGAGCTCGCCCGCTTGTTGGGAAGCATGACGATTATTCCTCCTCTCTCACTACCCGAGGCGAAGTATCAGGTGGAAACTGCGCTGACATTTGCGTTGTCGGAAAGAGAGAGCAATAGCAGAGTACCTCTCGACACTGCGCAACCTGCCTAGTTAGACCTTTGGTTCGTTGTAACAATTACCCGCTGCTGGTTCTTCCTACTCATGGAATCCTTACTTAGCAATAAGCGTCACCGAAAGCCCTTTGTTTCCAAGGAGCTTTAGCGACGGGAGTTTGGCACCTCAACTGTAACTGGAACAATGTTGCCGCGTTTGCATCTGGAGCGATGGGCAACCGCCATCGGCCCGTGAATTACCCGTCACGCAAGGCCGAGGCGTTAAGAGTTCTGGAGGAACTTCGAATGAAGGTTTCATTCTTATTCGCGCTGCCAGTCGCTGCTGCCCTGGCGTTGCCGGCAATTGCGCAACAAACGCCCGCCGATACTCAACAGCCGGCTGCGACTTCTTCTTCGCAGAGCAGCTCGCAATCGGGCACGACGACCACACCGGATGCGAACTCGGATCAAAACATGTCGGCGCATCAGCCATTGCAGCCGGAGATGCGGCAAGGTTTCTGGGGGAAGCTGAATCCCTTTGCGCGCAAAAAGTATGTGCAGCGCCAGCTCAGCCCGATCCGCAATCGCGTCAACGAGCTCGATGACCTGACGGCGGAAAATGCCAAGGCGATCAAGGATGTTGACGCGCGCGCGCAGGAAGGCATTCGCCAGGCAGACGCTAAAGCTACTATGGCCGACCAGCATGCCACGGATGCCGGCAATCGCGCCCAGCAGGCCAACCAGACCGCGCTGCAGGCTAGCAATCGCCTGAATACGGTTGAGCAGGTCGTCGGCAACATCGACCAGTATCAGCCGGCGACTCAGACCGAGATCCGTTTCCCGTCCGGCCATACCGCGATTGGTCCCAAGGGGAAGCAGGCGCTGGATGACATGACCGCCAACCTGAAAGACGAGAAGGGCTACATCATCGAAGTGCAGGGCTTCTCGCCTTCAGGTGTGCAGAGTTCGCAGGCGATGGCGAATTCGGTGGTGCGCTACCTGGTGGAGAAAAATGACGTGCCAGTGTACCGCATTTTCGTGATGGGCATGGGTAACGCCAAGCTTCCCGCGACCGATGGCAGCGCCCAAACGGCTCATGGTAACCGCGTCGAGATCAGCCTGCTGAAGAATGATGTCGATCAGCTGGCGTCAGCTCAGGCCAACGGTCAGATGAGCGCCGGCATAACGGCACAGGGCAGCAGCTACGGATCGTCGTCGCCTACGACCGCGCAGTCCGCTCCGGCACAGCAGAACGGTCCTGTGAGGTCGGCGTCTTCGTCCAACGTTCAACCACAACCTTAATCGCATCTCCGTCCGTTGATGCCTCTCCTCCAACCCCTCGCGCGTGCGGGGGGTTTTTGCTTCCGACGGTTGCAACATTCAGCGTAACTTTGAGATTGGGAAGACAGCCGAATACGTCTCTCGGCAGTCTATGAGCGGTGATACCCTTGGCGTTGGTGAGAACGATTATGGAGACGCTGTACTATTCGCGCATGAATTCGCCTGTCGGCCCGCTGCTGATCGGAGTTTCGGAATCCGCTCTAGTGGCCCTGGAGTTCGATCGCGGACTGCCGACGCAGATCGCAGGCCAGCCAGTCGGTTGGCAAGAGTCGGAAGCGCGCACCCGCTCTGTACGTCAGCAACTGGAAGAGTACTTTGCGAAACGCCGTCGCAACTTCGATCTTGAGCTGGATCTTCGCGGCACTGAATTCCGCAGACGCTGTTGGGATGAACTGCTGCGCATTCCCTATGGCGAAACCCGTTCTTACGCCCAAATCGCACGCGCCGTGGGCAATCCCAACGGCTTTCGCGCCGTCGGACAGGCGAATCACTACAATCCCATCGCCATCATCGTTCCCTGCCACCGGGTGCTGGCGGCCGGCTGCTACCTCGGCGGCTATGGCGGCGGACTGCCGACCAAAGCATTCCTTCTGCGATTGGAAGGCGCGGCATTCCGCGAGCGTCCGGAGGAACTGGAGCCCGCGAAGCAATTGGCGTTTACCGCGGACTAGCTTCACCCCAGACTACGAAGAGGGCGTTTCCTGCATCTCCGGCGTTGCAGCCAGCAGCGCGCGGGTGTAGGGATGAGCCGGAGCGGTCGTGATCTGCTCGGTGGCTCCAACCTCCACCAGTTTGCCGGCCTGCATCACCGCGATTCGGTCGGCCAGGTAGCGGACGATTGGCATGGAATGGGAGATGAAGAGATAAGTCAGCTGAAACTCCCGCTGCAGCCGCTGCAACAAGTTCACAATTTGCGCGCCTACGCTGACGTCGAGCGCGGACACCGGCTCATCGGCCACGATGAAGCGCGGCCGCAGCACCAATGCGCGCGCGATACCGATGCGCTGCCGCTGCCCGCCGCTGAACTCGTGCGGATACCGCGGCAGAGCGGAGGCGTCGAGTCCTACCGCGCGCATCACCTCGGCGGCACGTTGCCGGCGATCGGAACCGCCCTCGTTACCGTGGATCGCCAGAGGCTCACAGACAATCTGCTCCACCGTCATGCGCGGATCGAGTGAGCCGAAGGGATCCTGAAAAATGATCTGCATATCGCGCCGGAGACGCCGCAGTTCCCCGCCGCCGGCACGTAACACGTTATGACCGTCGAACATCACTCGACCTGAGTCCGGCTCGATCAGCCGGAGCAGTAACCTGCCCAGCGTGCTCTTGCCGCAACCCGACTCCCCAACCAGGCCCAGCGTCTCGCCGGGTTCAATCGATAACGAGACATCGTTGACGGCGCGAACCTGGCCCGACGCCCTGCCGCCGAAAGCCGGCTGACCGGTGTCGAAGGTCTTAACCAGGTTGTGCGCCTCGAGCAGCGGCATGGCTTGGATAGTAGCAAATGCTCGGAGCGCGGGATTTGCGAATCATCCGAAAGCCGCGCCGGACACGGTTTTTGCCGGATTCTCACAATTCGTGGGTGACTCCGGCTGGGGTTGCCATAATCTCTTATTCCACGCGCGGGCGCGAAATTCGCACCCTCGGCCGATGCTCATTGAAAATGAATTTCAAGATTGCACAAAATTCTGGCAGGCCCCTGTGGACGAGCTGCACTCGCCTGAAAATAAGCAAGTTAAAACTGCGAAAATTCTATTGACTTCGGCTACGGGAGGAGTAAAAACACACTCGTTCTTTGACAGTTTCCAAGGTGGTCCGGCGCAGTTTGCAGGCTACCTCCAACGCGCAAGCGTAGGAAGACCCGGCAAGTCCGGGGACCAATGCGAGAATCGCCGCTGTACACCCACGGTGTATGGTGCATCGACAACCGCAAAAAGTCGGTAGCCAGCGGACAGCTGAGGAAAACCGGAGACACGTCAGAGGCAAGACGGAATCCCGAAGCGGAGAGCGGTTTGTTCGCTTAGGTGAGCCCGGGGTCCAAGCCCGACTATGAACGTTGCGTGCGAAAGTGCGTGGTGGAAATAGTCAGGCGGAGACTCAGCGTGGCTCCCTAGGTTTAGAACAACAGCTCAAAATCGCTTCGGGATTCTTCGTTTGTGTAGGCCGTCTGGGCGAAAATCTCCATCAGTTTGACGACGACGCGTTATAGCGAAATAGGACGCCATCTTCAATCAGCGTTTCCACGTAGAGTTGAATCGCCTCGCGAATGTTCGATATGCCCTCTTCGACCGTCTCACTTTGGGTATGGCATCCAGGCAGTGTCGGACAAAACACGTGATAGCCGCCCTCGTCCTCCTTCTCAAGGATGACTGTGAACCGGTGCGTCGCGTTGTGTTGTTCAATCGGCATAGGCACTCTCCTTCGGTGATACAGCGCCAGGCGTTACAAAGCGGTTTATGAGACTGTTAGATATCTCCTATTCCTCGTAGCTAGAAGCCATCTCATAAATCGCTTTGTATCAGGGCACGTCTTCAGACGTGCCGGACCAGACAAGTTATGGCTGGGCTTCAGCCCCTGCTGAATCTTGATTTTGCAGGGGCTAAAGCCCTGGCTATTTACTAGGGTTCGTTCGGCACGACTAAAGGTCGTGCCCTGATACGAACCGAAACGATTTATGAGATGAGCTCTAGTTGCTCATAGCCCATCGCTCGCAGCTAATCGCTATTCTTCCATCCCACCGGCTTGCCCTTATTCTGCTCATCGAGCCACTGCTTCAGCGGAGCAAAATATTCCATCATTGCGCCGGCATCCGTCTGGCGTTCGCCGGTGAGGACGTACAACGCGTCGGGCCAGGGCTTGCTCTGTCCCATCTCCAGCATGGCGTTCAACTTCGCGCCAGCGGCCTTGTTGTCGTAGAAGGAGCAGCGGTACAGCGGTCCGGTAAATCCCGCCTCGCGGCACATGGCGCGGTAAAACTGGAACTGCAAAATCCGTGCCAGGAAGTAGCGGGTATAAGGCACATTGGCCGGCACGTGATACTTCGCCCCCGGATCGAAGTCAGCTTCCGTACGCGCCACCGGCGGAAAGATTCCCTGATAGTTTTCGCGCATCTGCCACCAAGCCTTGTTGTAGTCAGCGGGCTTGATCTCACCGCTGAAGACCTTCCAGCGCCACTGATCGATGAGCAGTCCAAACGGTAGAAACGCTACCTTGTCGAGCGCCATACGCAGCAGGTAACCGGTGTCGTCGGTCTGCGGAATCGTCGCCAGCAGCCCGACTTTGTTGAGGTACTCCGGCGTGATGGCCAAAGCAATGCTGTCGCCGATGGCCTCGTGGAACCCGTCATTGGCGCCATTCTTGAACAGAAACGGCTGATGCTCGTAGGCACGCTGGTACATGTTGTGACCCAGCTCGTGGTGAATCGTGATGAAGTCTTCGCCGCGGACCTGGATACACATCTTTAGCCGCAGGTCGTCGAAGTTATCGATGTCCCAGGCGCTGGCATGGCAGACCACATCGCGATCGCGCGGCTTTACGAACAACGAGCGCTCCCAAAACGTCTTGGGCAGAGGCGCGAATCCCAGCGAGGTAAAGAAGCCTTCACCATACTTCACCATGCCGATGGCATCGACGTTCTTCGCCTTCAGCAAGTCGGTGACGTCATATGGCTGCTTCTGTTGAGGGGGAGCCACCAGTGGAAAGATGTTGCCCCACTCCTGCGCCCAGGGATTGCCCAGCAGATCGGCGCGAATCCTGCCATTCGCGTCGACCGCGGTAGGACCGTACTTCTCCACCAGCTTCATGCGGACATAGGTGTGCAGCGACTCATACAGCGGCTTCACCTGCTGCCACAGCCGCTCGACCTCGGCGCTGAACTGATCGGGGGTCATATCGTAGCCGGCGCGCCACATCGCACCCAGATCGCCGAAGCCCATCTCGCGCGCGCCCTTGTTGCCCAACTCCACCCAGCGACTGTAGCGGTCGCGCATGGGTGGCGCGATCGTCTGCCAACCCACCCACAGATCTTTCAACTCGTCGGGATCGGTGCTGGTAGCCATGATGGTTTCGATGGCGGTGATGTCGAGACATTTGCCGGCATGCTTGCCGCTCTTCGGGCAATACTGCCCTTTGCCGTAGTCGGCCTCGAGCGAAGTGCCGAGGCGCGCCAGCTCCGCCAGCTCTTTGGGATCGCTGGGCGCGGGCGCCGGAACCGCTGCCGATAGCTTCAGCAACAGCATCTTGCGCGCCAATTCAGGCGGAAGCTGAAGATGGTCGTAACGCGTGGCTTGCTTGGCCAGTTCCGTCGTGGCGCCAATCAAAGCTTCGTTCGCCTGCGCCGAGATGATCTCCGTATCGTCGGTTATAAAGTTCGACTGCACCCAGGAAGCCCGGCTGGCCTTCACGCCGACATCATTCAGCCGAACCTCGGCATTGCGCATGAAGTCTTCCGCTTCGCTAACCGTGGGTGGGCCTGGTTGTGCTGCGGGTGAACTGGCGGCCTGCGCATTCATCAGAGTACTGGGAAGCATCATGACGAAAAGTATGACAGCTGCCAGCGAAGCAGGGAAATGGACGGTAGGACGAATAGGCACATGAATTCTCCGGATGACATTCTAAATGGGCAGGGGCCGCCGATGGGATTCGCGTGACGGCCGGGAGTTCAACCGTCAGTGAATTGAGGAGGAAGGAGCATTGCTCATGGCAAGGCGCTTTTCTGAGGCTGGCGAAAGTCGCGGGCGGGCGGCGTTCACGTCCACTGAGGCTGTAGCCTGCGCCAGGATTCTATGATGAACCACAAACAGCGCCAACTCCAGCCGGTCGGAAACACCGATTTTGTCGAAGATATTCCGCAAAGCGTTCTTGATGACCTGTTCGCTGGTGTACAGCTGCATGGCAATCTCGCGGTTCTTGTACCCCTGCACAATGGCCGCGATGATGCGCAACTCTCTTTCGGAGAGTCGCTTTCGCACCCGCGCCCCGACAAGGTCTTCGTTGACTTCGCCTTCCGCCGAATTCGGGCCTTGCAGAAACGACTCGCCTTGCGCCAGCCGGCGAGCGGCCTCAAGCACAATGGTGCCGCTGGCGGAGCGATAAATTACCCCTTGTACGCCCATGCGCATGAAATCGGAAGCGTTCTCGGTGTTTTCGCACAGCATCAGCACCGCGATCTTTTGTCTGGTGGCAATCTCCTTGATTTCCGGAAGGAACGACAGGAAACTTGACGACAGGATCAGAACGTGGGAGCGCAGCTTCTCCAGCGCATTCAGCAGCTGCTCCGGCGACGGGGGCTGTCCAACGATCCTAATGTCTTCTTCGACCGCCAGCACTTTGGCAATGCCGGCGCGGAAAATCGCCTGATGATCGGCGATGATAATGTTGATCATGCAGCAGCTAAACGCCTGTTCTAATGACCTTCCGCGAAAGCCGGAAGAAACTCACATAATTTGGGCCTAACCAGTGCCTTAGCACTAACTAGGGCCATGGAGAAGATTTATACCACGGATGTCCCCAAGGGAATAGCTCTTTAGTTCGTTGCTGGCACGAAAATGGCGAAAGCGGCCCTTTCTAATTAAGAAGAAAGACTTAAGCCGTCAGATTGTCTAGTTATAGGTCGCCGCATTCTGCGTCTGTGTGAAGAAACTTCGTAGTTACTCCGGTTCACTCGTCAGGGGCCGAGAGCAGCGGTATGATCAAGACTTGGCCACGATTCTCACCTCCTCCCGCATCGAAACACGCCCTAACTGGGCAGAGATTTCCTTTTCCGCCTTGCGCCACAATTTTCGCATTGTGCAGCAGCATGTGGGCGCTGACGTCACCATTTGCGCCGTCGTGAAGTGCAACGCTTACGGGCACGGCGTGGAAGAATGCGCTCCGGCGCTGGAGCAGGCCGGCGCCAGGTGGTTTGGCGTCACCTCGACCGATGAAGGTATCGTCCTGCGCGAGGTGGGGATCACTAGCCGTATCCTGATCATGTGTGGACTCTTCCCGGGAGAAGAAGAGGACGCACTCCGCCATTCGCTGACGCCCGCAGTTTTTCGCCTGGAGGACGCAAAGTCGCTGGCGGCGGCGGCCGCGCGCCTCCGACTGGATCACACGGTACCGATCCACCTGAAAGTAGATACCGGCATGGGACGGCTCGGCCTTCCACAGGCGGAGCTGGAAGTCTTTGCCGAAGGCATCAAGCAATTTCCCCAGATCGAACTGGAAGGCGTGTTCAGCCACCTGGCCTCATCTGAGGTACAGGACGACGAAGGTACGGCTCGCCAGATCGAGCGCTTCGAAGCGGTGCTGCGGACACTCGCAGCTCACGGGCACCATCCACCGCTGCGTCATCTGGCCAACAGCGGCGCGGTAAGCACGCGTCCGAATACCTGGCACAACTTTGTGCGGCCCGGACTCTTGCTCTACGGCTATGAACAGCAGCCGGTTCGCAGCGACGGTTCGGCGGTGACCGATATTCCCGCACTGCCGTTGAAACAGGTTCTGGCGTGGAAAACCCACATTATCGGCATGCGCGATGTGGCCGCCGGCCGGGCGCTGGGATATAGCGGCGCGTACGTTACCCCGTCGGCGGCGCGCATTGCGATCGTCTCCGTCGGCTACGGAGATGGCCTGTCGCGCAAAGTATCCAGCCAGGCCGGAATGCCGCAGAGCGATTGCACCACAGACCTTGCCGTCGGCCGTGGCGAGGTATTACTGCGGGGACAGCGTGCTCCCATGGTTGGCCGCATCTCGATGGATCTCACCATGGTGGACGTGGCCGGCGTCCCCGGCGCTGCGATTGGCGATGAGGTGATTCTGATCGGCCGCAGCGGCAATCAGCAGATCAGCGCTGCGGATTTGGCGCGCAGCTCTGACACTGTGGTCTACGAGACACTGTGCAATCTTTCCAAGCGCGTTCCCCGGCGCCATGCAGAGTAACGGATCCCGTCAGCCTTAGCTGCCCGCAACGTTTTTGAATTGTCATCCCGACCGGAGCGAAGCGGAGTGGAGGGACCTGCTGTTGGCCCCGTCTGGCGGCACTCTGGTTCTACGCATCCATCTCATACGCTACCCGCATCCAGCGTTTTGCTTCTTCGTCGAATTCGCCGATCATGCTGATCTCGATGCGGTGAGTAATGCGATCTTTTTTAACAAAGCCGCCAGTATTGATCAGGCGCTTGGGAGCCTTCGTATCGCGCAATGCTAATCCCAAATCTATGCGCGTGCGTGTCGTCGGCTTGATCTGTGCGATCACGTGATTGCGATAGATAGGAACAATCGTCTGGCAAGGTGAGATGCCGATGTCGGTGCCGAGCGTCTTGGCGTAGGTCAGGATCTCGTCGTAGATTTCCCGCAGATGCTCCTTCGGTCCCGCGTACATCTGGTCGACGTAATCAGCAGCGTGCTTCAGATACTCGCCGGCGTCTTCGTTGGGGCTGGTCTTGCCTGTCGAGCGCTCTGCGATCCAGGAAGCATAGTTGGTCCCCAGTCCATGCTCCTTCTTCAGCCAAGCGGCCCGCTCCTTCTCGCCGGCGGGCCCTTTCTTCCTCGTGAGCGCCACCCACTTTTCCAACGAATGACCGGTCTTCTCTTTGATTCCGGCAATCACCGATTGCGCCATACGAACGCTGGGATGGAGGTCGTACTTCCATTTCTTGTGTGCCAGGGTGTTAGCCATAGGAACTCCTGGGAGTTGGAGATGGGCAGGTCGACGCATCTTATCCCAGTTTGTAAAAACTCAGCGAAGCGTCGCCCTGGTCGAGCCGGCGATATCGCACCAGGGCTCCGAAGCGCTCGCCCGGATCAAACTGCTTCTCGTGCTCGGCGACCACGACACTCCTGGGCTGTAACAGATACGACTGCGATAGATGTCCTAGCGTTCGCTCGTAACTGCCGCGCATGTGGTAAGGGGGATCGAGAAAGCAATAGTCACAAACCACGCCGGTGCTCTCCAGCAGCGGCAGAGCTTTGGCAACCTCACGTTCCTGCACTTCGAAGCCTTCTTCAATTCCCAGCGCCGCGAGATTCTCACGCAACAATCGTGCATGCTTCTTCGCCGACTCCACAAAATAAACCTGGCGCGCCCCACGGCTGAGCGCCTCGATCCCGACCGCACCCGTTCCGGCGTAGAGATCAACCCACACACTGTCAGACAGGCTGCCTGCGGCGCCAAGCACGTCAAACAATGTTTCGCGCAGGCGATCGCTGGTGGGACGCAAGTCGAGCCCAGGCAGCGACAGCAGAGGCCGGCGGCGGTATTGTCCGGCGATGACGCGCATCAGCGCCCAGCCTGCTTCGCTGCGGCGCTGCCGCTCTCGCCCGCCAGCGCGCTCGACATGAAAGGCAACACGACCTTCTCCATCCGCTCTCCAATGCGGCTGCTGTGTGTGCCATTGTATTCGGAATAGGTGTGGGGAATGGCGAGCCTGGTCATCTGCTGATCTAGCTTCTTCGAACCGGTCACGATATCGTTATTTTCATCCTGGCGCCCAACATCGAAACCCAGCGCATGCAGCCGCGGTTCTCCAGTCGCGTAACCAGCCGCGATCTCATCCAGCAGATTGGATTTCCAGCGGGCGATCACTGCGGGAACTGGCTGGCCTTTGCTATCGAATGGCCAGTCCACACCAAATGGCGGATTCGCAAGATCGGGAGAGAAGGCCGCGGCCAGCGCCAAATCGACTTGCGGTCCCATGCCGGCCTGAAAGATCTCATCGAGCGTCTTAGCGCGCTGCGCTTGCACTACGCCGGGTCTGTCTTCCTGCTCGTCCCAGTAACTGCAGCAAGGACTCATCCCGTACGCAGCGCTGAACACTTCGGGATGATGCATGCCCAGCCGCAGCGCTCCGTATCCGCCCATCGAGTGCCCGGCAATGCCACGGCCGCTCGCTTGCGGCAGGGTGCGGTAATGCGCATCGATGTAACTGACCAGGTCGCGCGCGATGAAGTCCTCCCAGTCGCCGGAAAGCGCGGAGTTCGCGTAGAAGCTGCCGCCGAATCGATTGAAGCTGTTGGGCATGACCACGATCATCGGCTGGATCGCATGTTGTTGCAGCAGGCGATCCATGAGCTCCGGCAGACCAACGTAGCTGGGATTCAGCCAGGCGCGCTCGTTGCCGGTGTAGCCGTGCAGCAAGTACAAAACGGGATAGCGGCGAGTCCCAGATTCGTACTCCGGTGGCAGATAGATGGAAACGTCGCGATCGGGCGAGTCCTTGACGCGATTGTGCTCCAGCGCCGCGCTGTGCACCGTGATCGAGACGACCTTGCCGTGCGGCTTGGAGTCGCGCGCGAACGCGCTAATCGAAAGCGCAAGAATTAATCCTGCGAGAATCAGACGTCTCACGTGATTGCTTCCATTGATCGGCTAACTTCTCCGGCTGAGTGCCGACTACTGAGTGCTGCCTACTTCTCAAAGTGTATAGAATGAATTCTGAGGCTGTTGTGGCACGATGAGAAGCTGGTCGATTCCGGCAGGACGTCTGTTTGGGGTGGATATCCGCATTCACCTGACGTTCGTGTTCCTGCTGGTGTTTGTCTGGTTCACGCAGTCGGTGGCCATGGGAACGACCGGCGCGATGCGTGGAGTGGCGCTGGTGGCCATCATCTTTGGCTGCGTCGTGCTGCATGAGTTAGGGCACGCTCTGGTGGCCCGACGTAGCGGCGTGGCTGTGCGTTCCATCATCCTGTTGCCGATTGGCGGCGTAACCCTGATGGAAGACATGGGCCAGCGCAGCGCCGACCCTGCGCGCGACATTCGTATCGCGGTGGCGGGACCGCTGGTGAACCTGGCGATTGCCGTCGTGTCGGGCGTTTTCATCCTGCTGCTGTTTCCGCAGGCGAAGCTTTGGTCGCATCCCTTTGTTCACGCCGGCAACCTGCCGCGTGCGCTCTTCTGGGGCAATGTATTCCTCGGCGGCTTCAATCTTCTTCCCGCTTACCCGATGGATGGCGGCCGCATTCTGCGCGCCTGGTTCGCCGAACATATGGACTATGTACGCGCTACCCGCCGCGCGGTGACCGTTGGGCAGGCGTTCGCCATGCTGTTCATCTTCCTCGGCATTTGGAACACCTGGCTGATGCTGATCGGCTTCTTCCTGTTCGTCGGTGCGCAGATGGAAGATCGCTCCGTGGTCTTTCAGTCGGTGCTGGAAAGCGTGCGCATGGAAGACGTGATGCTGACCGGCTTCTCCACTCTGTCGCCGGCGGACACCCTGGAAGATGCCTTGCATAAGGCAGTGCACACGTTGCAGGACGACTTCCCCGTGGTGCGCGGCAGCGACATGGTCGGCGTCATCAACAAGCAGAGGATCGTGGAAGCCCTGCGCCTAAGCGGCAACGGCTATGTGCAATCTGCGATGGTGCGCGCGTTTGACATCGCGCAGCGCAGCGATTCGCTGGCTTCCGCCTTCCGCAAGCTCGGCGGACGCGGACTTAACATGATTCCCGTCGTCGATCAGCAGCGGCTGGTGGGCATCGTCACCATGCAGAATCTGATGCACAGCATGGCGTTGCTGGCGGAGACCAGAAGGCTGAGGAAACAGCAGGAAAGTGGATGAGAATCACTGGCCCGGCTATCGGCGTTGAGCGACGCGAGCCAGCCGCCCTGAAGCGGCTCGAATGGGTCCCGTCCCTGTAGGCGGCTTGCGCTCGCCGTCGACCAATTGCTTAAGCACGGTCGCGTTGTTGCGCTCTTCGTTCTTCGACGCAAATAACAGCGTAAGACGGCGACGCTGACTGCGCAGGCGGTAAAGTTCCTCGAGCGCTGTTGTGGCTGTCTCCGAAGCAAGCTCCTTAAGATATCTCTCGCGGAACTTGCTCCATTGTTCTGGGTGGGCGTGATACCACTTGCGCAACTCGTTCGAAGGAGCCAGGTCCTTCAGCCACGCATCCAGCGCGGCATCGTCTTTCTTTAGTCCCCGCGGCCACAGGCGATCCACCAGCACGCGTAACCCGTCCTGCGGCGACGGCTCTTCGTAAACGCGCTTGATGGCGACCGTCATGCGAGGTGTATTCTAACTCCGATGGAGGGCGCAGCGTCGGCCTTCACGTTTGCCAAATGCAAGAACTCTGGAAACAAAGTTGAAGCTGAAGCGCGCGCTCTTTTCCCTCCTGCCCATAATTCTTTCCCTCGCGATTCTCGGCGGCTGCGACTCCGAGCCGCGCCGGACTGATGCGGAGCTTGGACTGAACGTGCAGCAGGCGATGGGGCGCCGCGTTTATGACACGCGCTGCGGCGATTGTCATTACGCCTACAGCACCCACAATCTTCGTGGACCCAGTCTGCATGGGCTCTTCAAGAAGCCTTTCATGACAAACGGCATGCCGGCGAACGACGATCGCGTCAGCGACATCATCCTGCTGGGACGGGCCAAGATGCCAGCCTTCCAGCAGAAGCTTACGCAGCAGCAGTTCGACGATCTGCTGGCGTATTTGCATACGTTGTAGATAGCTATCAGCTGTCAGCTATCAGCTTTCAGCCAAAGCGGCCAAGGGGAGTCCGTGCTCCTGCTGGTAACACCTATTCGAATCCGAACACCAGACAAAACATCGAACCAACTGACGACTGATAGCTGACGGCTGACAGCTTCTTCAACGCGTTACAATAGATCCATCGCATGGCAACTGCTCCTGAACTGATCCAGATTGACATTGGGCCGCGCCAGCCTGCTCCCAAGCCGGAATGGCTGAAGGCGCGCGCGCCCATGGGCGAGAACTATCACAGCCTGAAGACGCTGGCGCGCAAGCTGGAACTGCACACAGTTTGCGAATCGGCGCATTGTCCCAACATCGGCGAGTGCTGGAACCATCGCACCGCGACCTTCATGTTGCTGGGCAATGTGTGTACCCGGCGCTGCGGCTTTTGCGCCGTGCCCAAGGGGCGTCCGCTGCCTATTGATTTCGACGAGCCGAGCCGCGTCGCCGAAGCGGTGGAAAAGCTGGCGCTGAAGTTCGCTGTCGTCACCAGCGTCAACCGCGACGATGACAATGTGGGCGGTGCGCGCGTCTTTGCCGATACCATCCGCGAAATCCGCCGGCGCGTTCCCGATTGCCGCGTGGAAGTCCTGATCCCGGACTTCCAGGGCCTGGAAGAGCCGCTGCGCATCGTGATGGATGCCAAGCCCGACATTCTGAATCACAACACGGAAACCGTGCCGCGGTTGTATCGCGCGGCCCGCTCGGGCGCACGCTACGAGCGCACCCTTCGCTTGCTGGAACGCGCCAAAGAGATGAATCCGGCGATCCCCACGAAGACCGGGCTGATGGCCGGATTGGGTGAGAGTATGGACGAACTGCTCGAAGTCTTTCGCGATCTGGCCGCGCGCAAAGTCGATATCCTCACGATCGGCCAGTATTTGCGGCCGTCGAAAGACCACCTGCCTGTCGCGCGGCTCTATCCGCCGGAGGAATTCCGCTTTCTGAAGGAAGAATCGCTGAAGATGGGCTTCCGCCACGTCGAGTCCGGTCCTCTGGTGCGCTCCAGCTACCACGCGCATGAGCAAGCCGATGCGGGTACACGGATCGTATAGGTGTTAGCGATGGTTAGAGTAGTTTGCGAAACTGCTCGATGGTGAGTCCGGCGTCGCGAATGATACCGCCCATGGTGAATGCATTGACAGGATTGTGGCGCGGAATGGTCAAAATCCGCTGACCGTCGGTCATCACAATGTGTTTTCTTTGCCGAAGAATGTAGAAGCCAGCTTTCTCCAAGGCGCGCACTGCTTGCAGATGAGAATCCCAGGAAGCTTGCCCATTTAGCTGGCTGCTACTTCCACCTCGCGAACGTCTTGTCCACGCGTAAGCTCCGTAACGGCGTCAAGATACTCACGAATCGCGCCACGGATATTGTCTAGCGCCTCCTGCTCGGTAGCTCCCTGCGACCAGCAACCCGGCAAGCCAGGGCAGGAGACGGCAAAACCGCCATCTGACGCAACCACAACCACGCGATACGTCATAACCTTCATGATAGGCCTTCCATGATTACTGGCTGGCTCCAGACGCCGAACGAGTCCACCGGAATTTGTGGGGGAGCGAACACTCGGGTGTAAAGAGACTCCCACCCTGGCCCAAAACCGGGGCTAGGATGGGGCACCCGTGTTTCATGAGTGGGGTCCTATGGTCGGACCCGTGTCGTATTGAACTTACTCTGATCTGACAAAACCCTTCATCCTGCGCAGTAGCGACTCTGGCGCCTGTACTTCCATCTCGACGTAGCCTTCGCGGTATTCGCGGGAGAGGATGCGCGCTTTCGCGTCGAGCGTGGCGAGGGCCTTCCCCTCCGCCTGCGGCACGCGAAGGCGCGCGCTGCGTATTGGATCTTCCGCGATACTGGCATCGATCAGCGCCCGCAGCTTCTCCAGGCCGGCTCCGGTCGTAGCTGATACGTATGCCACATTGTCGGCGTCGCGCAGACTCTCGCGCTTCTTCTCCGGCAGCAGATCCACCTTGTTCATCACGTAAATGCGAGGTTTGTCCGCCGATTCGAGTTCCCGCAACACCTCTTCGACCTGGGTCTGCTGTTCGGCTGCGGTAGGACTGGTGACATCGGAGACATGAAGCAGCAGGGAAGCCTTCTGCACCTCTTCCAGCGTAGCGCGAAAGGCCGAGACCAACGTGTGTGGCAGGTTTCGAATGAATCCCACAGTGTCAGATAGAACGACCTGCCGCTTCGAAGGTAACATCATATGCCGCAATGTGGGATCAAGGGTGGCGAACATGCGGGCGCTCTCCAGCACGCCAGCCTTGGTCAGCGCGTTGAAAAGTGTCGACTTCCCGGCATTGGTGTAGCCAACCAGCGCAACCGTGGCAATGGGCGCGGACTCGCGACGCCGGCGTTGCTGGCCGCGGATGCGGCGCACGTCTTCCAGTTGTTGCTGCACATGCCGGATGCGCCGGTTGATCTTCCGCCGATCCGTTTCGAGCTGGGTTTCGCCGGGACCGCGCGTTCCGATACCGCCGCCAAGCTGCGACATTTGTACCCCGCGTCCGGCAAGCCGGGGCAGCAGATACTGCAGTTGCGCCAGTTCTACCTGGAGCTGGCCTTCACGAGTGCGGGCGTGCCGCGCAAAGATGTCGAGGATGAGTTGGGTGCGATCGACGACTCTTATATCGAGTTCGCGCTCGAGATTGCGTTGTTGTGAGGGCGTCAGGTCGTGATCGAAGACGACCAGGTTGGCCTCCGTGGAAGCGACGGCGCCTTTCAATTCCTCCAGCTTGCCGCTGCCAATCAGGGTTGCGGGATCGGGCTTCTGACGCCGTTGCAGCAGCTCGCCGGCGACCTCGGCCCCCGCGCTGCTGGTCAGTTCCCGCAGCTCGGCCATTGTTTCCTCAGCCGAGAACTCGCGACGTTCGTGGTCAGCCGCAAGCAAATTCGCCGGGGAGGCCGCATCGCGGGCCACGCGGGCAGAGGGTGGTACTTTGTTGGCAGGTTGTTGACGTGAGCGGGAAGACGCAGATCCCTCCACGCTCGGGGAATCTGCCTCGGAAGGCCGCACCGTGCCGCGCTTCCGAGGCTGACGGAAGAGGAACTCCACCCCCACAAGGAAGGCGCGCTCGGGCTGGTTCCGCGTGGTTTGGCCAGCGTGGCGACTCGCTCTGGAGTTAGTTCCGTCCGCGTGGCGAATAGGTCAACCCTCGGATGCCGTACTGGCAGCATTGCCAGCCGACGCTGCGCCCGACGGCGCCGTTTCCATGGCCATGCGCGGTTCGAGGTGACGCTCTACATGCAGCGAACGCGACATGACAACCGTGGAGATGGCATGCTTGAAGATCAACTGCTCCTGGTTGTTGGTCTCCAACACCACAGAGTACTTGTCGAAGGAGCGAATCCTGCCAGTCAGCTTCACCCCGCTGAGCAGGTAAATCGTAATAACCGATTTATCTTTGCGCGCAGTATTGAGGAACGAATCCTGTATGTTTTGTGCTGGCTTGCTATCCATGGGACACCTTCTCCGGAAATCCGCAACGTGCAGCAGCCCCAGAGTTCGCGGCCCCTCACGACCCCGGGTCTGTAGACATGGTCGTCCACAACCAATAATCCTAACCGTCAAACAATTGTAGCCACTTTACGATAAGACGGCCATGAAACCTTTTCAATAGCCACAAGCACACAGACGAGTGATGTAGAATTTCGCGCACACACCCGGACCGCCGGCCTGACTCGGGGATCGCGGGCTGACCGCCTTGGAGAATGAGATGAGAGATTTATTTCTGGCGTCCACTTTTCTTGCTCCCCGCCTCGATTTTCCGGGTGCGGAACCGACTGCCCTCATCGTTCTACGATGGATACACCTGGTGGCCGGGATCACCTGGGTAGGGCTACTCTACTTTTTCAACCTCGTTAATGTGCCATTCATGCAGGATTTAGACGCCAAACAACGCAGCCTGGTGGTCCCCAAGCTGATGCCAAGGGCGCTGTGGTGGTTCCGCTGGAGTGCGGTGGTTACGGTGCTGGTAGGGATCGCCTACTGGAACCACATCGTCGCGACCGATGCTCGCAACGCCATCGCCATGGGACAGACCGCCTCGGCCGGCGGCATGATCGGGAGTTTTTTTGTGATTTGGACGCTGGCCTTCGCCGTGGAAATGGGTGCGTTGATGTCGCCGGCGGAGGTACTCAGGAAAGGTCCCGTATTGGGAATCATTGTGTCGGTGGCAGTTGTTTTGGCGGCTTATATTTTTCTGAGCCTGAATCAGCAGGGTTGGGAAAGCAATCGAGCTCTGGCGATCGGGATTGGCGGCGGGCTGGGCTGGTTCATGATGCTGAACGTGTGGGGCATCATCTGGCGCATGCAGAAGAAGATGATTCGCTGGTCCGAAGAAAATGGCGCCAAGGGGACCGCGATGCCGCCGGAGGCGGCGAAACTGGCCCGACTGACCCTCCTCTGCTCGCGAGTAAACTTCTGGTTGTCATTCCCCATGCTCTTCTTCATGGGCGCGGCGAGTCATTACATCATCTTCGCCGGCCGCTGATGCAGCGATTTCCGCTGTTAGAATCGAGGTTTGACTATGCCTCAGGACTCGATTCAAGTTTCTGCCGCCTCGGCCGGAGCGGCCCCTTACGAGCCGGTCCCAATGCTCGACCTGCGCCGGCAGTACGAGGCAATCAGGGATGACGTGCAAGCGGCCATCGAGCGGGTGCTGACCAGCCAGCATTTCATTGGCGGACCGGAGTTGGATGGCTTCGAGCGGGAATCGGCGGAGTACCTGGGTGTTCGCGCCAGTGTCGGCTGTTCGTCGGGAACGGATGCGTTATGGCTGGCGCTGACCGCCAGCGGAGTCGAGCCGGGCACCAGCGTCATCACCACGCCCTTCAGCTTTTTCGCCTCAGTGAGTTCGATTGTGCGCTGTGGCGCCACTCCAGTTTTGGTCGACATCGATCCAGCGACCCTGAACATCGATCCGTCCCGAGTGGAGGCTGCTCTGAAGCGGGCGCGCAGGCAGGTTCGAGCTGTCATGCCGGTGCACTTGTATGGACAATGCGCTGACATGGACGCGTTGGGCAAGTCTGCGCAGGACCACGAAGTCGCCATTGTCGAAGATGCGGCGCAGGCCTTCGGTGCGGCGTGGCGCGGCAAGAAGGCGGGAGGGCTGGGCAAGGCTGCCGGCTTCAGTTTTTATCCCACCAAGAACCTGAGCGCCGCCGGCGACGCCGGTTGCGTTACCACCGACGACGAAGAGCTGGCGGATCATGTTCGCCGCCTGCGCAATCATGGCAGCCGCCAACGTTATTACCACGAGGAAATCGGCTGGAACTGCCGGCTCGATGCCGTGCAGGCCGCAGTGCTGCGGGTGAAGCTGAAGCATTTGGAGGACTGGAATCAGCGGCGGCGCATCGTTGCCTGCCGCTATTTTGGACTCTTCGCCGCAGCGGGGCTGATCAAGACGGAAGCGCAGACGGTGGACAAGCAGGCGCCCGTGGCTTTGCTGGCCTCCTCGCCTGACGCCCACCACATCTACCACCAATTCGTGATTCGCGCTCTGCACCGGGACGAGTTACGAAAGTTCTTAACTGAGCGCGGAATTGGCAGCGAGATCTACTACCCTGTCCCACTGCACTTGCAGGAGTGTTTCGCCTATCTGGGGTATCGGGCTGGCGATCTGCCCGAGTCGGAACGCGCAGCGAAAGAAGTGCTGGCGCTGCCGATCTTCCCCGAGCTGCGCGAGGACGAGCAGCAGCGCGTCGTGAGCCCGATAGCAGAGTTCTACGGTTAGAATCCCTGGAAGAGTACGCTGCCCGACCGATTCGGGGGCAATCGCGCATACGAAGTAAAATCTGCGCGGCCTCCGTAGTTCATTTCTTTGAAGTGCAGCATGTGTACAGCCTGTACTTGCCGCAAGTATGGCAGTTACCCTGGGGAAATCGTCTCGTCGTGTTCCCAGTTTGGGACGCTGTGTGTGATCGTTTCCCATCTCTTTGCCGCTCGTTTATACTTGCCCGTTTCGCGTGTGTTACAAAGGCATTGGTAGAACCTGAGGAGTGCCGGTGAAGATTCTGGTCTGCATGAAGCAGGTGCCGCAGAAAGATGCTCCGTTAAAGCTGAACGAGAGCGGCGCCTGGATTCGCGAAGATGTTTCGTACGAGGTCAACGAGCCTGACGCCTACGCGCTGGAAGAGGCCTTACGCCAGAAGGAAAAGCATGGCGGCGAGGTTGTAGTCATCACCAGCGGGCCGGCACGGGCGCAGCAGGTACTGCGGGAAGCGTTGGCCAAGGGCGCCGATCGAGCGATCCATTTGGAAGGCGACGGTTTTGTTACTCTCGATGCCTTCAATACAGCGAAAGCTTTTGCCGCCGCGATCAAGGACGAGAGTTTCGATTTGATTTTTACCGGCTTGCAGTCGGACGACTACGGTTTTGCGCAAACCGGCGTTATTCTGGCTGAGTTGCTGGGCTGGCCGCATGCCACCATCATCATGCAGATCGAAAAGAGCGATAGCGGAATTCGCGTGAAGCGGGAGCTGGAAGCTGGGTTCTTCCAATTTGTCGATATGCCGCTGCCCGCACTGCTTACCATCCAGTCGGGCATCAATAAACTGCGCTATGCCACACTGATCGGCATCAAACAGGCGAAAAACAAGCCGCTGAAAAAGGTCGCTTTCGACGAAGTCAAAGCGGCATTGAGCGAGAACCTGCAGAAGATCGAGAAGCTGTACATTCCACAGAAGACGAAGAAAACCGAGGTTCTGGAGGGACCTCCGGGGGAGATCGCAAAGAAGTTGGTGGAAAAGCTGCGCAACGAGATGAGAGTCCTGTAAGCGAGGAAGAGCACAGGCGTTCCGGGCGTTCATAACTTGATTCAGAGAAGGGCCACTGCGAGCATTCCAGCGGCCGGCATCTAACCGGACAGGCCACAACTCTTCGGAAGGAGCTCTGCTCGTTATGCCAGGATTCGATCAAGTCGCCATTGACAATACGGTTGAAAATCGCCGTCTGGGCTCGGTTTTGCTAACCGTGGGATGGATTTTGCTGTGGATGGATGCGGTGCTGGGAGTCTTTTTCTTCAGCAGCTTGCGAAACGGCTCGTGGTTTTGGCCGATATGGCTGGCGGTGGAAGGACTTCTCGGGCTCGTCCTTGTGATGATGGGGTCGCGTTACCGCCGCGCGGTGGGCGCGACCAGGCTGGGTCAGCGCGATCTCGAGCATACGCTGGCGCAGCAGCGGCAGGACGAGGCGGAAGATCATCGGGTGGCTTGATAGGCCCCGGTGACGTGGCAAAGGCTTGTGGGTAGGGACGAGGGTGGCAAGTCGCGGTAGTCAGGAGGCGGCTATGTCATCGTTGGACAAGCGTGAAAGTGGCTCGGCCATAATGATCATTGGCTGGGTACTGATTTTATTCGCATTCCTGGTAATGTTCTTTCACCCGGCGGGAATCAAGCTGGGAGAAGCTCGATTCGACATCATTGCAGCGTGCCTGGCCGCGCTAGGCTTGCTGTTGAGTCTGGTCGGCGTGCAGATTAGGGCGCGCAATCGCTGAACTGCGGAATGCGAACATTGGTTTGAGCATGAACCCCGGGCTGCGAGGTATGCCTCAGCTGGGGAAAGCCAGAGATTTCATTTTGTGCCGAGATAAATGCCGGCGCCGTCAGGTAGAGACATATCCAAATGGCAGACACTATCCTGGTCGTAGTCGAACAACGTGAAGGCAAACTGAATCGGGTTTCCTGGGAAACGCTGGCCGGCGCGCAGGCTCTGGCGGCGGAAACAGGTTGGGCTCTGGAAGCGGCTATCGCCGGCAATGGGGTTGGCGACATCGCTAAGGAAATCGCGGGCAGAAAAGTGAGCAAGGTATATGACCTGGAATCATCGAAGTTCGAGCCCTACACGCCCGACGCCCTGGTTGCCGGCCTGAAACAATTCATCGAGCAGAAGCAGCCCAAGCTCGTGTTGATGCCGCACACCTACCAAGTGCGCGACTTCGCTCCCAAGCTTGCGGCCGCGCTGAACCGCGGGCTGATCAGCGACGCCGTCGGCTACAAGTATGAGGGCGGGAAGCTCTTGTTCACCCGCCAGATGTTCCAGGGAAAATTCGCAGCAGACGTATCGTTCACCGGGGAGGCTCCGTATTTCGCAACGTTCCAGAACGGCGCGTTTCGCGGAGACCAAGTGCAGGATGGCGACGCGCCGGCGCCAGTTGAGACGGTTGGCCTTAACGTGCCTGATGATGTCGTCCGCAATAAGCCCGAGGCGCCGTTCAAAGAGGCAAAGCAAGCGGTTGACCTGACGCAGGCGGAGATCATCGTCGCCGTAGGCCGCGGTATCAAAGAGCAGAAGAATATCGAGATTGCCAAACAGCTGGCGGAAGCGCTGGGCGGCGAGATTGCGGCATCGCGTCCGATCTGCGATTCGGGCTGGTTGCCGATGGACCGCCAGGTTGGATCTTCGGGACAAACCGTCGCTCCGAAACTCTACCTCGCGCTGGGCATCAGCGGGGCGATCCAGCACGTGGTCGGGATGAAAGGAGCGCGCAGCATTATTGCCGTAAACAAAGATTCCGAAGCGCCGATCTTCGAGATTGCCGACATCGCGGTGGTCGGCAATCTGTTCGACATCGTGCCGCCGTTGATTGAAGAAGTGAAGAAGGCAAAGAACGCCTAAAGAGCATTCACGCCACCAGAGTTCCGCTCTGCAGGTGTAAGAACTTACATCTGCGTTTTTGCGTATATCGCTGGTTGTCTCCTGCCGTATTTGCAGTCTGACAATGTGGTATATTTCCGCCGAACTCAAGAAAACACCGGTAGGACACAACAATTCCCACGTTCTGGCAGGCCGAATGATCGTTTTTCGTAAACCGCTCCCTGACGTCGATCGCCCAGTGATGGAGGCGGACGTTGTCATTGTCGGCGGAGGGCCGGCGGGAATGGCGTGCGCCCTGCGGCTCTCGCAGCTCATTGATGAACACAATGCCAGGCATCCCGACTCGCACCTCAGCAAAGAAAACATCTACGTTCTGGAGAAGGCGCGGGAGGTCGGTGCGCACTGCCTCTCCGGAGCGCTGCTCGATCCACGCTCGATGAACGAGTTGCTGCCTGGCTTCGAAAAGGAAGCGCCGCTCGACGCGGCCGTTACGAAGGAAGCCGTTTACTACCTCACGCGGACCGGCAAATTCAAATTTCCTATCACGCCTCCGCCGATGCGCGACCACGGCAACTATGTCATTTCGATCAACAGATTCATGAAGTGGCTGGGCGGCAAGGTGGAAGAGGCCGGCATCACGGTGTTCACCGGATTCGCTGGATCGGAGTTGTTGTTCGATGCCGGACGTGTAGCCGGTGTCCGTACCGACGATAAAGGAGTGGACAAGGCGGGAGAGCGGAAGTCCAACTTCGAGCCGGGCTACGATCTGAAGTCGAAAGTCGTCATTCTGGCCGAAGGCACGCGAGGGTCGCTGACCAAACAACTCATCGGACGCTTTCAGCTTGACCGCGAACGCAACCCCCAGACCTATGGCGTCGGTGTAAAGGAATTGTGGGAACTGCCTGCGGGCCGCGTTGCTGCCGGTGAAGTCATCTACACCATGGGCTGGCCCCTGACCTTCGACGAATACGGCGGCGCGTGGATTTACGGCTCGAAGGACAACATCGTCTCGTTGGGATTTGTGACCGGGCTGGATTATGTCGACCCCCGAATCGATCCCCAGCATATTCTCCAGGAGTTCAAGAAGCACCCGTTCATCGCCAAGCTGCTGGAAGGCGGCAAGATGGTTCGCTATGGTGCGAAATCGCTGCCTTACGGCGGCTGGTGGTGCATTCCGCCGCTGGCGGGCGACGGCTGGATGATCCTCGGCGACTCGGCCGGCTTCCTCAATTCGCAGCGCCTCAAGGGAATTCATCTCGCCATTAAGAGTGGGATGCTAGCCGCCGAGACCGCCTTCGACGCTATGGCGAAGCAGGACTTTTCGCTGGCTGTTCTCGAGTCGTTTCAGGAGCGAGTGGAGAAGAGCTGGATCAAAACCGAGCTATGGCCAGTACGGAATTTCCATCAGGGCTTCGAGCGAGGGTTCCTGTCGGGAATGCTTCATGCCGGCATTCAGCAGGTCACTGGCGGCCGCGGCCTGCGAGCGCGTTACAGTAATGAAGCCGGACACCATCGCATGCAGCAGCTTAGCTCTCTTCCGCTGGACGGCGGGCCGAGAGCGAACATCATTGGTCCGGTCAAGGGAGATGGCAAGCTAACCTTCGACAAGCTGACCGATCTTTATCACTCTGGCGCCAAGCACGAAGAAGACCAGCCGGCACATTTGATCATCCACGACACGGACATCTGCAACGAACGCTGTGTGAAGGAATTCGGCAATCCGTGCAAGAATTTCTGTCCCGCGAACGTGTACGAAATGGTCGAGGCGCAGGACACGCCGAGCGGCCTGGAGATTCATCTGAACCCATCGAACTGCGTACACTGCAAGACCTGCGACATCATGGATCCCTACGAGATCATCACCTGGGTTCCGCCCGAGGGCGGCGGCGGCCCGAACTATGAGGGGATGTGAGGGAAGCAGTTGTCAGCTATCAGCCGTCAGCTTTCAGCTTGGGCTGTTACTTTTAGCACTTAGTGGGCGGAATCGGTTTTCGCCGTGCGTCGAGATAGGCCAGCGCACTCACACAGGTGTCATCCTGAGCGCAGGCGGCTCTTCGCCGCCGGAGTCGAAGGACCTGCTTTTCGCCGGCCAGTTGAAGGATCCCCAACTCGAACATTTTCCGCTGGTGACGACCGCTGCTGCTTTCTTACCGTCCGCGCATCTATAATGGTTGAACTGTTTCCGACTTCCGCGGCCTAATGGCATACCGATGGCTGCGGCGGCGGTGTCTCGCTGATGATCGCGGGGCCGAGGGTGTGGAGGGAAACGTCCGCGCCTCCCGTGCTTGGAAAGGAAACGACAGCAGGGCTCGATCCGGGCCTGCGTCTCGTCTCATTTCCCGCACAATCGAAACGAAATGGTGAACTCTGAGTGGTTTTTTGCCTGGGCGTAGGTTGCGCCAAAGAAGGTTCTTCGCTAAGCCGGCCGAAAGCAGATCCTTCGACTCCGGCGGCGAAGCGCCGCCTGCGCTCAGGATGACACGTCATTAAAGACGTTAAAGACGGCCTGGCTGATTTTTGGCGGCGAGCGAAGGGCCAAGAGCGAGTCGCGAAGAGCGATCTTGCTTGCTAAGAGCTAAAGGCTAAGAGCTAAAGGCCCGAGCCGAGAGCTGACGGCTGATAACTGACAGCATGCTTCTAACCGACAAACACGGACGGCGCATCAGCGATCTGCGAATCTCCATCACCGATCGCTGCAACTACAAGTGTGTCTACTGCCGCTCGGGCAACGACGGGCCGCAGTTTCCAGAGATGCCGATTGCCGACTACCTGCGCATGGCGCGCGTCTTTGTCGGCTTGGGGATCACGAAGGTCCGTCTGACTGGCGGCGAACCGCTGTTGCGTAAGGGCCTCGTCGACATGGTGCGGGAACTCGCCCGGATGCAAACGCTGGAGGGCCACCAACTCGACATCGCAATCACAACGAATGGGCATTTGCTGGCGGACATGGCGCAACCGCTCGCCGATGCAGGGTTGTCGCGCGTGACGGTTTCCATGGATGCGGTCGATGCCGAGCGCTTCGCCCGCATCACGCGCGTGCCGAACGGCTATGAGCAAGTACTCGCCGGCGTGCGGGCGGCGCAACGTGCAGGCCTGGATCCGGTGAAGATCAACTGCGTTCTTCTGCGCGGCTTCAACGATGATCAGATTCCAGCTTTCGGCCGCTTCGCGCGCGAAGAGGGCGTCGTCGTCCGCTTCATCGAGTTCATGCCGCTGGAAGAGGATCGTGTCTGGACGCCGGAGATTGTTGTGACGCTCGATGAGATTCTCCGCCGTATGTCCGAGTACATGCCTCTGCGCGAGATCAAGCGCGGCGACAGCGAGACTGCCCGGCGCTATGTTTTCGAAGATGGCGTCGGTGAGATCGGCATCATCGCGCCGGTCTCGCATCCCTTCTGCGGGCATTGCAGCCGCGTCCGCGTGACCTCCG
>JBARGS010000110.1:0-19294 GCA_049798495.1 Candidatus Korobacteraceae bacterium | reverse complement strand
GTCCAACACCCGGCCCGCCGCCTGGTCCCGACGCCCGTGCCGCCACCCAGGCCGAAACCCCGCCGCGTGCCAAACTGATTCGCAGGCGGGGTTCTTTAAAAGCAGTTAACCGCGCATTCGGCGGGGTCACTGGTGCCAAAAGCGTGTTCCAAGTTCCCAGTTTTGGCGATTGGCCCAGGTTTGTCTTTACGGCGTGATCTCGAAGATGACACCGCAGCCGGACGAGTCGCAGCTACCAGGGATGCCGCCCAAGCCGGTGGTGCCGTAGAGATTGCCGTTCGCATCGAAGATAAGCTGTCCGAGAGGGCCCGCGCCGTCACTGCCTCCGGTAAAGTCGTGGAGCGAGGTATACGTCCACCCACTGCCGGAGTGCGTCAGCTTGAAAACTGCTCCTTGTTGGTGAGCGCCGTCCACGTAGGTCGTCCCATAGAGGTTGCCAGCCGAATCCAAAATCAGGCTGGCCAGTGGGCCTTCGCCGTCATTGCCAGCAAGGGAGTACAGCAGGTGAAATGTCCAGCTGCCGAGCGAGGGCGTCAATTGGTAGACGGTGCCGCTGAACTGTGCGCCACCGTAGATGGTCGTGCCATAGAGATTGCCGGAGCTGTCAAAGGCCAATCCGCCGATCGGGGAGGCTCCGAGGTTGTAGTCCTGGAACGTGTGTAGCGTCTGCTCGTTCCATCCAAATTGGGTCGGTGTCAATTCGATGACGGCCCCGTAGTTTGTGCCTCCAGCAGAGCTTGCGCCGTAAAGATTGCCGCTGGCATCGAAGATCAATCCTGCCTGCGGCGACGCTCCGTCATCCCCTTGCTGAAAGCTATAGATGACGCTCTCGCCGCCCAATGAGTTCATCTCATATACAGCACCCCTGCCATTGATACCTCCTCCGATGGTCGTACCGTAGAAATTGCCGGTGCGGTCAAAGACAACTTCAGAATACGGAGAGGACCCATCCGGAACGTCGCCGAACCAGTGAAGCACGGTCTCACTCCACGGACACAAGACGCTGCGGCAGATGGTGGCAGGCGGGCGCAAGTTGAATATGGTGCCACAGCCGATCCCGCGACAACCTGTGCCCCCCAGCTGGGTTGTTCCGTAGAGCGTTCCGTTCGGTCCAAAGATGACCCGTGCGGCAGGGTGGGCGCCGTCGGGAACGTTTTGGAAACTGTAGAGCGGCGCGAACAGCCAGCTCCCGTTCTTATGCGACAATTTAAAGACTGTTCCGAAGCCATGCACGCCGTTGCTGTAAGTCGTGCCGTAGAGGTTTCCGGCGGCATCCATGGTTACGCCCCCGAAGGGTCCTGATCCGTCTGCGCCCCCCGTGAAGCTGTAAAGAACGTGGTAGGTCTGCCCCGACGCTCTTGCAGCCGACATAGCCACTAGTCCAAAGCCGATGGCGACGGTCACAACCGCCCTGACTGCATGCGACATAGTACGGTGAAGCAGATTCCTGAATTGCTGTTTCGGGTGCATGGGCTTTCCTCCATACGTTTCGATGGAACCTGAACCTGGGTAACATGAGAACACCATGCGAGGAATAGGGAGTGGTTTTTCCCCACGCTAGCTCGACGAGAACAACGATGAGAAGGCCGGAAGAATCTTGTTCCGGAAGGCCCGCGCGAATCTCTCATCTACGGGCGCGATTGTCAACGATTACTACGAATTCCGGCATCCTTCCTTCGCGCCATTGGCGAAAGGGCACCTCAATCTCTAAAAGCCCGGCGGCCGCTCACTGGCCACATTGAACGTACGCTCCAGCGCGAGTCCGGCCTGCCCCAGCGTCCCTTCATCGAACAGCCTTCCGATCAACGTCACGCCGTGGGGCACGCGGCGCGGCGGGGAAAACTTCGGCAAAGGGTGGGCCGGATCAGGGGCCCAATCGCTGCGGGCTTCCGAGACTTCAACAAATCCGGCGCGCAAGGTGAGCGATGGATGTCCGGTGAAGTTGGTGATGGTCAGCATCTCATCGCGCAGGGAAGGCACCAGCAGCAGGTCCACCTGCGAGAAGATGCGACCCATCTCGACGGCGACTTTGCGACGGAAGCGATCGGCCTGCACGAAGTCCACCGCCGACAGAAAGCGCGATTGCCGAAAGGTATTCGGCCACCCGTCCGGCACCTGCATCTTGAGCTCGCGCACTTGTCCGCTCAGTGTCAGCTCCTCAAATGAGGCTGCGGCTTCGGCGAAGAGAATCAGGTCGAGCGAATCGTAAGGCCAGTCGGGCAGCGATACCTCGACCGGAACCATTCCGACTTTCTTGACCGCTTGCAGCGCGGCGCGGTCCACGTCAGTGGCTGGAGGATCCTTCATCCATGCCGGGAAGTATCCGACGCGCAGCCCCTCGACGCTGGCACCAGCGTTGAAGTCGAGCTTGCTGGGCACGCTGTTCACGTCGCCCGCATCGGGTCCCGAGATGACGTTCAGCACGAGCAGCGTATCCTCCACGCTGCGCGCCATTGGGCCCAGCTTGTCGAGCGACCAGCACAGCGTCATCGCGCCCGTGCGCGCTACCCGGCCGTAAGTCGGGCGCAGGCCGGTAACGCCGCACCGCATCGACGGGCTGACAATGCTGCCGCCGGTCTCGCTGCCCATCGCGAAGGCCACCAGCCCTGCTGCTGTCGCCGCGCCCGGTCCGGCGCTCGATCCCGAGGAACCTTCCTCCAGCAGCCACGGATTCATCGTCTGCCCGCCGAACCAGATGTCGTTCAGCGCGAGTGCGCCAAGGCTCAACTTGGCAACCAGCACCGCGCCGGCGTCGTTAAGACGCTGCACCACGACAGCGTTATTCACTGGCACGCGATTACGGAATGGCTCGGCGCCGTAGGTAGTCGCGATTCCCGCAGTGTCCAGCAGATCCTTCGCGCCCCAGGGAATGCCATGCAGCGGCCCACGATATTTTCCGGCAGCAATCTCCTGATCCGCCTGCTTGGCCTGTTGCAGCGCCAGCTCACGCGTGAGGGTGATGACGCAACGCAGCTTGGGATTGAACTGCTCGAGTCGCGCGAGGTAGATGTTCGTCAGCCGCTTGGAGGTGAGTTTGCGCTGCTCGATCCAGCGCGACAGCTGAGTTACGGGCGCGTAGGCGATGTCTTCGTCATTGCCTGGCAGCGGTCCGGAATCGGTTTTGCTGCGGATGAACTCGCTGCGCGTCGGCAACTGCTGCTGGCCGGGCAACACCGGGTCCCAGCGCGACCACGGCGCCAGCGCGGTTTCCAGCGCCACCTTGTGCGGACCCACTCGCATCTCGTAGAGCGGAGCCATCGCGCTGCGCCAGTTGCCGGCCGCCTGAGCCAGCTCATCGCTGCTGAACTCCACTTCCACCAGCTTCTCCGCTTGCGCAAACGTTGCCGCCGAAACTTCCGGCCCGACCGGCGGCGCGGTACCGAATGCCGGTGGCGCGCCGGGCGTCGGTTCCGGCGGCTTCTGATCCTGGGCGTAAGACGCGGCCGCTGTTCCCAGCACAGCTAACGAGGCGTGGGTCAGGAATTCTCTGCGCGATTTCGACATGGCTCTCCTCGCAAGAACGCTAAAGAGTACAGGGAAGTGTACAAGGTCGCGTCGAGGAAGCTTGCAGGATTTCCTGTTGAACTGACTCTGTATTAGGGCAGGGTTTCACAGGTTCTGAAAAACTCGGGTTCGGATGCTTTGTATCAGGGCACGACTTCAGTCGTGCCGATAAGCCGTTTACTTCTATTATTCCGAGCGGGCTTCAGCCCGCGAGGAATCTGCTTTCCCCACTCTTTCAGCAGCCTGTTCAGTCGTGCCCCGATACAAACCGCAATGATGAATCATTGCGTGCTGATCTCTATTGGATCGCGTTCACCAATTCCAACTCCCGTTCGGCGACTTCGCGCGGCAGCGGTGCGTATCCCAGGGCGGAACATTGCTTCTGACCGTCGCTGAGCACCCACTTGAGCAGCTCGATCAATGCAGCCTTCTTTGCGTTGTCGGCGATCTCATCAGGCAGCACAAGCCAGGTGAAGGTCGCGATCGGGTAGGCGCCTTTTCCTGGCGCGTTGGTGATCGAAGCAGGCATGCCGGTGCTGTCGCTCGCCGCACTTGTTCTGGCGGCTTCCGACAACGTGTCAAGCCCGGCGCGGATATACTCGCCCGCACTGTTGCGCACCAGGCCGTAATTCAGCTGGTGCTGGATGGCGTAAACCAGCTCGACGTAGCCGATCGAGTTGGGCGTTTGTTGAACCTTTTCGGCAACGCCCTCGTTGCCCTCCGCTCCTATTCCGACCGGCCAGGCGAGGTGCGTTCCCGCTCCCACCGCACTCTTCCACTCGGGACTGACCTTCGCCAGGAAATCGCTCCAGGCGTACGTGGTCCCGCTGCCGTCGGCGCGATGAACCACTACGATCTCGGCATCGGGGAGATCGGCTCCCTTGTTGACCTTGCGAATTTCCGGATCGTTCCACTTCCTGATCTTGCCCAGATAAATGCCGGCCAGAATGTCCGGCGTGAACCGCAGATCCTCGCTGAGATCGCTCACGTTGTAGATGGGGACCACCGCTCCCAGCACCGAGGCGAAGCGGCGAAAATTACGATGCATATGAGGGTCGCCGAGATCGGGCGAAGACACATCCGAGCCGGCGAAGTCCAGTTCATGCTCGGCGAGCTGGTGAACTCCCTTTTCCGATCCAATGGGGTTGTAGGTGATGTGAACCTCCGGGTATTGCTGCTGAAACGATTGCAACCACTTCCGGTACAGCGGAGCGGGAAAGGTGGCGCCTGCGCCGCTCAAGTTGGTCTGCGCCAGACTGTCCTTGTGCACCGCGCTCGGCGAACTCTGCTCGCTGCTGGCGGCGATCATCTCCTTGGCCATGTTGCCGGCAAGGTCGTCGATAATGCCGCTCCAGATCAGCTTGCCCGGCGTCACCAGGTACGACCACAGCGTCTCTCTATCTTTGCCGACAACTTCAGCGGACAGATAGCCTCCGTAGACCGCTTGCCTGTTGGTCGAAGGCGACCGCCAGTTGGTGGTGAGATAGCCTTTGACCCAGATCTGGCCCGTGCCTTTGAGAATGGCGTCGGCTTCGGATGCGTTTTCCACAATCTGATACTTACTTTTGCGCAACCGTTTGATGAGAGCCTGCCGAAGCTGAAGGGCTGGCTTGCCGCCATCGAAAGCCTCTACATAGAGCTTCTTCACCTGCGCCAGCGATTGCGCGGTTTGCGCCTCGAGACGCATTACCGGCGCGGTCACAGTCAGCAACAGAACGAGAAACGCGGTAGTAGCTCTTGATGGCATTTGGCTCGCTTGATCTCCGATGGCTGCTGATTTCTTCCCTTGAGCGAACAAGCTTGAGGAGGCCAGAATAGAGTCCCGCACAGCGGGACGGCTCAGTTCAGACCAGGACGAAGTCCTGGCCTGGAGTATTCGTGATCTACCTAATTCTGAGTGTCATCCTGAGCGACGAGCGCAGCGAGGAGTCGAAGGACCCCTATGGTCGTCAGCAATCCCAGCATCGCTGCTGCGCCGCGCAGCCACACTGTAGTTTCTCGCAGCTATAGGGGTCCCTCGACCCCGCGCCTGCCCGACCCGCAAAAGAGGCGGGTCGGAAAATCTTTGCGGGCGCTCGCTTAGGATGACACCTCAAGTTCGTGTACCTTGCGCTCTCGTTTCTCACAACTCTACATGCACCCGAAATGACGGAACCACCACCGGCCCGCGCACCTGGTTATATCCGGGATTCACGATGTACTGCAGATCGGGACCGAGGAACAGTCCGCGCCACACGTGCGCCGTGTAGTAGCTCTCCACCAGGCTTTCGCGCCCGTACCTGAGCCCGCCGTCGCCCAGCAAAAAACCAAGACCTCCATACGCCAGATATTGCTGGTGCTCCTTCGTAATACCGTTGGACGCGAAGGCGACCCCCGCGCGATCATATCGCCGCTTCCACAGGCGCCCCGTCGCGCCAATTCCGCCAGAGAACGTCTGATCGATTTCCGTGAACGACCACGATTCGGTCTTGCCGTTGTTCCATCCGAAGCGTCCATAGGCGAGCAGGTTCTTGCCCAACACCTGTTCGAAATTAAAGCCGAAGCCGTACTTGGTGGTGACCCACTGCGGATGGTCGGCAAGACTCGGCACCGCAACCTTGCCTTCGAGGTACTGCTCATTCGCGTAATCGTAAATTCCCATGTTGCCGTTGTTGACGTACGCCAGCACGCGAATCACGCCATCCTTCTTCTTCAGAAACCCGCGATGCAGTTCGAACTCCACATTGGAGGTATTGGCCTTGCGCAGGTTCCACTCCAGGTTGTCGCCGTTGTTGGGGCCCGGAAGCAGGGCCTCGGCAAAACGCAAGCCCCACTTGGGACATTGATATTCGGCCAGCACTCCCCAGGTATACCCGCGCGGATCGGCGGTGAAGTCATAGCCGCCATTCTGATCGACCGCCCAGTTCATGAACTGCAAATGGCTGTCGCTGCCCACGGCATTGGCGTCGAAGAAGTCGGTCATGCCGAACTTGCCGACACGAATCTCCAGCCGCCGCGTCGGTAACTCCGAGAACGTGGACAGCGGACCGCGGGCCGCTTCCGTCTTGTTCGGACTCAATGCGATCACCTGGTGATACATCAGGCGGGCGAGGTAAGGCACTTCGCTCAACAAGGCATCGCGCGCGGCGTCGAGATTGGGAAATCCAGCGATGCCCAGGGAACCGCTTAACCCCAGTCCGCCGGCCTCCTCGGCGTCGACCAGAATTTCCCCTGAGCCGCTAATCTGGAATCCGGTGTACAGCGTTTCCACGTGAGAGATGGCGTCTTCGTAGTGGGGCTGGAAGCTGTGCGCACCGGAATACTGCGCATAGAAGGGAAGGTTCGCCTGAAAGATGGAGTTCATCTGCCCCGAGATCCAGAACCGGCTGTCGGAAGAATGCGGAAACATCGTCTGCACAGTTTCGTCCACCGTCTCCGGCTCGGGCTTCTGCCCGGCCGTGATATCGGGAAGTTGCGCCACGGTGCGCGAGGGCATTACGAGCAGTACAAGCGCGAGGACAAAAGCGGCGGATATTCCGCCGGAGCTGCGTACCTTGGAAGTGTCTGTGCCTTTCATCGATGGCTGAGGTGGAGTGTGTTGCCCCATCAACTTATTCAATGTGGGCGTTGCGCAAGGTTAATTTCTGGTAAATACCGCAATGAACCGGGGTCCGTGGCGAAAAGTTTAAGAGCGGATGGCCAGGCTTGCGTTTAGACTCTCCTGACAAACCACGAGGAGAGGGTCTATGGCTTGCGACGTCGAAGTGCTGAAGCAGGTTCCGCTGTTTGCCACCATGGATGAGGAAGAGCTCGCCATCCTGGCCAGCCAGGTGGAGATGAAGACATTCGCTCCGCGGCAGCGAATCTACAAAATGGGCGCTACTGCGGAGCGCGCGTATGTGATGGTGTCAGGGAACGTGCGCGTCACAACCGTCGATGACGACAATCAGGAAGTTGTGGTGGATGAGCCCGGGCCCGGCGAATTCTTCGGCTTCGCCTCCATGCTGGAGCGGACGCCGCATCAGACCGAAGCCATCGCCTCGGTCGAAACCGTCTGCATCGAGGTTGATCCCAACGACATTCTCGTCTTGATCACGCGCAAGCCGCACGCCGCCATGGATATGCTGGCCGTGTTGGGACGCCAGTTCCATGCCGCGCAGCAGCTCATCCGTATTCGCGCCCTCCGCCATCCCAACGAAGTCATCGAGGAACAGGCCACCGTGGGCGAGGGCATCGCCGATTCCGTCGCCACCTTCGGAGGTTCGTGGACGTTCATTATCATTTTTGGCGTGTTCATGGTTGTCTACACGGCGATCAATATTGTTCTTGGCCATCAGGCCTGGGACCCCTATCCCTTCATCCTGCTCAACCTGTTTCTCTCTATGCTGGCCGCGATCCAGGCGCCGGTCATTATGATGAGCCAGAATCGCCAGGACAAGAAAGACCGTCTGCGCGGCGAACTCGACTATGACGTAAACCGCCGCGCCCACTCCGAAATCCAGGGTCTCGCCCACAAGCTCAACTTGGTGGGCGACCGCCTGGGCGATATTGAGGAATTGCTGCGGGCCAAGGTGTAGCTCCGGAGACAAGTACGGTTCTTCGTCTGGTTTGCGACGGAAACAGTGGGTGGGAACGGCAGGTCCCCGTGAAGGAACCCGCCGCCGTTGTCAGCCGACTGGGAGCGAGCCCTCGCTAACGCGCCCCTGCGGTGCCGGGAGTGAACGACACGCCGCGCAGGACCTCGCCAAAGTTCGCCGCGTCGAAGGTGGCGAAGCTCTCGTCCGGCGGCAAAGAAGTCGCGCTCAGTTGATCGGTAATGACGACCAGCTTGTTGGGATCGGCGCCCTGGTCACCGTTGCCGCTCACCGTCGAGGTGATGGCGTAGATGGTCACCGTGCCATCACCGTTCGCGACGCCAGTAATGTTGCGCAGGCCATCGGTTCCGGGAGACCACGGAAGTCCTGTCGCCGGGTTGTTACCGGTGGGATAGTTAGTGACCGTGTAGGGCACGCCTAACTGCAATCCGGATTGCAGGACATAGGCCAGGTTCCACTGACCCGAGGTGGAGTCGAAGATCCACTTCTGCAAGCCGGCGGTGGTCGAGGCTGCGGCCGTCGTGTACAGACCATTCGAATAAGTGTTGTCGCCATCGCCTTCATCAGCGACGTACAGCGTGTTGGCGTCACCAAACCATACGCCGAAGGGAAACGAACTGGTGGAATGCAGCGCGGTGGGGAAGCCTTGCAGCACGCACATGTTGTTGGGATCGAGTCCCTTGGTCTGCAGCAGTGACGGATCGTAGTCGAGAGCCGCCGTGGGCAGAGTCGCGTTCGTCGGCGGCAAGCCGACGCCGTTGTTGTCATTGCAAACCTGCAGCGTGGGATCGACCCAGTAAACCGTATTCACGCCGTTGCTGCCGCTGCCCTTGGTGTAGTAGACGACATTGTTGAAGATCGTCATGCCGCGGAAGTTGTTATCCTTGCCGATCTTGTCGTGCGGATCGCCGAGCTGCGTGATGTTGAAGCTGGCCAGCGGGGCGGGCTGCTGAGGACGTTGCAGGATCTCCGGTTGCGTTGCCGGCGTAAGAATCTGCGAACCTCCGCCGATGATGATGCCGTCAGGCTGCGGATTGGCGCCGTTGCCGGCATTGCCCGCCGTGTAGATGAAGTTTGCACCGTTGGAATTATTCAGCACGGCGGCGCGGCCATTGTTGCCGCTGTAGGCGTTGGTCTCGGTGAAGTGGAAGTTGCCGTTGGGATCCACTTGCGCGACGCCGCGGAACATGTTGCGGCCCACCGGATTAGTTGGGTCGACGTCGAGCGGCGTATTGGAGTTCGAGACATCAATGTCATCGATGGAAGCTACGTAACCCATAAACGTCAGGTACTGGCCGTCGGTCGAGAGATTCAGAGCGACCTCGGACTTGGATGAAAAGCTGGTGACCAGATCGTCCTTGAGCAGCGGAACACCGATGCGGTGCTCGTTTGGAACCTCCAGCGAGTTGACCAGAGAGCCGGCGACCGTAAATTGATCGAGAACGATCTTTGAGGTAACGCCGAAGCTGCCATCGACCAGGTCATTGTTCCAGACCGTGGGATAGGTGCCGTCGTTAGTTGCGTTCCCGGCGCAACCGGCTGTCGTGTTCTGGCAGTTCGGCGGCAGCAGTTCTCCCACATAAACGTTGTTGGGATTGTTGTCGTAAACGCTGCGGCTGATTACCAGATTGCCGGGAGAGAAAAATGAGCTGCCGTTTTGCGCGGGTGAGGCGACGGCGCCGGCCACAACGGCGACGGACAGTAATGCCAGGGGTTGAACGAGTGCGCGCAGACGATTCCGATTCTTCCACGTGTTTGCTGTCACAGAGAGTCTCCTTGAAGATTTGCTTGGAAGTGGAGCTGGACCCATGACGGTCGAAGGTCCTGTTCAACATGGTGGCAGGGAAATGTTGCAGGCTTGTTGCAACGATGTGAAAGTAAGCCTGATCCTGTTCGAGTACGGCGACAATATTCCGCCAGAACGCTGAGCGACTCAGAGATGGCGAGAGCCGCTTGATTCCAGTCCCGCCATGCGGGACGGCTCAGTTCAGGCCAGGACGAACTGGGGTCCCTGATCCGCGCCGCTTTCATCGGGGTGCCCGGCAGAGGCCGCTTTTGCGTCTGCTGGGGTGCTTGTGCGCGGATTGGAGTGGGCTGGGTGCGATGAGAATTTGTATTCCTGTCCCCGCAGGGACCGTCCGTCCCGACGTTATCGCATCTCCAGCAGAATCCTCGTCTTGTGAAGAAGGGTAGGAACTTCGCGCAGCTCACGTTCGTATGCAAGCGTGTGAGGCAGGTGCCGTGAAGCGAAAACAGCTGCTGGTGGTGCTCCTGGCCGTCTTCCATCTCTCGCTGCTATCGGCCGGGACCCTAGCGATCAAGCGCCTCGACGGCAGCAGCATCACGGCTGCGGAGATCGATGCCAACGTGACGCGACTCATGCAGGCGGCTGAAGTCCCCGGCGTTGGCATCGCGATCTTCAACAACAAGAAGATCGTTTATATGAAGGCGTACGGCGTTCGCGACGAGGAGAAGAACCTGCCGCTGACGCCTGACTCGGTCATGACCGCGGCCTCGCTGACCAAGTCGGCCTTCGCGACCGTGGTGATGCAATTGGTGCAGGAAGGCGCCCTCGATCTCGACAAGCCGGTCTATCAATACCTGCCGAAGCCCCTGCCGGATTACACCTTCTATCGCGACCTGGCAGACGATCCGCGCTACAAGCAGATCACCTTGCGCATGCTGCTCGACCACACCAGCGGCTTTCCCAACCTGCGAGCCTTCACCGACGATCACAAGCTGAACATCAACTTCCAGCCGGGATCGAGGTTCGCCTATTCCGGCGAAGGTATCCTGCTGGCGCAGCTCGTGGTGGAGACTGTGACGGGAAAGCCGATCAATGAGGTGATGCGTCAGCATCTCTTCATCCCGGACGACATGACCCGTACCAGCATGGTCTGGGAGGATCGCTTCGAGAGCGACTTTGCCAACGGCTACGACGAATATGGCCGCTCGCTCGGCCCCGAGCGGCGCAAGACCGCCGACGCCGCCGGATCAATGCAGACCACACTGCACGACTACGCCAATTTCCTGCAGGCTCTAATGCAAGGCCGCGACCTGCGCCTCGCAACCTTCGACGAGATGCTGAGCCCGCAAGTCCAGATCAATTCGAAACACGAATTTCCGTCGCTCAACACGGAGACCACGACCGAGAACAAGTCCATTCGCCTCAGTTACGGCCTGGGCTGGGGACTCTATTGGACTCCTTACGACCGCGCGTTCTTCAAGGAGGGACACGACGAGGGCTGGCGGCATTACACGGTCTGTTTTGACAAATCCGGTACCGGAATTCTGATCATGACCAACAGCTCCAATGGCGAGGGAATTTACAAGGAGCTGCTGGAAACGCTGCTGAAGAATCCCTACACGCCAATCGAGTGGGAGCAGTTCACTCCCTACAATCAACTGCCACCGCGGCCGCCCGTGAAGCAGCACAACGAAGTGGCGCTCGACCCGAAGGTATTGGACAAATACGTCGGGCGCTATCGCTTCTCGCCGGAGATCGTTCTCACGATTACGCGGGAAGGGAATCAGCTCTTCGTTCAGGAAAACGATGAGCCGAAACAGGAACTCGGCGCCGAGGGCGCGCGCCAATTTTTCTCCAAGATCGCCGATGATGAGTACAGCTTCGAGATCGACCCTTCCGGCAAGGTGACAGCCATGATCCTGCACACCGACGGTAAGGACCTGCCGATGAAGAGGGTTCAGTAGAACCGGCCGATGGTCGCATAGCATGGCCTGAAGAGTCGACGTGAGAGACTTTGGATTTTGGCAATGGAGTATGAGAGCCGATGATCGAGCGCCGTAGGCGCGGAATAGCTTAGCCCAGCGCTTCAGCGCTGGGTGGGTTCGGAATGATGAGAAGTCCCGTAGGGACGGCATAGGTTCTCACGCAACCCTTGGGGATGGGAAACGGCGTCGCGGGCGCCCTGCGCTTTCAGATACGAAACGATTTCCATCATGTAAAATAACCTTGCTACCCGGCGAGTAGAGAGTAACGCCCAGCGCGCTTACTCGGCCCACCGAGACATCGGTGGGAACCCGTTGCAGTCGAAGCCGCTCCCGCAAGGAGCGTGGGCTCAAGACACGTGCACCGAGCGCAGCCGTGCCTATCCGCTTCGCACTCACGTTATTACTCCGACGCAAGTAGACACCGCTACCGCAGCAGCCTGCGGGAAGAATCTGTAATTTTTCAGGAGAAGAGAATGGCGAAGATCGCAAAAACCGCAGACCGCAAGAAAGTAATGGACACCACCAAAAGCACGGATTGCCCCAAGTGCGGCAAGCCCACCCGCGTTGTGAAGCGCGTGAAGGACCGCGAGCGCGATATCGCAGGCGGCATGTATATTTCGTGTTCGGCTTGCGAGTTCTACGAGAAGCTGTAAGCCACGGTCATGGCGTGGCGCAGCATTGCTGAAGCCGGGTGGAGCGCGACTTCACAGGCTGCTGAAAAACTGGGGTTTCGGATGCTTTATGTCAGGGCACGACTTCAGTCGTGCCGATAAGCCGTTTATTTTTATTATTCCGAGCGGGCTTCAGCCCGCGAGGAATCTACTTTTCCGACTTTTTCCGCAGCCTGTTCAGGCGTGCATGAAAGCGAGTTGAAAAATGAATCGGCTTCAGCCCGCTGAGGTAATCCTTGCGGGAGCTGACCTCAGGGGCTAAAGCCGATTTCCTAAACATTGCACCTTAATGCACTCCTGAAGGAGTGCTCCACCCCATCCCGGATAATGCGAACCGCGCTAGGCACCAGCAGTTGCTGCCGCAGCTTCCATCTCCGCCCGGATCTGACTGGCGAGCTGCTGCTTCCATCCGTCGTCCCACAGGCTGCGCTTTCTCATGTAGTGCTCCATGTGGGTCAGCGGGTCCTCGCCGGATTCCATTCTGCAATCGATCAGGGTGGGTCCCGAGCCGTTGCGCGCCCGGTGAATCGACTCCTGCGCCACCCGCATTACCGCAACCACATCCCGGCCATCGACGCTGATGCTGGGGAAGCCGTAATCCTTGATGTAGAAGCTGAAATCATCCAGCCAGGTAGCTTGTGAAGAAGATGCTTCCTCGGCTTTCGCGCTGCGCATTACATAGATAATTGGCAGCTTCTGGACCGCCGCAATATGCAAAGCGTCGCGCCAGTGCTCCAGTGACGCCGACTCCTCACTCCACAGCGCGATCACGACGTTCTGCTGCTTCTCCAGTTTGTGGGCCAGCGCGATACCGGTACCGGCATGGAACGGATCTGCCGGAACCGAGGACGACGTGAGAGGCGCCAGCCCCACGAGACAACCGCAAATTTGAGGACTCTCGCTGGCTCTCAGCAGATGGCCGACAGCCATTCTCCTCGCGATCAGAGCCGCCAGATTGCTGCGCGCAGCCGTGATCGTGTCTTCTTCGCGGAGATCGGCGGTTGCGCCCACCGTGACCGCTTCGTGGCCGATGGCAAGCTCATATCGGCCGGCGATCGCGTGCGACGCTGGGAGGAGCCGGATGTGTTCCTGCAGCAGGCGGCACTCCAGCAGCGAGGCGTAGAGCTTTCGCAGTGCGTCCCCGTTCGACGGCGACGAGCCATTGCTATTGGCCGTCGTCGACGGAGCGCTGGCTGGCGGTTTGCTGCTGGTGGTTTTCTTGCGGACCTTCACTTCTGGGCGCTTCTTGCTGCTTGTAACCATTCACCTCGTCCCCGGAGAAGTCGTCATTGTATCGCACGTCTAATAAGTGCAAGGCTGGCGATTCTCAGCGTCCGCGAAGAGGCAAGCAACTGAGGCTGAGGGAAAAGTTGCAATTCATTGCAATCTTCATCAACGGACTGTGACAGTTTTCAACACGGCTGTGCATAACGTTGTGGAAAAGGCGGGCGATATACACCTTAAGTTGCACGGATTCAAAATTTCCGACCTGAGTGCACCGAAGCGAGTGCGGATTTTACAGTCGGCGCATTCTAAGTAAGTTGCGTCCTCTTGTAGTCCGTTTCTGCACGGTCCGGCACTCATGGTAGTCTGACGCGGTGAAGTTGCGGATCGACAAGCTGCTCCTCCAGCGTGGCTTGGTCGCTTCGCGCGAGCGCGCCCAGGCGCTCATCCTTGCAGGACGAGTTCTGGCCGACGGTCAGAAAATCGAAAAATCCGGCGCTAGCGTCGATGAGAACGCCGCCATCCGAATTCTGGGCGACGACCTGCCTTATGTCGGTCGCGGAGGCCTGAAGCTGGCGCATGCGCTGGAACATTGGAGCATCGACGTTACCGGCTGGACCTGCCTCGATGTGGGCGCATCCACGGGCGGCTTCACCGATTGCCTCCTGCAAAATGGCGCCGCCCGCGTTGTCGCCGTCGATACCGGATACGGGCAAATGGACGCGAAGCTACGCAGCGATCCTCGCGTGCGCCTGCTGGAGAGAACCAATGCTCGTTATCTCACCCCGGAACAGCTCTGGCCTGACAACAACCGGGAAACCATTCGCCTGGTCGCCATGGATGTGTCGTTCATCTCGGCTACGCTGGTGCTTCCGGCGGTGGTGGAGTCCGTTCGCTCCTCGTCGCAGGAGTTTGAGCTTGTTGTGCTGGTGAAGCCGCAATTCGAGGTTGGCCGTGAGCAGGTGGGCAAAGGTGGGATCGTGCGCGACCCGCAGTTGCAGCAGGCGGCAGTGGACAAAATCGCGGCGGCTGTAGCGGAACTCAGACGCTCCGAGGTCGAAGTGATCGACTCGCCGATCCTGGGCGCCGAAGGCAACCGCGAGTTCCTCCTGCATGCTCGATTTCTGTAGCTCCCACCCGGCGAGGGGTTGATCGCGCTACACTGGATTGCTCCTCATCCAAAAAACATGAAGTCCGTCGCCATCATCTCCAAGCCCTCGAAACCGGAACTGGCCAGCATTCTGCCGGAGCTGCTAGCGTGGTTTCGCAAGCGCGGATACGCCCTCTACCTCGACCAGGAAACGGCTCGATACACCAACGGCGAGGAAGTGGTTCCTCGCAAGGAACTGGGCGCGAAGCATCCCGACTTCGCACTCGTACTCGGGGGCGACGGAACGCTGCTGTCGGCGGCGCGAGCCCTGGCCCATGAAGATGTACCCATCCTCGGCGTCAATCTTGGATCGCTGGGATTTCTCACCGAGGTGCCGCTGGCGGAGATGTACTCAACGCTGGAAGCCGTGGATGGCGGTCACTGCCCGGTCGAGGAACGCTCGGTTCTCGACTGTAGTTTAGTACGTGGCCCGGATACTCTGGCCCGGCATTTTGCGTTGAACGACGTAGTGGTGAACAAGAGCGCCATCTCTCGTCTCGTCGACTTCGATCTGCTGATCAACGGGGCCTTCGTCTTTAACTACAAGGCGGACGGCGTCATCATTGCGACGCCGACCGGCTCGACCGCGTATTCGCTGGCCGCGGGAGGTCCGGTCATGATGCCGTCGGTTGAGTCGTTTGTCGTCACCCCGGTTTGTCCGCACGCGCTCACCCATCGGCCGCTGGTCGTAACCGACAAGGCGCAAATCGAACTGCGCGTCGAAACAGGCGCGGAAGAGGCGTTCCTCAGCATCGACGGCCAGATCGGAATGCCGGTCAAGCAGGGCGACCGAGTGCTCTGCCATCGCGCGACGCACACCGTGAAACTGATGCGCATCCGCAGGACATTCTTCGACGTTCTCAGAAACAAGCTGAAGTGGGGCCAACGATAAAGCAAGTCTGCAAACTTGAGCTCACGAAGTAAGCGCCGGAGTCGAAGAGCCTGCCCGAGCGCAGTCGAACGGGTCTGCTGTTCCGCGTCAAGCCCTGGCAGTTCCGGATTTGAATCTCTGCCTCCCGTTGGGGTAAACTTAAATCGTACCGATTTAGTCCTATTTGTCATCTAAAGGGAAGACGATGATTCGGCTAGGCAAACTCACGGATTACGGGCTGGTCTTGATGACGCTGATGGCGCGCAATACGCGCCAGCCCATGCACACGGCGCGCGATTTGGCCGCCGAATCGCACTTGCCGATGCCGACCGTGAGCAAGCTCTTGAAGGAGCTGCTGCAGAGCGGCTTGCTGGTTTCTCATCGCGGCACCAAGGGCGGTTATAGCCTCGCCAGGGAGGCACGCGAGATCGCCGTTGCCGAGATCATCGTGGCCATCGAGGGGCCGATCGCTCTGACCGAATGCGGTACCGATGTTTCCGGGGTGTGCGATTTGGAACGCTGTTGCCCCATCAAGAACAATCAGAGGGTTATCAGCAACGTGATTCGGGCTGCGCTGGACAACGTGATGCTGTCCGACCTGATTCATCCCCTCCAGCTCACAGCCATTAAAGATGCGCACGGCAAGATTGTGCCGACCATAGGTTACGTTTCCGGGAGAATGCAATGAGTTCAAACGTCAACACCATTCACGATCTGGCTCAGCAGGAGTACAAGTGGGGCTTCGTTACCGACATCGAAGAGGAACGCATCCCCAAAGGTTTGAATGAGGACATCATTCGCCTGATCTCCACCAAGAAGGGTGAGCCGGAGTTCATGCTGCAGTGGCGTCTGAAGGCATTCCGCTACTGGGCTCAGCTGGAAGCGAAAGACGCCGAGCCCAAGTGGGCCAACATCAAGTACGGCCCGATCAATTATCAGGACATCACCTACTACTCGGCGCCCAAGCAGAAGCCGCAGTTGGAGAGCCTCGACCAGCTCGATCCTGAGATCCTGCGCACCTACGAGAAGCTCGGCATTCCCATCACCGAGCAGAAGATGCTGGCCGGCGTCGCAGTTGACGCCGTGTTCGACAGCGTCTCCGTCGCCACGACCTTTAAGGCGAAGCTGGCGGAAGTGGGCGTGATCTTCTGTTCCTTCTCCGAAGCGGTGCAGAAGCACCCGGAGCTGGTGAAGAAATATCTGGGATCGGTCGTTCCCTATACCGACAACTTCTTCGCAGCGCTGAACGCAGCGGTCTTCACCGACGGATCGTTCGTCTACGTCCCTAAGGGTGTCCGTTGCCCGATGGAGCTGTCGACCTATTTCCGCATCAACGCAGCCGAGACCGGCCAGTTTGAGCGCACGCTGATCGTCGCCGACGAAGGTGCGTCGGTCAGCTATCTCGAAGGCTGCACCGCGCCCATTCGCGACACGAACCAGTTGCATGCGGCGGTGGTGGAGTTGGTCGCGCTGGACAATGCGCAGATCAAGTACTCGACGGTGCAGAACTGGTATCCCGGCGACAAGGAAGGCCGCGGCGGGATTTACAACTTCGTTACTAAGCGCGGCAAGTGCCAGGGCGTAAACTCGAAGATTTCGTGGACGCAGGTCGAGACCGGATCAGCCGTCACCTGGAAGTATCCCGGCTGCATCTTGCAGGGCGACAACTCGGTGGGCGAGTTCTACTCCGTGGCGCTCACCAATAACTACCAGCAGGCCGATACCGGAACCAAGATGATCCATATCGGCAAGAACACGCGCAGCACGGTGGTCTCAAAGGGCATCTCGGCCGGCAAGGGACAGAACACCTATCGCGGGCTGATCAAGATCATGAAGAGCGCAACCGGTGCGCGCAATTACACGCAGTGCGACTCGCTGTTGATCGGCGATAAGTGCGGCGCGCACACCTTCCCTTACATCGAGGTGAGGAACTCGACGGCGCGAATGGAGCATGAAGCGTCGACCTCGAAGATCGGCGAAGATCAGATGTTCTACTTGCGCCAGCGCGGTCTCACCGCCGAAGACGCGGTGTCGATGGTCGTCAACGGCTTCTGCAAACGCGTCTTCCGCGAGCTCCCAATGGAATTCGCCGTCGAGGCCCAGAAGCTGCTGAGCGTGAGCCTGGAAGGCAGCGTCGGGTAAGGGACGGATCGGTAGAGCGAGCCTTCGTGCTCGCGTTGCCGAATAGGTTTTGAAGGGGGCGCGGCTTTAGCCGCGCCGTCAACGCTCTTTAGGTTTTGTCATCACGAGCGGGCTTTAGCCCGCGAGGGATCTGCTTTTCAGCCCGGAGGGCGTCATTTGTTTTAGCCGTGGGCGTGAGCCCGCGGGTCGAGTCACAAATAAAATTCCAAGTCCCTTTAGGGACGGCACACATTTGGCGCCTTCGGGCGCAAGGACAAACGGAACGCATGAGCTTACTGGAAATCAAGAACCTCCACGTCAACGTGGGCAACAACGAAATCCTCAAAGGCATTGACCTGCGCGTCGGCCCGGGCGAAGTGCACTCCATCATGGGGCCGAACGGCTCCGGCAAGAGCACGCTGGCGCAGGTTTTGGCCCGTCGCGAAAGTTACAACGTCACCCAAGGCGAAGTTCTCCTCGACGGCAAAGACCTGCTGGCGATGAAGCCCGAGGAAGCCGCCTGCGAGGGTGTCTTCCTGGCCTTCCAATATCCGGTCGAGATCCCCGGCATCAGCAACGCCTACTTCCTGCGCTCGGCGCTGAACGCGGTGCGTAAGTATCACGGCAAAGAAGAAATGGACGCCATGGACTTCCTGCCCTTTTTCCGCGAGAAGCTGAAGCTGCTGGACATGGAAGAGAAGATGATGAACCGCTCGGTGAACGAAGGCTTCTCCGGCGGCGAGAAGAAGCGCAACGAGATTCTGCAGCTGGCCGTACTGGAACCGAAGCTCGCCATTCTCGACGAAACCGACTCCGGCCTCGACATCGACGCGCTGAAGATCGTCTCTCAGGGCGTGAACGCCATGCGCAGTCCCGAGCGCTCGTTCATCGTCGTCACGCACTACCAGCGCCTGCTGAATTACATTGTTCCCGATTTCGTGCACGTGCTGCTGAACGGCCGTATTGTGCGCTCCGGCGGCAAGGAGCTGGCGCTGGAATTGGAAGAGACCGGTTACGCTTCGATGGAAGCCGACGCCCGTGAAGCCACGCCGGCATAATCGGAACGACGCCGGAATAGGCGTTAGAGCGAGCCTTTAGGCTCGCATCTAGGCTCTCTTCTTTATTTGTCATCCTGAGCGAAGTGAGGCGACAGCCGAACGGAGTCGAAGGATCTGCGGTTTCTCGGAAGGCGCGCGTTGATGCGCCGCCACGAAACATTTCATGGTTGCTCTTTATTGAGGGTTTAATTGAACGTGATCACCACGACTCCACAATTGGCGAACTACCTGGACGTCTTCAACGGCTTCCAGAAGACAGCCGCGGGGCGCGACCTGCCTTGGCTGCAGAAATTGCGTGAGGACGCCTTCGCGCGATTCTGCGAGGTCGGATTCCCCACCACACACGATGAGGATTGGCGCTTCACCAACGTCTCCGCCATCGCCAAGAC
>JBARGS010000109.1:0-18642 GCA_049798495.1 Candidatus Korobacteraceae bacterium | reverse complement strand
TACTTTCCCAGCGCGGCCGCGGCCGCGGAGGCCGGCTTTCGTCCCTGCCTGCGCTGCCGGCCTGAATGTTCGCCTGGAACTCCGGCGTGGTTGGGAACGTCGAACACGGTGGCACGAGCTTTGCGGCTAATCAGTGACACCGGTCTGGAAGATGGCGGCGTGGAAGTTCTCGCCGAACGGCTGGGAGTAGGTTCGCGTCATCTGCGCCGGCTTTTTCTCAAGCATCTGGGTGCGACTCCGAGCGCGGTAGCGCACACGCGCCGGTTGCACTTCGCCAAGAAGCTCATTGACGAGACTAGCTTGCCGATGAGCCACGTCGCCGTAGCTTCGGGATTCGGATGCGTGCGCCGGTTCAACGCCGCCATCCGCAAGACCTATCACCGGACGCCAACTCAGATCCGGCTGCTGGCGCGGCAAACCACGAAGCTCCCTGAGGATCAATACTTGTTCCGCCTCCGCTACCGGCCGCCGTTTCAGTGGGAAAGCATGTTGGCGTTCCTGGCATTGCGCGCGACACCGGGCGTTGAAGTGGTGGAGAACGGAAGTTATCGCAGATCGATTTCGTTACACGGTCGCGATGGTTATTTTGAAGTCTCGCATGATGAAGCGAAGACCGCTCTCAACGTGCGCATCCAGTTCGGCGACCCGCGCTCGCTCTTCTTCATTATCGAGCGCATACGGCGCATGTTCGATCTGAATGCCGATTGGCAGACGATCGCAGCCCGATTGCGAACCGACGCTGCATTGGCCAAGCGGGTTGAGGCGTCGCCGGGTTTGCGCGTGCCGGGATGCTGGGACGGCTTTGAACTGGCGACGCGCGCCATCCTTGGTCAGCAAGTGACGGTGAAGGGCGCGACCACGCTTGCGGGCCGGCTGGTGCGAGCCTTCGGACGGGCAGCCTCCGCCAGCGGCGGCTTCACTCACGTCTTTCCCCGCCCCGAGACTCTCGCCGATGCCAGGCTCAACAGCATCGGCTTGCCGGCTGCGAGAGCGGAGACGATACGCGCTCTGGCCAGCGCCGTTTGCGATGGACAAATCAGCTTCGAGGGAATCGTGGACTGCGACGCTTTCCTGGCTCGACTCTGTGAACTTCCCGGCATCGGACAATGGACAGCGCAGTACGTCGCCATGCGGGCGCTGGGAGAGCCGGACGCATTTCCTTCAGGCGACATCGGCCTCCTCCGCGCCCTGGAGCTAAAGACTGCGCGCCAACTCCAGGCTCGTGCCGAACCGTGGCGTCCGTGGCGAGCCTATGCCGCAATGTATTTATGGAGCGCGCCCAAAGGACAGGCGTCCCGCGGAAGCAAAGTGATTCGGTTGAGCCGGGAACGTGCCGCTTCCGACCACATTGCAACCACGGCTGGGTAGAAGTCACGTCTTTTGATCGCCGGGTGGCCTACTTCGGCTTGGCGTTGTCCATGTGCTGCGGAGTTGGCGGATTCTGCGGTTGCGAGTCGTCCTTCATCTGGGATGAATTCTTGATGAAGGCGACCGTCTTCCAGATATCGTCGTCGGTCAGCACGCCCTCCCAGCCGGGCATGGCTGTCATTCGAATCCCATACTTGATTACGTAGAAGAGATTGCCGTCGGGATCGTCGGGAGTGTGTGTCATGAGCTGCGGCGCCGGTGGGTAAAACTTGGTGCGCATCGGCGAGATGGGCTGCTTCAGGCTCCCATGACAGAGGGCACAGTTCTTGTCATAGGTCATGGAGCCATCCATGATGTTGTCCATGTTGGCCTGAAACGGGTTTGCCTGCTTGGGGGCGTGATTATCGACCCAGGCGTCCACTGACCGCATGGCGGTGCGGCGCTCCATGGTGCTGGGAGTGTTGCCCACGGCCCGCGTGTCGAAGTGGCCCGTAGTCGTGTAATAGTAAGCTCCACCAAAACCCACCAGCAGCGTGACAATCACCCCGACGATGAATCCGCGCATGTCTCTCCTCGGAAGGCGTATTTAGGGTCGCCAAAGAATCCATCATCGTACTACGGTCGGAAGCGAAGGCCCGGTGAACTTTACAAATCGTAACTTGAGCGTCATGCGCTCAATAATTCCGCAGCCGGCGGGCCTCGCGAACCACATCTTCCACCTTGGGCAGGAACGCTTCTTCCAGCGGCGGCGAGAACGGCACCGGACTATCGGCCGACGCGATGCGGACAATTGGGGCGTCGAGCGAGTCGAAACATTCCTCGTTGATGATGGCGGCAACCTCGCCGGCAATGCCGCCAGTCTTGGTATCTTCGTGCAGCACGATCGCGCGATTGGTCTTCTCCACCGTCTCTCGGATGGCGTCGCGGTCCAGCGGCAGCACGGTGCGCAGATCCACCACTTCCAGGTCGATGCCTTCCTTCGCCAGGATTTCCGCGGCTTCCAGGGCCACGTAGACCATCGCGGCGTAGGTGATCACGCTGACGTCGCCGCCCTCGCGCACCACGCGCGCCTTGCCGATCGGCACCGTGTAGTCGCCGGTCGGCAGCTCTTCCTTGATGCGGCGATAGAGAAACTTATGCTCGAAGAACAGCACGGGATTATTGTCGCGGATGGCCGACTTGATGAGCCCCTTCGCATCGTAGGCGCCGGCCGGGCAGATTACCTTCAGCCCCGGCACATGCGCGAAATACGTCTCGGGATTCTGCGAGTGAAATGGGCCGCCATGCACGCCTCCGCCGGAGGGGCCGCGCACGACGACAGGCACCGGCGCGCCCCAGCGAAAATGCGCCTTGGCGAGCATGTTGGCGATCTGGTTGAAGGCGCAGCTGATGAAGTCCATGAACTGGAACTCGGCCACCGGGCGCATGCCGGTGAGCGCCGCGCCGAAGCTGGCGTTGATGATCGCCATCTCCGAGATGGGCGTGTCCACTACGCGCTCCGGGCCGAAGCGGTCGATCAATCCGTCGGTAACTTTGAACGCGCCGCCATAAATGCCGATGTCCTCGCCAATGCAGAAGACGGAGGAATCGCGCTCCATCTCTTCGAAGATGCCCTGGCGAATTGCTTCCAGATAAGTAACAGCTGCCATGGGAGGAAATTCTAAACTAGTGGCAGGCTTGGTTAGGGAGTCGGCGCAGATACGAGTACTTTGAAGCCGAACCAACAACCAAGCGCCTCCAGGAGCGCGAGCACTACCGCACTTAGTTGAAAGGGTAACGTCGACTCACTTGGCGCCATCCGCAAAACATTATCGGAGCCAGCACTCAGGAAATGGGTGTAGCCACCAATGACCAGAGCAATGCCAAACGGAAGAATGATCATGCCCGCTGCCGACTTGGGGAAACCCTTCGCCAATGTGAACAATCCGGCCACCGGCAGCAGATTGATCAAAAGCAGCAACCCAATCGCGAGAACAGGAAACGCCGGCTGAACTTTGACCAGCAACACCACATGCCAGAGCACGACGAGGTAATGCGCTATTACGATCGGGGCTCCCCAAGGTAGCAACCTTCGCCTGAAATCGGTTGCACCTTTCGGCATTCGAACCTCTGCTGACGGTGGCATACGCTTCGCCTAGCTGACGACGCTCGGGGAGATCCCAGCTCCGCCCGTAACCGGTTTCCCGCAATACGGGCAGACTATGTAATCGCGGCTGATGACGCGGCCACAATTGGTGCAGCTCGGAGACACGGCGTATCCGCATTTGGAGCAGTAGCGGAAATCGGTGCCGATGCCGCTGCCACAGTTGGGGCACGGCGTCACCAGAGGCTTGCGCAGCAGGAAGTAAGCAATGAAGCCGATCGGCTTGGGAATCAAAATCACCAGCACCGTCCAGAGCACGGCATTCATGCCGCGTCGCTTGGCGTCGGCGTAGATGTAGCCGATCAGCAGAATGGTCGCCGCCATCAGGATGGCGGCGAGCAGACCTAGCAAGGTCCACCACGGCTCCGGCGGAAGATCGTGGTGTGCTAATCGCGGGATCACCTTTTCAAAGAGAGCCTCAGCGGCGATGAAGCCGATGGCGGCGGCGATTGCCCAGCCCGTGGGAATAAGACGTAGCTCCTGCGAAAAACCCGATCTCTGTTGCGTCATTGGCGGCCTCCTTGCCGCTCTTCTCCAAGCCATGCCAAAGTCACCGAGCGATCGATCACGGGATGCGACGAGGCCAGCATGGCGACTGCAATGATGACGGCAGGCAGCAACCACGCGACAAAAACTCCCGGCTCAACGATGGCGGGCGACAGTCCTACACGCGCCGCCACCCAGCCTCCAAACTTCCACCACAGCCAGGCCGACACGGTAGACGACAGCGCCCCGATGCAGAACGAGATCGCGATCAGGACGATGCGTGACTGCTGCTCCTGCATGTGCAGAGCGCGCGCCCGGACCCGCGTCTGCGTCGCCATCACCAGCGACGGGCTGGCGGTAACCGCAACCGATTGCAGCAGATGGCCAGTCTGGTCGAAGTCGGCGGCGAATTCGGCGCACTCGGAGCACAATTCCAGATGCGACTCCAGCCCCGCCGAGTCCTTTGCGGAAATGTCTTCGTCTTGCGCACCGCGGCGCATGATCAACTCCAGGGCGCGTTCGTGATCGCGATTCGTCATTGTGCGTCTCCTTTCTGGGGTCCCCAACTCGCGTTGTCTTTGCGCGAGTCGGGGTGGAGCGCGGGACGCAGGGCCTGCACGCCGCGATAGATTCGGGTCTTCACCGTTGATACTGGGATGCGGATCAATTTTGCTATCTCCTCCAGCTTCATCTGCTCCTGAAAGCGCAACACCAGGACCTCGCGAAAAATCGGCGCGACGCGCGAAAGCGCAGCCTGAAATTTTTCCTGCTCCTGATTGGCCGCGGCCATGTCGAACGGGGACGGGCCTGCGGCTTCCGGCTCAAACGGAGCGCCGTCTTCTGGATCTTTCATCTCGTCGAGGCTGCCGACCTGACGCTTGCGCAGATGGTCGATGGCAACGTTGTGCGCGATTGACATCAGCCAGGTGACGAAGCGATTACGCCCGTCGTAGAGATGGCCCTTCTCCAGCACGCGCAGCCAGGTTTCCTGGAAGAGGTCCTCAGCGACGGCGCGATTGCCGGTCAAGTGCAGCAGGTAGCGCAACAGCCGGTGTTGATATTGCTCGATCAGCGCGTCCAGCAGGTCGGGGTCGCGACGCCGGAGCCCGCGAGCGATTTGGGCCTCTTCGGTTTCCATCGGAACCAGCAAACTGAAAGCGGTGGCGACCATACTAACGGGTATACGGGGCGGCGGGGAAAAAAGACTCAAGCGGCGAGCCGCGAGCTTCGAGCGGCGAGCTACGAGCTTGGGCTTCGAGCCACGCATTACGGGCTGCTGACCGCGTCCTCGCGCCTCGGATGCCGTTGCTACCGAAACCGACCGAGGCTCATCCAATGCGGTGTAAGCTAAGGGCTACTGGCTAAGGAAGCTCTGAATAACTTGCCGAACTTGCCGCAGGGGCTAAAGCCCCGTTGATTTTGCGATGCTTGCGGCACGGCTGAAGCCGTGCCCTTTCAAAACCGGGAGTTAATCAGAGGCTCCCTAAGAGCTAACAGCTAACGGCCAACAGTCAGGTCAGCTCGGAGCTCGCGGCTCGTAGCTTGTTGCTCATGATCATCCACGTTCTCCATCTCGGGCTGGTCCCTTACGATACTGCGCTGGATCTCCAGCGGACACTGATGCAGCTGCGCAAAGCAGGCGGCATCGGCAACACGCTGCTGCTGCTGGAGCATCCGCCGGTCATTACACTCGGCCGTAATGCGCAGCTGGAGAATGTGCTCGCCTCGCCCGAGTTCCTGGCACAGCGCGGAGTCGAGCTGCACGAGATCGATCGCGGCGGCGATGTGACATTTCACGGTCCCGGGCAGCTGGTGGCTTATCCCATCTTCGATCTGCGCAGCTTCGACCCGAAGGTCGGCGCGGTGGAATTCGTGCGCCGCCTGGAAGAGGTGCTGATCCGCACCTGTGGTGACTTCGGTATCGGTGCGCAGCGCATAAAGGGCATGACCGGCGTCTGGACTTACGCGCTGCGGCACAAGCCTGAAGCCAAGATCGCGGCCATCGGAGTCCACATCTCGCGCGGTGTGACCACGCATGGCTTCGCGCTGAACGTCTCGACCGACCTGGAATACTTCAGCCTGATCGTACCGTGCGGGTTGACCGGCAAGCAGGTGACATCGATGGAGAAAGAGTTGCAGAAATCCTTAACCATGGACGAAGTGGCGACGGCGGCCTCGCGCAATTTTGGCCGCGTCTTCCAATCGCAGATGCTGTGGCTGGAGTCGCTGGACGATCTGCTGGCGCAGGTTTCGCCGCCCACGCGAGAGCCAGTGCAGGCTCCGGCAAACCAGGACACTCCTGCGCGCCCGTCCAAGGAATTGCAGGAGCTGCATGGGGATGGGGGCGAGCTGGCGTGAGCGATGGCTCATTATTCCCCGATTCCGGCGTTCTGTTAGCGTTCTTCGTTGTTCGATAAAGTCAAGGAAAGCCGCCCCTCAGCCCGAAGGGCGCCATTTTGTCTTAGCCGTGGGCGTAAGCCCGCGGATGAAATGCCAGCATTATCCTGAGCCGCGGAGCGGCGACACCTCGATACTTGTACAAGCCGGACGTTGATCATTCTGGGTCAGAAAGACCGTGCCGCCGCCGCGCGGCTGGATCTTCTCAATAAATAGCGGTCCGCGGGCTGACGCCGGGTGCCACCCACATTCGTGACCTTCGAATGTGTGGGGGAAGTAAGCCGCACGCCGAAGCCTCCCACTCATTCCAGAAGCAGGAATGACTGGGGCGCCCCGTTCGCTCACGCCGCCCAATCGCTTCAACTTGCCTCTCCCGCCGCGTCCGTTTATCGTTGCTTCTGACTTATGGCTGACAAGAAGCGCCCGACTGACAAGCCACCGGCAAGAAAATCGAGCAAAGTTCCCCTCGCTCCCAAGGCGGAGAAACCTTCGAGTCCTGCACCGTCGGAACAGGCTGATGGTTCGCCCAAGCCCACCGATACCAACGTCACGCGCAAGGCTGCTCCGCTGAAAGCCGGGGCGGACGGCAAGCCGAAGGCCGGGGCGAATAACAACGACGGCTCGGCTTCTTCCATGCTGCGCAGCTACAACATTCCCGACTATCGCCTCGAGCATCCTGAGTTCCGTATCTTCATGTCGGGCGAGGGGTCGAGCGTCGAGTACCGCGTCGAGGGCGACCTGAGCGCCGCGCCGCCGCCGATTCGCGAGTCGAAATATCTTTCGCGCGAACAGTGCATCGAGATCTATCGCTGGATGCTGCTCAACCGGCGCATGGAAGTGGTGCTGGAGAATCTCTACAAGCAGAGCCTGGTGGTGGGCGGCGTCTACTTCGGGCTCGGGCAGGAGGGCTGCTCGTGCGCTTCGGCCTACGCGCTCGATGCCGACGACTGGCTCGGGCCGATGATCCGCAATCAGGGCGCGATGCTGGTGCGCGGCTTCAGCGCGCGCGACATCATGCGCCAGTACATGGCCAAGGGCGATTCGCCGACATGGGGGCGCGATGCTTCCTCGCACTTCGGTGACTGGCAGCGGCGCAATGTCTGCGCTCCGATTTCCATGCTGGGCGAGTTGATCGGCGTGATGGCCGGCGTCTGTCTGGGCGGGCGGCTACAGGGCAAGCACATTGCGGGGCTCACGTATGTCGGCGATGGCGGCCAATCCACCGGCGTCACTTACGAGAGCCTGAACTTTGCCGCGGTACAGAAGCTGGGGCTGGTGCTGGTGGTCGAAAATAATCTGTGGGGATATTCCACGCCCGCTGACATGCAGTTTCTGGTGAAGGACCTGGCCGAGCGTGCAATCGCGTACGGCATTCCCGGAGTGATCGTCGATGGCACCGATCCCTGCCAGGTGTACGACGCGACGCGTGAAGCGGTGGAGCGGGCGCATCGTGGCGAGGGGCCGACGCTGATCGAAGCCAAGATGATGCGCATGAAGGGCCATGCCATCCACGACGCCGCGCAATACGTTCCGGCGAAGCTGCTCGAGTATTGGAAGCATCGCGATCCCATTGCGCGCTTCGAGCGCTACCTGGTCGAGGAGAAGCGCTGGCTGTCAGCCGACGACAACCAGAAGCTGATCGACGATGTGGAGCGCGAGTTGGAAGCCGATCGCGATGCGGCCGTCGCCTCGCCCATGCCCGATCCCGAGACCGACAAGACGCATCAGGGAGTGTATTGCGATCCTTCTTGCCACGAGATCAAGCCGAAGTACGGGCCGGTGGTGGCGAAGGTGCGCGAGGTCGCGAGGCGGAAGGAAGCTGAGGCCGCAGTGCATTTGAAGTAGATCCCATCTGGATGACTAGCAAGTCCCCTAAGAGCTATCTCATAAATTGCCTTGTATCAGGGCACCCTTCGACTGCGCTCAGGGCAGGCTCTTCAGACGTGCCGCGAGCGGGCAGCTTATAGCCGGGCTTCTGTGGGAGCTCGGCAAAATAATGTGGCAGCATCCCATACTCGAGACTCTGGTTTTGTCACCGCTTCTTGTGGTGGCTATACAGCCCAAAATGCCCCATCCCGTTCTTCTCGCAAGAAATTGCAAACTTTCAAAGATTTGTTTATATGGGTCCCGAAGATGACATTGGGTTGAATTCGGCAAGGATAGCTCTACCAGGGCAAGCCAGACGAAACGCCTCTTGTTTGGAGTGACGCTGCCCCTTTCTTCAATTGATGGGCGGTGCGAGTGGCGGCACTGCGATAAGGTGTGATGGCAGTCGTCCGCTCAGCATTTCCCGCAGATAGGCACGGGTCGTAGTGAGGCTCGGGATTAGGTTACGTCTTATTCAGAATTGGAGGAGATGTGTCTCGGTGAGCACCGTTCTTCTCAGCGCGGCTCGCGAATGACCCGAAAAGGAGGCCGCGCTGAGAAGTTGATCCCACGATGGCGACTTGCCAGCGCCATCTGGCTCGCTTGCTTGGTCTCTGGAAATGCAATCACGATGCCAATTCAGGAATCAGAGAAAGCTGGGCAGCTTCGCCAGCGGGCGGATCGCAAACATCTAAGAAATAAGCTAATACAGCTGATCGTGGCTAGCCTTGCGACGCGGGCGGGCCTCTCAGCTCTATCCAAACGGTGAGTTGCGACTATCCGAAACATTAGTCTTCCCGATCTCCGCAGGGTCGTAGTAGTTGGCCAGAGCTCTCTACCGTTGCCACACGTCTATCATTAGCAGAGGGAGTCCCTTATGTTACGTTCCTGTCAATTTCTAGTGGGTTCAGTATTATTGGCATCTCTCAGCCTTTGTCCGGCCATAGCAGCGCAATCGACCGCAGGGCAAGGCGCTCAGTCCGGGACGCATTCGGGCAGGACTGCGACGAATCCCCTGCAGATTGCCTTGACCGGGTGTCTGAAGCGGAGCAGTACAACTGGCGGCTACTCCATCTCCGATCAGAACGGTACGATCTGGGAGCTGAAATCCAGCAGCGTCAACCTTACCGAACAGGTGAACCACAGCGTCACCGTTACCGGCAAACCGGTCAGTGCGAGCGAGCAGCAAGGGTCCAACACTCAGCCGAGCGGGGATACACCAGCGGGTAGCAAACCGCAGTACATCCTGCGGGTGCTGACACTGAAGATGCTGAGCCCGAGTTGCACGCGGTAGTTCGGGCTGGTGTTTCGCCAAGGCAAGCGGAAATCTCGCCTGCGGGAATTCCGAGGCACCCACGTTCAAAGGAGGAGCCGCCCAGGTTTGAGCGTTCCTCCTTTTGTGCGGTCACTACAAAAGTGTCAGCGGGGCGAGAACTTGGGCTCAAACTTGATATAGCTTATCGGCACATTCGCGGTAGTGACCGTATAAGCCTCAGCCATGATGCCTCCGGGAGGGCCGGTAAATCCGAAGGTCGCGCGTCCGATGTGATTGGCCGGAACCTGCAGCCCCGGAGACGCAAGGCCCGCCGAAGAGGCAACGATCTCAATCACCTGCTGGCCGGAAGGTACCGTTATGGTAACGGTATAGTTCACGCCTCCAGCGGTTACGTCCTTCACCAGCAGCTTGCCGCTAAGCGTCTGTTGCGTGTTGTTGGAGAATACGAATTCCGTGCCTAGGCCGGACGCCGTCGTCCAGTAGTTGTTCTGCAGCGTGGTATCCGTCACGCGAATAACGTAAGTGTAGAAGCTGCCGGTAGTATCCAGATTGTTGACCTGAAGTACCGCATCGGCATTGGCCGACTGGCGCCATGAGATTCTGTCGGCGAAGTCGTTGCTCAGATTAGGATCCGCGCTGGCAAAATCCGTGGTCGCAATCGTGGTACAACCGGGACTCGAGAGCAGAACAAGTTGCGCGCCTCCGCCAATATAGAGATCGAGAGGGTCCCACATCTCCGCACTATAGGAATGCCCGGCTTGCAGATGCACAAGATAGTAATTAGGGCTGGCGCCCACATAGTCCTGGGTCGACGATCCATCGGTCAGCAGGATTGGGTCGCTGCCACACTGATAGCCTCCAGCGATTCGCACTCGCGCCTGTTGCTGGATCCGGTAGGTGTCCCGGTCAGCCTTGGCTTGAGCCAGTCCAATCGCGCTCGCCAGCAGCAAGCAGATAGTTGTGCAAAACAGCTTCTTCATGATTGTCCCTCTCTTCAGAAATTCTTCCTTCTCCGTTCCTAACTTGTTGCACATCGGAGCCAAGGCCCGCGTCTGTCTTGATTAAGGTCTTGCTCCTACACCGATGTTCTGGTCTTTTCGCCTGAGTAAGTCGCTGCCACTGACTGGGTTCACAGTCATTGCATCAGGCCCGTGAAAAGCCGCTAGATTCGTGATGAATGCCGCCTGGTTTCTCGCTAGCTTGTTAGCGTCGTAGACGGAAATCATATCGTCGCCACCGAAGGGAAGGTAGAGCAGGTTTCCGTCCGGCGAGACCGCTATGTAGGGGTTGCCGGCGAAATATCCATTCCAGCGGTTGGCGCCTAATTGCGTGTAGTTTCCGTGCTGCCGATCGAAATTAAACGCCATAATCACGTTGTTATTGAAATCGAACGCGAACAGACGACTGCCGACCACCTGATAGCAATAGAGAAAAGTAGGCCCAGCTCCGGCCACATGGTTTGGCGAAGTACCTCGTATGGTTGTGACCAGGGTAGGATTCTTGGGGTTGACCCCAATGTCGAATACCATGAGCGGAGATCCGCCGAAAACATCAAAATTACTGTTCAACAAAAGCGACTTTCCGTCCGGCGCGACATACATGTCAAACTGGGTTTGGCTGACTCCTAGCGTGTCCGTGCTGATGATGGTAGCTGCGCCGCCGTGTACTACGTCGAAGATGGCGATAGCAAACTCTCCCGTATATTCGTCGTAGAAATCGACATAGACGAACTTGCCGTCAGGAGTCGCGGCGCCGTTGTAAGGTAGATATATGTCTCCGCTCAAGCCTGCATATAAGGTATTGATAACTGTGTTGAAGGTCGGCGATGAGGGATTCGTGTCGACCATGTTTACGGCAATGTCCTGGTACCCGGTCCATTCGTAGACCACGGACCCACCGGTCGCCGGATTCACCGAGGCAGCTAGCGATAGATATCCAAAGATACGATTGCCTTGAGCAGTAACAGCCGTTTCCATGTCGTTTGCCAGATGGAGACCGACTACCGTGGGAGTTCGCGGCGCATATAGAAAGCCGTTGCTTGCGATGTACAAGTCCGTGCCGCCGGCATTGAACGCCAGACTAAAGGTGGAGCCGGGGGGCGTGATCGCAACATTTACCATCGCTCTTTGGTTGGCATCATAGACGGAAACCGATCCATCCGCGCTGTTCTTGGCGGCAAACTGATAGGTTGTCTGAAAAGCGGAGGTCGCCTTGATCGTCAAACCTCCGGCAAGCACGCCGCTCTGATTTTGCTGCGCCGGCGGACTGGTAACGGCAGGGTTGGTAACGATAACATCCAGTGCGGGCGCAGCCGGCGCAGCAACAGGTACTGTGATCTGCAAATCGGTTGAGCTATTCACTCTGGCATTCAGTGGCGCCATGCTCCCGATACGGACCTGTGCCCCGGAGGCGAAATGAGTCCCGAAAACGTGAATGGTCGTCGCCGTATCGTTGGTCACAGTTCCGCTTACGCCGGTAACGGTGGGCGCCGTTGTCGGCGGAGTCGTCGAGGCCGATCCTACCGTCACTGCATTCGTCTGCGCGCCGCTGGCTACGATGGGGGTGGCAACGACTGCCTGACTCGGATTGGTGAGCATCAAGGCGGTATCGACAACCACTGTGTTCGGCTGCGGCCCTTGCGAACTGGCGTGGTATCCCGTAACCACCAGCCTGCTCCCGGCAGCATCGCTGGCCTCGCCCGACGGGTAATAAAAGTATGAGTTGAGATTAACTTCGGTTGCGGGGAGCAACTGGCCAAAGGTTGGAGAACCATTTCTTAGGTCGAGAACCGTGGCAGAGAAATACCCATCCGGATCCCATGCCAATACATAGCCGTAGGCTGGATTCGCGCTCGGAGGGATGACAATCCCCAGCGGTTCGTAGGTCATGACAATGTCGCTCGCTAGCGAATCGCTTGTGGTGCTGATCAGCAGCAAATGGAAGGTGTCGTCATTGTAGTTAGTTCCCACCATCGCCACGTATTTGCCGTCGGGCGTTGCCGCAGCGTTGGCGTTCAATTCAGTGAGCCAACCGTCGAAATTCAGGTATGGAATCGAGATCGGCCGAACCCTAAAAGTCCTGAGGTCGACGACCGCCATGGTCGGATGGTAATAGTCGGGTTGAATTGGTGCGACGTAAGCTTTTTCGCCGACTACCATGATCGATCCGATGGGAACGGAGGCGGCGCCATAGCCCATGGCTGGCGCCAGCGGAATCCTGCGGATCAGTTCCATTCGGGCAGGATCGAAGATATCGAGCGTATTGCTGAAACCGGAGCCGTTGTCGTCGGCGAACAACAGCCATCTTCCATCGGGAGTAAAGGTCATTGATCCTTGATTGACATAGAGCCCTTGAATACGCTTGATCTCCCGTCCGATGGTCAGATCGATAACAGACAGGTTATTCCCGCTGGAGACAAACGCCAGCCGATTGTTCGGGCCGATAATCGCCGAAGACTTGCTCAGACCCGAAGTAATCGTCTCAATCAGATTGTTGGTGGAAAGATCGTACAAGCTCAGGCTGCCATCCACCGCGGTCACAAGATACGCTTCCTGAGCAGACGTTAAGACTGGATTGCAGAATAAGAGGACTACGACGAAGCAGATCGCGATGGCAGCACTGTAACGCTTGCCAGAAGGAAGAAGCAGCGCGTGCATCCGTACCTCCAGTTTTGAATTCCCGTGGTGGTTCGGTTTCTAGGGACCAACAGCATGCTGTAGCAAGTGTCGGCCGATACAACCTGGGACCTTCTACAGGATTGGGCCTGTGACCCGGGAGCGCGCAGAATTGTTCGGACTACCTGGGATTTTTTTTGCTTTGAGTGCGTAGATTGCGAGTTCTTTGGAAGAAAGTCAAGCAATTTCCGCGCCCTCACTACCATTTGTGATACTAGCGCCTATTCTGCCGCAGGCGGTAAATTAGCCCTAAATCCACTAATTTGCTCCTGCCGCAGACTAAGTACAATATTCACCTTCAAAATGGTATTTGTACATTCCAGGGGGACTTGCGCGAGACAGCCGAATGCTGGCATCATTGCGACCAAACTCCTCCATGGCCAGAACGTGTGCCGGGGGACCACACAGATGTCCAGCCTGCTTACACTCTCGGATCGTTTGCTCACTAGCATTTGCGGGCTGGCGCTCGGGCTGCTATTTCTTGCCGGAATAGCCGCGGCGCAATCGCAGCAGTGCCCGGTGCTGCTGCATGACCGCGCCGCGAGGGCCGCTGCGGAAAAGGAGTGGGAAGAGCCGCTGCTCCCGGAGGCTGGGTACCTTTCGTTCACCAGCTACACCAATCTCTTCTTTGCCTTCAGCTTTGATCTGCCCTCCAACGTGCAGTGGCAGCCCATCATGCTGCCGGTCACGGAGGAGAAACAGCATGCGCTGCTGGCAATGCGCTATGAAAAGGGAAAGCATTCCGGATATCTCACGGTCATCGCCGCCGATCCTCGACCCGGCATGGAGGTCAGCACTCCGGAGCTGAAAGAAGAGGAAGCGGAGCAGATGAAGGCCTGGGCGCGCTCCGGCGGCTCCAGCGGCGTAGCCTCGTCGTATGCGCTTCCCGACTACATGTTGCACTCCGGACATTTTTATTACACCGTGCGCCACAAAGGCTCGCAGTATGCCGCGCAGTATTGGACCAACATCAACAACTACACCATACAAGTCGTGATCGCCTCCAATGAACAGGATGTCCTACGCCGCGGCAAGGAGGCCATGGCACAGGCGCGCTTTTATTGTTTGCAGGACGATCGCACCCTGACGACGAAAGAGGGCAAGCCGGTGAATATCGAGGGCAGGCCCTACGAGGGACCCACGGTTCCCACCTTCCGCGTGAATGCGGCGATCAAGGACCAGCCTGGAAGAAGCATTCCTCTGGGGGCGGCCGGCGACGGAGCTTACCGCAATCCCGAGCTTGGTTTCCGCTACGACCTTCCCCAAGGATGGCAGGTCGTGCCTCCAGAAACGAGTGCCGATCCACCCCCGGGTGATACGGCGTGGCGGGAATCTCAATTTCTGCATGCCTGCTCGCAAACCCTGCTGCGGATCGCTCCCAAGACTGCTGACGATGCCAAGGGGCCAGCTAGTCGCCCGATGATCGTCTTCCGCGTGCTCGATCCCAATTGCCTGTCGGTGCGAACCGCGACCCGTCTCAGCGACAAGCAGGCCACCGACGAACTGGCGGCCAATCTTGAGGAGTTGGGCGAGTTCGGGCAGATTGCCTCCGATGAGCTGGTCACCGTCTCCGGCCGCTTGTTCATGGTCTTCCACGGCACCATCGGATCGTTCACCGCGGCGGACGATTTGTCGAAGCGGATGTCGCAGACCATTTTTGCCACCCGCTATAACAAGCTGCTGCTGGTGTGGTCGTTCATGGCGCCCACTACGGCGGCGTTAAGCGAGATGCCGACCGGCGGCATCACCTTCGCCGGGTCAGCGCCCATTGAATTGCGCGCGGCATTGACGGCCAGGAAATAATCAGGGGCGCTGGCGTTCCACCAACGGAAGGGACACCACCATGCGGGTGCCGCGACCGGGAGTGCTTTCCGGCGTGATGCTTCCGCCGTAGGCCTGGATCAAGGCGTTTGAGATCGCCAGCCCCAAACCGTAGCCACCGCTATCGCGGGAGCGCGAGCTGTCGCCGCGGTGGAAGCGCTCAAACACGTGCGCCAGCTCCGGCTCAGGAATACCCGGCCCATTGTCTTGTACCTCGATTTGCCCCCTCGAACCATCGGCTCGCAAGCGGAGCTCCACAGTCTCCCCGCAAGGGCTGAAGCGGATCGCGTTCTCCAACAGGTTCGACCAGACGAGCTCGAGGTCTTCAGGATCGGCGCGCATCAGCACTGCGCCATTGCCCGTGAACGTCAGCTTAACGTTGCTCTCGCGCGCCACCGCCCGGAGCCGCTCCACGGCACTCTCGCACGAGGTCGTAATATCGATGGTCTCCAGATCGCGGCGCGCGTTGCCGGCCGACCACTGTTCCGCTCGCGCCAGGCGCAACATCGAATGCAGCAACTTCTCCAGGCGAGCCATATCGTCCAGCGCCTGCTCCAGACCGGCGCGATACTCCTCGGCCGCTCGCGGCCTTTGCAGCAGCGATTGCAGTGTTGACTTGAGGATCGCGACCGGCGTCTTCAGCTCGTGGGCGGCATTGGCGAGAAACTCGCGCTGCTGAGTGAAGGCTCGTTGCAGTCCCTCGAGCATCGCCGTCATGGCATTGGTCAGCGGAGCCAGTTCAGCGGTGTCGCGGGCATCTTCGCTGGGATTGAGCTGCCAGTTGGACGTCGAGACCGCCGCGGCGCTGGCAGCCAGTTCCTCCAGAGGACGCAGACCGCGCCGCAACCCCCAGACTGCGAGTGCGACGGTTAGGAGCACCAGCACCGTACTGCCCAGCGCAATCGAGATTCCGGCCAGGGCAACGGCGCGGTTCATCTGGTCGGTGGGCGCAGCATAGGTCACGGTCAGCACATCGGTCGAAGGTGCGTCGCCTTCCTGATCCAAAACCGGGACATGCGCGAGTCGCAGGGCGCGATACGGAATGCCTTCTACCACAATGTCGGAGTGCGGATTTTCCTGCGTGGTTTGCAGCTCGGACGGCCAGTTCTGCGAGCGCGCGATCAGGCGACCATCACCTGTCATAACCTGATAAAGATCGGGGTGCTGGCGCTCCAGCGGCGGTGGGACCAGCTCATTCTCGAAGATCAGCTTCGGGTGCGGGTCCTCGGAGTATCGCACCAGGGCGGCAATGCTCATGGCGCGGCCTTGCAATTCCGTGTCGAAGGCGCTGCGCAACTGGCGGTGCGTGAAGTAAACCGCGACGCCCACCAGTCCGGCCGCCAGCACGAGCTGTGAGATCACGACCGCGGCAATCAACCGGCGCTGAATCGACGTCTTTGGCATCTCATCCACGAAGCATGTATCCCTGGCCGCGCAGGGTGTGAATCAAGCGGCTTTCTCCGGTATCGTCGAGTTTGCGGCGCAGACCGGAGATGTAGACCTCGATGACGTTGCTGAAGCGCTCCCAGTTGAAGTCGTAGAGATGTTCCAGCAACTCCGTCTTCGGCACGACTGCCCCGGGGCGATGCGCCAGGTACTCGATGACGCGATACTCCATGGCGGTAAGGCTGACCACCTTGCCCTTCCGCCGCACGGTAAGATCGGCAGTGCTGATTTCCAGATCCCCCACCTTCAGGACCGCTGCGCTCTGGCCTTTGCCGCGACGGATCAGCGCCTTGGCGCGGGCCAGCAATTCTCCTAAGTCGAAAGGCTTGGCTACATAATCGTCGGCTCCTGCATTGAGCAGGTCGACGACGGACTCTTTTTCGTCGCGCGCGGTCAGGATCAGCACCGGGACACCGGAGCGATTGCCGCGCACGCGCTGAAGCAGCGTGAGACCGTCGAGCTTCGGCAACATGAGATCGAGGATGATGAGATCGTAGGCGTTGGACTCGGCCAGGAACAGGCCTTCTTCTCCGTCGAACGCCATGTCCACCGCGTAGCCGGCGCTCTCCCGCAAACTGCGAGCCACGTTTTCCGCCAGCCGGCGCTCATCCTCGACGATCAGGACACGCATCTTGCCTCTATCCTATATGCCGCCGACCATACACCCGCGTAGCTGAACCTGAGCTTAATTAACAGAAAAGAGGAAAACATCGGCCGATCGACGTCCCTGACGGCATCCAACCCGGGCTCGACATGGCCGCGTCCTACTTACATGCTGTCGCGCGTTCCCATCGCCATCGTCGCCAACTTCCTGCTCATTGGCGGATTGATCGTCTATGGCTTTACCTTCTTCGCGCAATATCATGCGACCGGCAAGTGGTCTAAGAACATCACCGGGTTGCTCGCCGGGATGGGCATGCTGACGCTGGCGTTCGCTCTTACCATCACGCCGCGTAACGTCGAGGTGCTCGCGCGTATAGCGTCCACCAAGGCATCGAGGGTTTTTCTTGGGGTGAGCAGCGGATTCCTGCTGGCAGCCATCGCCGCGTTCGGCATCATTACGTATTGGCGGCCGCTGCGCTTGCGCCATGAACGCAAGCTCGAACGCGACTTGAACCGCGATCTCCCCAACATCCGGTGACGGGAGATATCCGACCTGGAGGCGTTGCCGGCTAGGGCTGATACAGCCCAGACGTTAGGAACCGCTCCGGCCATCGGGTCCGAGCCATAACTGCTGGCGATGAGCGCGCCCCGGGCAAGCAACTGGCCCCCTTGCTGAGTCCTTTGGACCGCCTGCGGAATCAAAGGTAAGCGGTCGTTTTCGCCTGTCGCCGGTTTGCCGCGACCGCGCCGTTTCCGGTAAAATCAATACTTTGCGACAAGCGAGTCAGGAGTTCCTATGAAGGCAGCCATCCATCCGGCTTATGACGAAGTGCGCGTGCACTGCGCATGCGGCAATACCTTTATGACCCGTTCGACCCATAAGGGCGACATCAACGTGGAAATCTGCTCCGCGTGCCACCCGTTCTTCACTGGCAAACAGAAGCTGATCGATACCGCCGGCCGCGTCGAGCGCTTCCGCCGCAAGTACGCCAAGGTGGAACCAGCGAAGAAGTAACCTTCGCTCGAAGTTGAAGCCCCTGCTGCGGCGGGGGCTTTTGCTTTGACGCGGAGTTTCGCCTTATTTACTTCTCCGCTCCGCTCAGTGCCCGGTCCAGCGACAGCGCTCCCGCGCCTTTGACCAGCAGCAGCAAACACAGCGCAATGGCGAGCAGGTGATACTCAAATCCCTCGCCCTTCTGGTTGCCGAACCAGTTCATGAAGAAGCCGTTGAAGCGATGCACCGTCATGATGGCGACAAACATGTTGACCATGATGCCGAATGCCGCAATGCGGGTGAGCAGGCCGACGATCAATCCCAGGCCGCCGAAAAACTCGGCGCAAATCGCCAGGAAAGCCAACGGCGCCGGGATGCCCATGTGGGTAAAGGCGCCCATGGTGCCGTGGAAGCCGTAACCGCCGAACCAGCCCAGCATCTTCTGCGCTCCGTGGGCGAAGAAAACGATGCCGAGAATCAGGCGCACAATGGTCAGAGTGAAATCGTTGGGGGTCGAGAGAAGCTTTCGCATGATTCCTCCTGTTGCGATGCCGCTTGCTCGCGTCAC
>JBARGS010000108.1:0-4298 GCA_049798495.1 Candidatus Korobacteraceae bacterium | reverse complement strand
TCCAACTCTCGCACCAAGAGCAGCCCACCGTCGGAAGTCACTCGTGATCCTTGGAAATCAACCTTCAAAGAGCTGTTGAACGAGAGCTGAAACGGCTGGTTTTGTTGTTCACCCATTGGGTACGAGCCTCCGGAGTGTCCTTTGCGCCGTCAAAACCGCATGGATACTGGCGTTGGCCCGATCATACGGCGGTTTAGGCCAACTTCAAAAAGGAAATGTGGGTTAGAACGCTTTGGGACCTTGTTCGGATCCGTCCAGGCTGGCAAAATCCCCACACTCTAGCCGACTATGTTCCCGATGCTTCCAGGTCGACCCGACTGCGCCCGCTCTCGGAATGGCGATGGAACGATCACGTCTGTTTGTAATGGCTGTCGATTGATCATTGCTTGCGCGTTTGACTCAGGCGACTTGGAGGCACTCGAATTAAGGCACTCATGTCAGCCCGCGGAAAGACGGCGCGCGTTCCGAATCGTCCATCGGGCCTATGACCCAGGGATGGAGGTAAGTGATCGTTTAGCCAGCAGGTGCCGGGAATTCCTAGGGAGACCTTCTCTTCAGGATTGGGGGGAAGGTCCGGCTTTTCTTTCCTCCGCGCTCGCGGATGACGAGAGAACCGAGCGAGACTCCGGTCCCCAAAGTTCCGAATGCGCCCCTCTCATTGGCCGACTTCACTACAGGAGGCGATGCCCATGTTTAGCAAAGGTCACTCACGCAGATTTCTTCGCCCCATGAGCCCGCGATCGGCAGCATGCGCGCTCGGAATGACAATTCTCGCACTTGTCCTGCTCCAACCAGCGGTCGCCCAGACCTTCAATGTGATTTACTTGTTCACCGGCGGAGGCGACGGAGCATCTCCCCAGGCAGGCGTGACCGTTGACGTAGCAGGAAATCTCTACTGCACAGCATCGCAGGGTGGCGCTTACAACCGGGGCAGCGTATGCAAGCTGACCCATCAAGGTTCCGCGTGGACCTTCAAGAATCTTTACAGCTTTGCCGCCCGTACAGACGGATCCAACTCCCCTCGCCAGAGCGATCATCGGCCGAGACGGTAGCCTCTACGGTACAACTGAGTTCGGAGGCCAGAACTGCGGCGTGGGTTGCGGCACGGTGTACAAACTGCAGCCTCCTTTGGGAATTTGCAAATCTGTACTCTGCCCCTGGATCGAAACGCTGCTCTACAGGTTCTCCGGCTCCGGCGATGGCGCAAATCCCGGGTATGGCGACTTACTCTTTGATGCGGCGGGAAACTACTACGGCACCACCTTCTACGGAGGCACATCCGCACAGGGAGTTGTGTTCAAGCTCTCGCCCTCCGGCGGCGGTGTATGGCACGGCCAAGGCGGGAGGAACTTACGGATACGGTGTGATCTGGGAGGTTACTCCGTAAGAATCCGCAAGTCTTGTCCAGAAAGTTGGACACCACAGACTACTTGCCATCTGCCGCTCCGCTGCTTGATCGGCATGGATAATACCCCTCTCTAACTGGCCGATGGGACCTTGAAGAACCTCATCCAGAATGCGAAAGAGAGATTTCAGATGCGGATAGTTGTACGGAGAATGCCCGCGGGGGGCCAGCTTCGATGCCAGAGAGCTCAGTAGCTGGATCGGACAGTGCTCAGCTGAAACACTTGAATGCGCGCGTTCTCGGTATTGGCAACGTACGAGCGGTCGTGGAAATCGACCCACAATCCTCTGGGGGCAATGAATTCGCCGACGCGGAAACCCTCTTGTCCGAAAGCAAAGAGTAGCTTTCCCTCCTGGTTGTACATCCGAATCACGGAAGCAGCGGCGTACGAAACATAGATGCTGCCTTCGCTATCAACCGCAAGTCCGTCGGCTCGATTGTTGGGGCGGGGACCGCCTTCGATGACGCTGAAGATGGCTTTCAGATTGAGATCAGTGTCCATCACTCGTATGCGGGTCCCGCCAGCATCCAGAATCACGAGCTGTGATCGCGCGCGGCGATTCAGTTGGCGCGCTGAACTCACCAGCGCGGGAGCTGCGACAGCGTTTGAGCCCGTCAACGGGAGCTTCCTCTTTATCATCTCCCACCCGCTTCAGGACGTTGCCTTTCAGATCAAGCATGAAAATGAGATTGCGAGCAGTGTCGGCTAGATAAAGATGACCTGCGGGGCGGTTGATGGCAATGCCCGTCGGCCGCTGATATATGTTTTCGCCGTGGAGGTTTCCGATATAGCGAAGAAACCTGGCGTAGGGGTCGTACACCAGTACCATGCCGCGTTTGGAATCGGCAATGTAAATGTTTTCCTGTGCATCCAGAGCAACACCGGCAGTTTGCTGGAGCCTGCTGTCCTCTCCCCCGAGGATGCTGAAGGAGGTTTTTCTTTCCGCATCAAGAACGTGAACTGCGGGAAGGCCGCGATCGCTGATGACGACCCGCTGGTTGGAATCGGTCTTGACATACTGCGGTTCGAGCAAGACGGTTGCATGGCCATAAGCAAAGGTGGCCGCCGAAATGACGACTCTACCGCCGAGAGAGTGTGCCTCCAGTGTCGTTACGGCATGGGCAGGCGCTGCTTCATTCCTATCGCCGCGCGGAAGAGGACCTTCTGCCATTGCGACTGAACGGCGCTGTCGCTGACGATAATCCACTCAATACCTATTGGTTCGCAGACTGGGGAAGCGTAATTCGTGCATTTCGTTTTCTAGATTCCGGCATGCGGACCAAAATTGCCGCCGAGCACCACGGCTCCGACCACCAAAGCCGCTTAGCTGCAACGCCGGATTTCTCAACTGTCGCGGTAGGAACGACCATAGCTGGATCGCCCCCTGACAAATCCAGTGAAGAACCTGCCCGCGCCGCGCATGTTACTTTCAGGTTACTTTCGTAATTAAATGATTGTTATTAAGTGCCAAGAGCTGGAGTCATTTCGGTTACTCTCAGGTCGCAATTTGCCCTTCTCCGCAAGGGGCGGTGGCACCAGCCACGTCACCTCCGGGAAGAACTTATCGTTTACCGAGGGGCCCATCCTCATGACTCACAAGCAACTTATCTCGCCTTGCTTATTGTCCCTCTGCTGTTGGGCTATAGTTCTGCTTGCCGGCACCGTTTCAACCTTGTCAGCACAAACCACCGTAGGCGATTGGAGGTTTGATGAGGGGTCAGGAGCAGTGGCATTTGACTCTTCCACCAACGGCCGCAACGCACTTTTGTCGAACGGCGTGGGCTGGGTCACCGGAGCTAACGGCTGGGCAATCTCCGCCGAGACCGGGAATCCAGGTTACGTAACGATACCCGCCATCAACCTCAGCCACACCAAAGCGGTAACCGTCACCTTCTGGGCAAACCGAATCTACAGCCCAACGGGCGAAAATGTGCTACTTGAGGCAACCGCGAACTACCAGGAGTCAGACACGGGTTTCGCTTTTCTTCCCGATGACAAGATCTGTCACGGGATCCGAGCTGCTTTGCGCGGCAACGAAGGGACCACTGCGAATTGCTACAGCCAGCCCTCTTCCGGAGTTTGGCACCACCTCGCCGTCGTCTACGATAAGAGTCAGACCGGGGGCGATGCCATATCCTTTTATGTGGACGGGGTTCCGCAGAGCCCTAACTGGAGCGCCGCTGCCTCCTCCAACACAAATAACTTCGGCAACGATCCCATCTACCTGTTTTTCCGAGCCGGCAGCTCGCAGTTCAGTTCCGGCGCGGTAAACAATCTCCGCATCTACGATAGCGCTTTGACACTTGCTCAAATTCAGCAGATCTACAACGGCGCTGGCACGGGAACTCCTGTGCCAGCGGGAGGTAACTGGCAGCAAGGGTTCGACTTCCGTAATACCGCGGGCTTCGTAACCGATCCTCCCGGTGATACGTACGTACTGGCTACAACCGCCTATCCGACCCACGGTAACAATGTCACGTTCGGCTGGCTAACGACCTATCGGGTGCAGGGCCGCGATCGCACTTCCCGTCAGGACCCGCGGCTGGCGGGGATCAATTTCGCCACGAATGGTTTGCCGGCGACGTTCTATGTAGATCTGCCGTCGCCAGGTACCTACAACTTATCGTTGGCGATGGGCGATGCCGGTTACTGGGAATGTTGGGTGCAGTGCCAAGTGCAGTTCTTGGACGGCAGCACAGTGCTGGCTACGTTGACCAAAGGATTTATTAACCTGAACTACTTTTACGATGTAAAGGGGAACAACTGGTCGGCAGCAGCCTGGCCAAACAGCAACCTCAGCCAGCAGGTGACGCTGACCGGAAGTCGGCTGACGATGGTCGCAGGAACGAACCGGAATACGGGCGACTATACGCCGATCGCCTTCCTGGGAGT
>JBARGS010000107.1:0-9664 GCA_049798495.1 Candidatus Korobacteraceae bacterium | reverse complement strand
ACGTAGACGACCTTCTTGTGCCGGGACAAAATGCGCGGCAACGCGCGAATTACACTTTCGAACCCTTTGTTCGGAGATAACAAGCCAAACGTGAGCAATACGGACTTTCCCTCCGTTGAGGAATCTTTGTGAGAAGCCGCATCGACAAAGGGCATATCGGGAATGCCATGGGGAATCAGATCAATCTTGTCGCGCGAAACTCCAAAAACATTCTGTAAGAATCGAGAGGAGTGCTCGCTCATGACAATAAGACGATCAGAGCGCGCGGCGATTTCTTGCATCACGAAAAGTTGATCGACGTCGGGCTCACGAAGAACTGTATGAAGAGTCGTCACCACGGGCGATTTCAAGCGGTGCAGTAGGCCCAAGATATGCCCGCCGGCCTTTCCTCCGAAAATCCCGTACTCGTGCTGCAAGCAGACGAGGTCAACATTGCTGGAATTCAGAAAGTCGGCCGCTCCTTTGTAGGAGGAAAGGTCGTTCTCGGTTATCTCGAAGTGCACGCGCGCAGGATAGCTGTATGACGATTGTGGGTCATTCACGGCGACCACCATCAGCCCAGCAGATCCGTAGGCGGCCGTATAAGCATCACACAGGTCTGTCGTAAAGGTCGCAATTCCGCACTGTCTGGGGAGGTGGTTTCCAATAAACGCTGCCCGCAGCGGATCCGGTCGGCTACGCCTGGCTAGCAGGGCTGGTGGCGCCATCTTTTGGAACACCAGGGGACTCGTCTCGTACCGCATTAGAGCGTCAGGTTTCAAATTCACGGACAAGGAACGCGCGGACATTGCAGCCTCCTGAGGTCACATATCTGGTTGCGGGGGAGTGGACCCAGGGTAAAGCAGGAGGGGAGGACGCTACACCAGGTCTCCCTGTTGGTCGCACCACCTGCCGCAGAACACACACAGCGTGCCCAGACTCCACATTCCAAGTAAGAACAGCACTTTACTCATGTGAGCTCCTCCTGATTTGCTAATGTCGAGATTCACGTGATTCGCCGGCCTCGTCTGACAACATCTGAGCCTCTTGGAAGGCTGTAATCTTTGTAGTCTCGCGACTTTCCGGGGTCTGAGCAGAATTGAACATCTCTCGAACGCCCTGTTCCTCCCGTTCCGAAACGGGCAAAGGTGTAGGCAAAGGCGTGATGGCGCAACGAAGGGTGGAGGGTTCGAACGCGCGCCAACGATTCTTGTGAAGGAGCTTGTACAGCTAATTGTTCATCCGGTGTGACGGTTCAATGCACTGGAAATAGATCCTGAACTGACCGTCAAGAAGGATGGAAGAAGACTATTTGTCTACGGCATGGAGGCAGATTAGGACATTTTTGCAGGACCTTTCCTGCCAACGATCACAGCCTTCCAAATGAGTGGGCCGTTCGCGATTGTTGAGCAAAACTGCACAGTTTCCGCATCTCCTCAGCAAGATACTGTCTGTAGGTGTCCCGATGACATTGGCGGCCGCAATGGCGGCGATCGACCGGATGACTGTTGAGGTGCAACGCACCCGATTTCCAGGAATTCAGAACCTCGAGTGAGACTTCGTCGACAGCGCGTTTCCACCCATTTTCCCAGCCTCCTTTGGACCAAGACCCGATGGAGATAACAAGAATCAGGAGGGCACTCATGTCGAAAGCGGTGGTGGATAAGCCCGAGTCCGAGGTGGAGGCAAAACCGGAGCCGAAGCCTGACTCAATGCCCGCGGCGAAGCCTGAATCCAAGGATGGTTCGAAGGCCGAGTCGACAGACGATCTGAAGTCCGTTGCCATGCCGGAACTCCAAAAGAAGTTGGGTTCGTCGCTGGACGGCCTCAGTCAAGCTGAAGCGCAGAAACGGCTGACACAATATGGCCCTAACGAGATCGCGGAAAAGAAAACCAATCCTTTCCTGAACTTCCTCACCTATTTCTGGGGCCCCATCCCGTGGATGATTGAAGGGGCAGTAATTCTGTCGGGAATTGTCCGGCACTGGCTGGATTTTTTCATCATTCTTGTTCTGCTTGGTTCTAATGCCGTGGTCGGCTTTTGGGAAGAACATCAGGCGGGTAATGCCATCGCTGCCCTGAAGGCCAAGCTCGCGATCAAGGCCCGGGTAAAACGTGGTGGGAAGTGGGCCACCCCGGCGGCGCGCGAGGTGGTGCCGGGCGACGTCATCCGCTTGCGTCTTGGCGACATCGTTCCGGCGGATGCACGCCTGCTGGCGGGCGACCCGGTGGAGGTCGATCAGTCGGCGTTGACAGGCGAATCTTTGCCCGCCACGCGCAAACCTGGCGAGGCGGTTTTTTCAGGTTCGATTATCCGCCAGGGCGAAATCGACGCGATGGTGTACGCCACCGGTGCGAACACCTACTTTGGCAAAACCGCGCAACTGGTGCAGGAGGCTCATACCGTCAGCCATTTCCAGCGTGCGGTGCTGAAGATTGGGGATTACCTCATCATTCTCGCAGTGGCCCTGGTGGCGGTGATTATTAGCGTCGCTCTGTTCCGCGGCGACCCCGTCCTCACCACGTTGCAGTTCGCCCTGGTCCTTCTGGTAGCCGCAATCCCCGTAGCGATGCCAACCGTGCTGTCCGTGACCATGGCGGTCGGCGCACGCCTGCTGGCGAAAAAAGAAGCGATTGTGACCCGGTTGCCGGCAATCGAGGAACTAGCTGGCGTGGACGTGCTGTGCTCGGACAAGACCGGCACCCTGACCCAGAATAAGTTGACGCTGGGCAATCCATTCAGCTTGAACGGTATTCCTGGTGACCAGGTCATTCTCTGGGCTGCACTGGCTTCGCGTGCGGAAGACAAGGACACTATCGATCTGGCCGTGATCGGGGGCGTGAAGAACGATCAGGCTTTGAAGGGCTATCAGGTAGTTCATTTCCAGCCGTTCGACCCCGTCCATAAACGCACGGAAGCAACTGTCAAAGGCGGAGACGGAAAGCAGTTCTTTGTGGCCAAGGGAGCGCCGCAGGTGATTCTGCAGATGTCGACCAACGCCGGCGAGGTAAAGCCCGCCGTCGAGAAGGCCGTCAATGAATTTGCGGGACGCGGCTTCCGTTCCCTGGGCGTGGCTCGGGCTGATCAGGAAGGCCAGTGGCAGTTTGCTGGCGTGCTGCCTTTGTTCGATCCGCCACGCGAGCAGGCCAAAGCAACCATCGCGAGCGCCCGGCAGATGGGCGTGAATGACAAGATGGTCACGGGCGATCAAATGGCCATCGCTCGGGAGACTGCCAGCCAACTGGGGATGGGCACGGACATCGTTGATGCCAGCGCATTGGGCGACATGAAGCATCACGAGACAGCCCAGGCGTCGGAGGCCATCGGGAAGGCGGATGGCTTCGCCCAGGTATTTCCCGAACATAAGTTCTACATCGTCGATGTCCTGCAGAAGGCCGGCCACATCGTCGGCATGACAGGCGATGGAGTGAACGATGCTCCCGCGTTGAAAAAAGCCGATTGCGGCATCGCCGTTTCAGGTGCCACAGACGCGGCCCGCGCCGCGGCGTCCATTGTGCTGCTGGCCTCCGGTCTCTCAGTGATCATCGACGCAATCAAGGAGAGCCGCCGCATCTTCCAGCGGATGAACAGTTATGCGATCTATCGCATCGCAGAAACGCTGCGCGTGCTGTTCTTCATGACGCTGTCGATCCTCGTGTTTAACTTCTATCCCCTGACCGCAGTGATGATCGTAATGCTGGCGCTGCTCAACGACGGAGCCATACTCTCTATCGCCTATGACAACGTTCATTACAAGGACAAGCCCGAGGCCTGGAACATGCGCCTGGTGCTGGGGATTTCCACGGTGCTGGGCGTCATCGGCGTCGTGTCCGCGTTTGGCCTGTTTTATCTTGGCGAGCGCGTATTTCACCTCGACCGTGCGCACATCCAGACGCTGATGTACCTGAAGCTGTCCGTGGCCGGGCATCTGACGATTTTCCTGACGCGCACTCGCGGCCCGTTCTGGTCTATACGCCCCGCGCGAGTTCTATGGATTGCGGTGCTGGGCACGCAAACGCTGGCGACTCTGATTGCGGTCTATGGGCTGTTTATGACACCCCTCGGCTGGGGCTGGGCAGCGTTCGTTTGGGGCTATGCTCTGGCTTGGTTCCTCCTCAATGACCGCGTGAAACTGCTCGCCTATCGAATTTTTGACCCCACCAAAGCTCCCTTGTTAGCCAAGAAGGCGCTCAATCTGAAACCGCAAATCGCCGCCCGTGCGTATCAGCTCTACCAGGAACGGGCCAAGGGGCAAAGCCAGCAAGATCAAGACTGGCTTGAGGCGGAGCGGGAGATTGGGAAGAACCAGGCGGAACTTAGGAGGGCTGGGCAAACATCCTCGTAACCGTTCAAAAGGAAGACTGCGGCCGATCCCCCGCTGCCTGAGCCGAAAGATACGGACCCGTCATGAGCCGTATCAGGGCTGGCCGCGCAGCGGTTTGCTTGAACGTGCAACCGACTGCGGTTCTCGGCTCCCTGCGGCAAGGTACGTCAGCATCCTATTGCGCCCCGAAGCTCAACTTGCGCATAGCGTGACAGCGGAAGGAAGAAGATGAAAATTGATTCCAAGGATTTCCGAGTGGGGTCCGGAGAGAAAGTCAGCCTCAGCGAGCGGCCGACGACGATAAAGCCCATTTGCAAGTCGAAGAAGCAATACCAGAAACTTCTGGAAGAACATGTCAAAGAGTTGAGCTCGCTGCAGCAGCTTCATTATGCCTCCAACCGCTGTGCGCTGCTGCTGATTTTTCAGGGGATGGACTCTGCCGGTAAGGACGGCGCTATCCGGCATGTCATGTCCGGGGTCAATCCACAGGGATGCGAGGTTTTCAGTTTCAAACAGCCGAGCGCCGAAGAGCTAGAGCATGATTTTCTCTGGCGTACGAATTGCCGCCTTCCCGAACGCGGTCGGATCGGTATCTTCAATCGTTCTTACTACGAGGAAGTGCTGGTGGTTCGGGTGCATCCCGAGATCCTTCGCAACCAGGTTCTGCCAGAAGAATTGCGTGATGAAAAAACCATCTGGCAGGAGCGGTATCGCTCCATGGTGGACCTGGAGAGACATCTCTATCGTAACGGAACCAGGACCGTCAAAATATTTCTCCACCTTTCGCTGGAAGAACAGCGAAAGCGCTTCCTCGAGCGTCTTGATGAGCCGGACAAGAACTGGAAATTCAGCCTCTCCGATATTCACGAGAGGAAATACTGGAAAGATTATGTGAAGGCCTATGAGGCTTGCCTGGGGGCGACCAGCACCCATCACGCGCCCTGGTATGTAGTTCCCGCGGACGATAAGGACAATGCCCGCTTGATCGTTTCCCGTATTGTCCTCGATGCGCTGAAGGACCTGAAGATGGCATATCCCAAGGCCACGGAGAAGCGCCGATCGGAGTTGCAGTCGATCCGCAAGCAGCTAATGAAGTAGCGTTGGAACTACGACCTCCTACTTGGCTACTGTGTCCAAGAGGGACTGGAAATGTCCGCACGGTCTGGACGATGCAGTGACAATGCTGCATCACGGACAGATGCGAACCAATCAGAATTTGTAAGCCTCTGCCGGGCTCCTCAGCGACGGTGGAAGTGGAGAGGAATAGTCAGTATGCCCACGGAAGAACACACGATTGCCGTTGATCAGGACGTCAGCACAAAATCACTGGGTCAGAGTCTGGACGAGGCCGGCAAGCCAACTAAATTTATCTTCGACGTGGATTTGTCTACCGCAATCGCAGCAAACGGCGAACGTCAGGCGGCAGTCGCGGCCCCCAAGGTTCCGCTTACGCCGGCGATGCTCGACAAGATGAACCGGTACTGGCGCGCGGCGAATTACCTGTGCATCGGCCAGATCTATCTTTTTGAAAATCCCCTTTTGCGAGAGCCGCTGAAAGCTAGTCAGATTAAGCCAAGACTACTCGGACACTGGGGAACTTCGCCGGGCCAGAATCTCATCTACATTCATCTCAACCGCCTGATCAAAGAGCAAAGCGCGAATATCATTTATATCGCCGGCCCGGGCCATGGTGGTCCTTCGCTCAATGCGATGTCGTATCTGGAAGGGACCTATACCGAAGTACATCCTGAGATCACACAAGACGAAAACGGCCTGCGACTCATGTTCAGGAAGTTTTCGACGCCAGGCGGCGTCCCGAGTCACTGTGGGCCACACGTTCCGAATTCCATGCATGAGGGTGGCGAACTTGGCTATTCGCTGGTTCACGCCTTCGGCGCCGCTTTCGACAATCCGGATCTGATCGTTGCCTGCGTCATCGGTGACGGAGAATCCGAGACTTGTCCCCTCGAAGGAAGCTGGAAGTCGGTGAACTTCCTTAATCCAGTCCGCGATGGCGCGGTCCTTCCGATTCTGCACCTCAACGGCTACAAGATTTCCGGGCCGACAGTTCAGGCAAGAACCAGCGACGAGGACTTGAGGGCTCTATATATAGGACGCGGCTACAATCCCCACTTTGTCGAGGGTGACGATCCCGAAGCCGTGCATCAACTGCTGGCCGGAACTTTGGACGATTGCTACGCGGAGATTCGCGCCATTCAGCAAGAGGCGCGCAAGGCCGGATTCAAGAAACAGCCGATCTGGCCCATGATCGTCCTGCGCACACCCAAGGGATGGACATGCCCGAAGGAAGTGGATGGAATTCCGATTGAAGGCACCTTCCGTGCACACCAGGTGCCCCTCGCAACCGTCCGCGAGAACCCCGAACATCTCAAGATTCTTGAAGCGTGGATGCAGAGCTATAAGCCCCAGGAGCTCTTCGATAAGAATGGCAAATTCATCACGGAATTGGCGGAGCTCGCGCCGGCAGGAAATCGCCGTATGGGAGGGAACCCGCACGTGAATGGAGGACGACTGCTGACTGCGCTCGATCTGCCGGAGTTTACAAACTATGCGCTTGTGATTCCCGGTCCAGGTCAAGTAGTCGCTGAAGCTCCTCGCAAGCTCGGCGACTTCTTCAGAGACATCTTCAAACTGAACCCCAGGAACTTCCGCCTATTCTGCCCGGACGAGACTAATTCCAATCGCCTAAATTCAGTCCTCGAAGCCACCAAGCGTTGTTTCATGGCGGAGACGGTTTCGATCGATGACGAACTCAGCCCGGACGGCCGCGTGATGGAAGTATTGAGCGAGCATTGCTGCCAGGGCTGGCTGGAAGGCTATTTACTGACGGGGCGGCACGGCCTGTGGTCGTCTTATGAAGCCTTCGCGCAAGTCGTGGATTCGATGCTGACCCAGCATGCCAAGTGGCTGGAACAATGCCGAGATTTTCCTTGGCGCAAGCCGCTGGCATCGTTGAACGTGTTCCTGACCAGTCATGCGTGGCGAAATGACCACAATGGCTTCAGCCACCAAGCGACTGGATTTGTCGACAATGCCCTGGCGCGCCGCAGTGAAACCGTCCGCGTGTACTATCCGCCTGACAGCAACTGCCTGCTGAGCGTCTTCGATCACTGCCTGCGCAGCCGCAACTACGTCAACATCGTCACCTGCGGCAAGCAGCCGCAGCTTCAGTGGCTGAACATGGACGAAGCTCTTGGACATTGCTCCCGAGGCGCCTCGATCTGGAAGTTCGCCACGAACGATAATGGTGAAGAACCAGATGTTGTTCTAGCCTGCGCAGGCGATGTCCCCACCATCGAAATATGCGCAGCCTCATGGCTTCTGCAGAAGTATGTTCCTGGCATCAAGGTACGGGTCGTCAATGTAGTGGACCTGAGTGTTCTGATGATGCCGGACGACCATCCGCATGGAATGGACAACATGTCCTTCAATGCCCTCTTCAGCAAAGACGCGCCGGTCATCTTCGCCTTCCACAATAACCGATGGCTCATTCACACCATGGTGCATGGCCGTTCCAATGAAGACCGCTTCCATGTGCGTGGCTACATGGATCAGGGCACAACAACGACGCCATTCGACATGGTAGTGCTGAATAAGATGAGCCGGTTTCACCTTGCCATCGACGCACTGAAGTACGTCTCACGTCTCCGTTCACAGGTTTCCGATGTAATCGACATGTTCAAACGAAAGCTATACGAACACCACGACTATATTCGGCAACACCTGGAAGACATGCCCGAGATCCGTGACTGGGCGTGGACGGCTGATTTCAAGCAGCCGAGCGCTCCGCCACCGCTGGCCAAGGGCCATCCTCGCGGGAGCTTATTCAGCGACAGCTAAATCTACAAAGTGCAGATGCGATGCTGGAAGGAAAGTAGGTTCAAAGATGATAGAACGGAAATTTACTATTGCCGAAATCATGCTTCTCGTCGGAACTCGCGCCGCCTTGGCCGCTGGGATTGGCCTTCTGCTTTCCAATCGGCTCAACCATGACCAACGCAAAGCCGCCGGGTGGGCTCTAGTGTTGGTCGGGGGGCTTACTACGATTCCGCTGGCAATGGATGTACTAAGCAAGAAGAATTCGGGTTAGATCCCTAGCAAGGGGCAATTGACAACCAGAGCAGGCCGTCCATGCGGACGGCGGCTCCTTGTCGCGCAGAACAATGACCTAAAGGCAAGAACACAGGCACTCTGAATTCCCAAGAATCAAGTGAGTTAAACTTTTGCCTCTGGCGGGTCGGCTACTCCTCCCGGTGGAAGGGCGTTCGGCAGGTCAAGACGTGCCACACCAATCCGTTTGTCCGCCATTCCAAAATAAACGTCGAAGCGGTCTGGTGAGCCAAGATCGTCGCGCCGGTCGATGCCGGTGGGGAATACGACGTTGGCGACCGTACCGTGGCGTTCCTGCGGCATCGCCGGCGTCAACACGGGTTCCGCCGAACGGTAAAGAATCGTGAGCGGATGTTCCTTGGAAAATATCATCGCTCCGGCCGAATAACACAGCTGATACCGGTCGGTCTTGGGCTTCCCTATCTCGCTAACCCCGTGGTAGATGATCAGCCAGCCGAACCGGGTTAAGACGGGCGGAGTGCCGCCTCCTATCTTGAGCCGCTCCCAGGGCGAGACCGGAGCCGCCAACCGATGATGATAGATAAATTGGCCGGTGCGAAATGGCTTATCGTCGAGGGACAATCGACAATACGAAATCCAGATGCTTTCCCGGTCGATATCCACCTCACGAGCCTCAGGTCTGCAGGCGGTTTCCTCAGGACGAGTCCCTGGGAAGAGCGGACGGTGAAGCATCGCTAATTCCGGTTGCCCGGATGGATCGGGAATGGCGGCTGGGAATAGGCTGGCATCCTTGTCATCCACGTCATCGAATTCGATACCCTTATATGGGCCAAACTTCGCCAGCCCCAGACGCCGCCAATGGAAGAGGTCTGTCGATATTGCTAAGGCGATCCGCGGCCCTCGGGCTGAAAATGCCGTGTAGGTCATAATGTACTGCTTGAGCGGCTCCACAAATGTGATACGCGGGTCTTCGCAGCCACCACTACCGTCCGGCCGCCGCTCATACTCGGCCTCTGGCTCGAGTGCGATACCGAGCCGCTCGACGCCTGCCGGATCTCCGGCTGCATTGAACTGCACACGCGCAATGCCGATTCGCGAGTAATTCCCTCGAGCAACCAGCCGCGGGAAAAGGTAGAGATTACCATCAGGGCCACGAACGGCAGCCGGATTCAGAACGCCTTCGACCTCATGCGGATTGCCCGCCTGCGGCTCCATCAACATTCCCAGACGCTGCAACGAAAACCCACTCATGCCTGTTCCTCAATAAG
>JBARGS010000106.1:0-3764 GCA_049798495.1 Candidatus Korobacteraceae bacterium | reverse complement strand
GCAGGGGCTAAAAGCCCTGGCTGTTTACCGCGACTTGTTCGGCACGACTAAAGGTCGTGCCCTGATACGAACCGGAATGATTTATGAGATGAGCTCTAGTAGCCCGCGGCTCTCCTACCGGCTGCTCTTTTCCGCCGTTCCCAGCTCCCGCGTGCGTCCCGAGCTCATGCTCTTGCCCGACTTCCCGGCTGCAGCGGCCGCTTGTACGCTGGCCTCGGGACCGTAGCGCTCGAGCAAAACCGGAACTAGCGCTCCTTCTGCTTCCTTCACAAATGTCAGCTTGCCGCTTGGGTCCCGATCGATGCGGATGAAGTCACCCAGCTTTACCTGTCCGGTCGCCACCAGGTTGGCAAGCGGGAACACGATGTTGCGTTCGATAGCGCGTTTCAAATGGCGGGCGCCATATTTCAGGTCGGTGCCTTGGGACAACAAGAATTTTTTTACCGGAGCCGTACAACTGAAAACGAATTGATTATTCCCTGTGGCCTGAAGAATGCGCTGCTGCACCAGGCCCAACTCAATCTCCAGGATGTGCTCCAAATCGTCGCTGCGCAGCGCGTGGAAGACAACAATCTTGTCGATGCGGTTCATGAACTCGGGCGAGAACTTGCGCCGCGCTGCTTCCACTGCCGTGCGGTTGATCTTCTGGTCGAGCCGGGGATCGAACTGCGCCGGACCCGACGCGAAGCCCATGGTGCCATTGATCATTTCGTTCATCTCGGTGGCGCCCAGGTTTGAGGTCATCACAATAACGCACTGCGACAGATCCACGCGGCGATTGTCCCCGAGAGTCAGCGTAGCTTTGTCGAGAATGCCGAGCAGAAGCTGCCACAAAGCGTCCGACGCTTTCTCGATCTCATCGAACAGCAGGATCGACAGCTTTATCTTCTCGGTGTGCCACTGGTTGAGCGCCTCCTGCGTGAGCAGGGGATGGGTTTCGCGATGGCCAAGATATCCCGGCGGCGAGCCGATCAACTTCGCGATCTCGTGCGAGTGCTGGAACTCCGCACAGTCAATCTTGATGCACGCGTGAGCGTCGCCGAACAGCGATTCCGCCATCGCCTCGACCACACGGGTTTTGCCCGAGCCGGTCGGTCCGAGGAAGAGGAGGTTCCCAATCGGCCGTCCCGGAGGGTTCAGCCCAGCCAGGAAAGTCTGATAGATCTCCGCCAATTTTTCGAGAGCGTCGTCTTGTCCAACGATCTTTCGCTGCAGGGAAGCTTCAAAATCCAACGCTTCACTGCTGTGTCGCGTCGGATCTAAGGTTGCGTTCAATCCAGTCTTCATAAGATTGCCAACTTACCGGGCGCGGTTACTGTTAACCAGGGCAACCGTACCATGAGATGGGAAACAGCTGCTTTGAGTTGGATTGCCTACCGTGACGCATTTGATCCTGCCAACGAGTGCTATTTCCCCACAAGCATTGGATGTTCGAGAGTGCCTCCGCGACGGCTTACTCAGTAGTCAACCTTTTGCAAGAGTTTTGTTGACGTCCTGTGACCTTTCCTGGTGCTCGAAGGAGTGCCACTCGCCGCAGAACAGAGGCTCAGAACAGAAAGGGCGCCGCTTCACGGCGCCCTCCGACGAAGCCCTCAATTTTTCCTTTACGGCACTTCGATCAGCTCAATCTTGCCATCTTTCCGGCGATGCAGAACATTCACCTTACCCTTGCCGTCGCGGAAGATGAACACCTCGCGATCACGGAACTCGCATTCTTTCACGGCTTCTTCAACCGTCATCGGACGCAGGGCCACCGAATCCTGAGAGCGCACCAGATGCGCCTCGGTGGTGCGGGCTACGGCTGGGAACTTGTGCACCACCACTGGAACCGCGGTCGACGAACTGGCGCCCACCGCCATCTGCATGTCGGTCTCCGCCTCAACCGGAGCGGTCCAGCTTTTGTCCTTCGGTTTGCGCGACGTGTTGCGGCGGCGGCCATTGTGCCGCAGCGCCTGGGTCTCAATGTGTTCGAGAGCCTGCGTCACCGCCGCCGTCATGTCGGTGGCTTCGGCCAAGCCGACCAGGTGACCACGTCGGCGCTTGACCGTGATTTCCGCAATGTTGCGATGCTTTTCGACAGAAAGGATGACTTTGCTCTTGATGTTGTCACCCAAAATTTTTGTGAGTTTGCCGAGGCCGGATTCCACCTCATCTCGAATGGCGGGAGTTATTTCATACTGACGGCCAAAGTACTCTACTGTCATTGAGCTCCCTTCTCGCCCCAGCCTCTTCACTGATCTTCTTATGGCTGCGGCGGTCTTCACCACAACGACGTCGGATCGGGATTTTATTCCTGTCCGTTTCGATGCGACAGGATCCGTCAAGACGCCGGTACAGCAGCTAGTTTTTGACCCTGCGCTGGTGGGTGCTCGGGATGCGCATATCTTCCCTGTACTTCGCTACCGTGCGGCGAGTGACCTGGATGCCCTGCGACTGGAGGATGCGGGTGATCTGCTCGTCGGTCAACGGCCTGGCGGGATCTTCTTCCTCGATGAGCTTCTTGACCCGGCGCTTGAGGATGAGCAGCGAGGTGCTGCTGCCCTCGGGTCCATTGACGCTCTCGCTGAAGAAGTATCGCAGTTCGAAGACGCCTTGCGGGGTGTGAGCATATTTGTTGGCTACGGCACGGCTGACAGTGGAGGGGTGTACTCCGATCTCCTCCGCCACTTCCTTGATCATCATCGGTTTCAGTTGATCGATGCCGCGGTCCAGAAAGTCGCGCTGCCGCTCTAGAATCGAATAGCAAACCCGCAGAATCGTCTGCTTCCGCTGCTCGATATTCTTGATCAGCTGAATGGCGGACTTGTATCGCTCCTTGACGTAATTGCGAACGTCCTTCTCCGCGACATCCCGGCTCAGCAGGCGGCGATAGGTCGGGTTCAGGCGCAACTGCGGAACCTCTTCATCGTTCATCAGAACCAGATATTCTTCGCCCTGTTTCACGAAAGCTACGTCGGGCTCGATCAGCCGCGCCTCGGTCTTGTTGTAGCGCAGACCGGGCCGAGGATCTAGGGTGCGGATGAATTCCATCCCCTGCATCACCGCTTCCAGAGGACGGCCCATCGCCTTGGCCACCTCTTTGTAATGCTTGTTCTGCAGCGCGTGCAGATGCTGGTCGACCAGTATGACGGCATCGTCTACGGCCTCGAGCTCGGCGACGTGGTTGCCGTTGCCGTTCTTACGATCGACACGCTTCAGATCGTAAAGTTGAGCCAGCAGGCACTCGCGCAGATCGCGCGCGCCCACGCCAATCGGATCCATTTGCTTGACCAGATCGATGGCTTCTTTCAGAGCGTCACGGCTGAAAGGAACGCGTGCCGGAGAGCTTCGCGGTGGAACCAGGCTCGGACGAGGAGTTTCCAGCGAGGCGTTCTGCGGGAGCGGCTCGTTGCCTTCACTGGGAAAAAACTCTTCTTCGGCAACCGCGACCGTGGAGACACTCTCAGCTTCGGCGCCGCCCTCGGCTGCCATGCCCGTCGTGGGAGAAGCTACAACGCTCGCGCTTTCGTGCGGCTCAGGTGGCGCGGCAGAGCCCATTTCCTCGTCGGCCAGGCCAAGCAACTCGTCATCGGTCGCGATGAGATAGCCTTCTTCGTTCAGATTTCCAATCACCAGCTCAGCCGCCCGATAGACGTCTTCGTTCACGTGCAGCGATCCCAGCTGCCACAGCAGATGATCGGAAAGATTGGTCGGCTTGGAAAGAAAGTTCTCGAAGGAAGGTTTCTCGCTCTCTTCCATCTCGATGGAAGTGCGCAGCCCGGGGT
>JBARGS010000105.1:0-11311 GCA_049798495.1 Candidatus Korobacteraceae bacterium | reverse complement strand
CCCAGAATCTTACGAGCCACTTGCAAGTCATAGGCAACGAACACTACCAGCCAGGCCAGACAAAGAGCTGCCGATGCAAACATCACGCTATGCCAGCGCAGATACACGATGCTGAAGGCCACTAAGGAGCAGACGCCCTTGAGGATCATGCTGACTGCTACCTGATCCAGGCGTTCGTGCTTCTGCAATAGCCCGGCAATCACGTCAGTAAATGACTCCACCGCCTTCGCCGCCCCCACAAACAAAACTACGCCGCAGGTTGCGAAGCTGCGGTGGCTTAGCGCAAGGATGCAAGCAATAATCAACAGACCCGCGCCTGTTCCTATCAGCCGGAGCGTGAAATAGCTGGAGAAAACAAAGTCGCCGCGTACGTCGGTTGCCTGAATCCCACGCAGAAACAGATTCGTCAGCATGAATACGGGAGCGGTTATGGCTAAAGCCAAAGCAAACTGACCTACCGCAGCGGGGCTTCCCAGCTTGGCGAGCCCGGAGATCATTCCCCATTGACACAGCGCGTAGACGACGTTGCCCGCCAGCGTCCACGCGAAGGTGGTCCTCAGCGAAGGCATCGCCACCGGTACGGCAATCGGGCAGGAAATTTCGGAGGACGTCATGTTACAGGTTGGAAGCCACGCGGGCCGAATCTTTCGGCACCGTCGCAAGAGCTGCGAGGAACGCGAACCAGGCGGCATTCGCCGGTATGTGGAGGTTGAATTCCGAAAAGCTATGGACCAGGATTCCACAAACGCCAACAGCGGCGCCAAGCTGCAGCCAGCCAGTTTCACTGCTTAGCCGCAGGCGCAGGTTGCGAAATGAAAGTACAAAAAAGATGACAATGGCAACGGGCATTAAAATCCATCCCGAGATCCCGGCCTCCGCCAGGAACTGGACGTAATCGTTATGAGCATAGTCAATCGTAAGGTCGGTGACGACGCTCTGGTAGGGAGGGTAGGCTACCTGGAAAGCGCCCAACCCAACTCCATGGGCTAGATGATCGCGCGACATATGAAGTGAATCGAGCACGATCTTCTGACGGCTGCCCAGCGCCAGCTCGGGCTGACTGGCTACTTGTTTCCAACGCCCAAGAATATCGCCTGGATCAAGCCAGTAGAAGAATCCTCCCGCGAGCACGGCAACCAGAATACCGGCGACCAAAACCTGTTTGTGATCCGCACCACCAGCTAGAACGATACAACCTACGATTCCGAATTCTATTGCCAGCGATATGAGTCCAGCTCGCGATCCGGATAGAGTTACCGAAAGCAGCGCTATGAAAATGGCGAACAGCAAGAATGGTTTCGCGGGATGTTTCCAACGCAGGCTAATAGCTAACCCGATGGCCATAGGAATCAGCATTTCCATCAAGCCGGCGTAGTTCCCCCGGTTGACATAAGGGCCAAAGACACTTTCCGACTCGGCATGTATAACGCCATAGAGTAAGCCGGGACTTGCGAAGAACTGGATGATAGCGAACACGGACATGAGAAACATGTAGATGGTCACTGCGGCGGCCGTTACCCGCCATATGCGTGGAGACGCCGAGACATAAAGCTGCTGGGTTATAAAGAAGATGATGGTGTAGGTTACCAGCTTGATCGCGGCTTCCCGGGTTCCGACGTGATCCATGGAAAGCCGACGCGCCAACTGCACACCAGTCAGCGCAAGCACTCCCAGCAATGGAACATAAATCGGGGACCATATCAGGTTGACTCCACCAGCGCGAACACAATCTATACCCCACAGCAGCAACAGACCTACAGCGCCGATGGTGAGCGCTCCCCACGCCCAGGGCTGGACGGCGCCAAAGGCCAGAGGCGCAGCCATCAACAGACTCAATTGCAGGATACGGCAAGCGTCAAAAAGATCGCTCTGCGGCTGTTCGCTTTCGCGGGCGAGAAGCACCGCGCGCGGCTGCGCCCGGGCCACGATTGGAATCACCTCGTATTCGTGACGCCTTCTACTTAGTGTTCCCATGTCTTGAGGCTCGTTCCCTGGAGGTTGCTGACGGAACCACATACAGCGAGACGTCATCAAGCCATACTTGTCCGCCGATCTCCATGGGATAAACCCTCCCCTGTGGCCGCCAGATGGAAAGCCGAACAATATGAGTGTTAGGTCCGGTGGTAAATTCAGTTGCGGTTTTGTGCCAGTCGGTGGTGCCGGTTGTTCCTTCGGTCGCGGCATTCAGGCAGGCCGCGCACTGTGGATCAAGCGCGCGTAAGCGTGGGCCGCTGTCGGAGGTTATACCTTCAGACCTGGCATAGGCGGACAACTCGTAGGTCTGATTAGGAACGACAGGAACCCATTGGTAAGCGATCTCATACTCTGCGTTTTGCGGTACAGTAAAGTCGGCACGAAGAGCGTGTGTCCCGGTGTGGGCTGAGCCATCGGCAAAATCCAAGCTCATGTACGGTTGATCCACAGAGCGCCAGTCGAAACCGGCGTTGAGGGGCGACTGCTCGAATCCCCCGTTGAAAACCAGATTGCGCCCAGCCGCCGTCGCCGGTTGGACTTCGTCTTGCGCCTGAAGATAAGACCACACCTTGGCCGCCTCTTCATAGTGACCGCTGCCCAAAAGCCTTTCCAAATACGGAGTAGCACTCGCCATAGGCACTCCCGTATCCGCTTCCGACAACTGCGTCCAGTAGGAGGCGGCCACATCGAAACGGTTGTTCGCGGTGAGGAAATTCAGGAAATCCATCTTGGCAGCCACGTTGTTAGAATCGGCAAGCAGGCTGTGCCAGACGATATCTGGATCATTGAATCCGCGCATTACAAGTTGAAACGCTTGTCCCCATCCATCCGGCTGCATACGCAGAAATGTCTTTAGCTGCTCGAGTGCCGCCTTTGGCTGGTTTGAGACTACGTCGTTGACGGCTGCTTCCCAGGCGAACTGTGGGCTGCGCGGCGCAAGCTTCTGGGCTCGGTGAAAGGATTGATCAGCGCAGGATTGGTCCGCAGCCGCGTAACATGCTTTGGCCAACCCGGACCAATACACCGCAGAGTAGGAATTCATAGTGATTGCCGTGCGAAACTCATCTGCCGCCGATGCTGCGTCGCCAGGTTTGCCATCCAGGAGCAGAAGCTTGCCGAGTAAATAATGGAAGTCCGGGTTGGCCGGATCCAAGGCGATGGCACGGCGAACTGTTTCAACGTTGAGCGAGCGGCTCCAACTTTCAGCTGCGACAATTCGTGCGGTCTCCAACACTAATGCGCAGCCAGGAATAAGAAGCACCAAAAGGAATAGGGATGACCGAAGTCGTGAGCTTAGAGATATTTCATAGCCGTGCTCTACCCGATTGCTCGATGCGACCAGGTTTGTCTCGTGGTCTCTCTTCGCGGTTCGGCCGACGGGATACATAGGTCCTGGTAGCTCAGCACAATCAGTCATCCGCTATTCGGAAGCCGCTCGCCCGTATGGATACTTGCCGTATCGTGGATAGTAATAGTAGCCGTATCCGTAGTAGCCTTCTCGCCGCAGATCAAGTTTGTTCAGAACCACTCCCAGGATGCGACCGCCTGCATTCTCCAGGATGGCTCGGGTTCGCATCAAACCGGCCCGGTGCGTCCTGCCGCTCTCGGCAACCAGTACAACTCCATCGACCAGACCGGCCATGATGGTGGCGTCGGTCACCGCCAGCACCGGCGGGGAGTCGACGACAATGTGCTCAAATCGCGAAGTCAGTTCGGCACACAAGGTTGTCATGGCATCGGAGGACAACAACTCGGCGGGATTGGAAGGTACCGGACCGGAAGGTAATACCCACAAGTTAGGTTGCGGGCCGTACTGCTGGATAGCGTCATCGAGGGCGTCACTGCCGGTAAGTACCGTACTCATGCCTTTCTTGTTCTCGAGGCCAAGTGTCTTGGCGATACCTCCCTTACGCAGGTCAGCATCGACAATGAGGATGCGGCCTTTGCGCTGTGCCAGGGACTGCCCCAGGTTCAAGGCGGTGGCAGTCTTCCCTTCCCCCGCCTGCGGACTGGTGATGAGCAGGGTCTTGGGAGGATTTGGCGTCAGGGAAAGCAAGATCGAAGTGCGAAGGGCGCGAAATGCTTCTGCTACTACCGACTGGGGAGTTTCCGTAATCGCCAGTCCAACCCCAGTCGTGGCGGAACTCCGGCTGTCGATGCCCAGACGCATCTTCATGGGTAATGTCCACCTCATAGGCTGGGTACTGCGCTGCAACGGAACTACTGCCAGGGCCGGAGCCATCAACATCGACTCCACCTCCTCCGCCGACTTGATGGAGTGATCGAGACCTTCCTGGGCGAAGGCGCCCATAATTCCCAGCACCACTCCCGCAAGGAAGGCCAGCGATATGTTGAGAGCCTTCCTCGGGCGAACCGGTTCGACCGGGGGCAGAGCCGCGTCCACCAGATGAATATTGGTGGACTGCAGGCCTGCCGAAACCGTAGCGTTTTTCAGACGCTGCAACAAACTCTGGTAGAGCTGCTGATTGCCTTCAAAATCGCGCTCCAGAATGTTGTGCTGAATCAGAAGCTGGCTCTGCGCTCCGACCGCTTCCTTCTGCATGGCAACGGCGCCTGCGGCCAGCTTCTCGCGCATAATCGCGGCGGAATAGTCTCTCCGGATACGCTCTAATACGCGAGCCTGCTCGGTCGCGATCTGCTCCTTCACGCCGTCTACTTCATCCTTGAAACGAAGAGCTTTCGGAAAGTTCGGGCCGTACTGTGCGACCGTTGCGGTGTACTGATCCTGCAGGTCGGCCGACCGCTCCTCCAGCTTCTGCAGCAGGTCGTCGTGGACGAGCGTGGCCAGCTGCTGGGGGTTACTCAGCACCTGACGATAGAGCGATTCCTTCTGTAGACGGTCACTCTCGGCTGTGCTCAGGTCGCGGCTGAGATCGGAAAGCATCTGCTCCTGAATAGTTCCCTTCTCTCCGGTATTCACGATCTGATTCTGCCGCTCGTATTCGACCAACGCTTGCTGCGAACTCTCTACCTTCGCCTTCAACTCATCCAACTGCTGTTCCATCCAGGTGGAGGCCTGCCGGGTGGCGTCGTACTTTTGGCGGAAGTTGTAGTCGATATAGTTGTTGACCAAACTGGTGGATACGCGCGCTGCCAGCTGGGGATCGGGATCTTCGAAACTCACCGCCAGCATGCGCGTCTTCGGAGTCAATTCCACCGTCAGCCTCTTCTTGAAGGCATTGATCAACCTGACCTTGCGCGTGTCAGGCGGAATCTTTGCCAGCTTGCGCGGGCTGATGAGACGTTGCGTAAGGCCCAGCTGTTCGATGGTGCGCCACGCCAGGTTCTCGCTCTTCAGAACCTGAATCTGGGTCTGTACGAATGTGTCGTCAGCCTCCGACTTCTGAAACATCTCTTCGATCGACTGGATCAGCGGAGTTTCCGACTCCACCTGCACACGGGCTGTCGCCTTGTAGATGGGCTGCATCCTGAACGAGACGATGGCGGCGATGGTGGTTACAACTACCGCGACGGTGGCTATGGTCCAACGCCGCTTGAGCAGGGTGTGCCAGTAGGTTGCGAGGGAGACGTAGTCCTGCGCGCTGGCCATGCTGGCTTCCATTGCGGGAAGAGCGCGGAAGGTGGCGAGCGAGGCGCCGCGGTCGGCCGCGGGAAGCTGGCTACGCTCAGCCGTTCCACCGATGTTTTTGGGATTCATGGGGGGATACCTTTTTCAGAAACGCCCGTAGACCGCCAGTCCGGTCGCTGCCTGAATGGCAGCTTCAAGACCGCGCCGAAACGCTTTCTTCGCCGTGCTGTCGGGGATGAAAAGGATGTCGTCGGCGTGCAAGAGTTTGTCGGGTTGTTTACCGGCAAGAATCTGGTTGAGGTTCAACGGTATTTGTTCATGCCCGTCGGCCTGGGCTGAATTCGGACGAATGATCATGGCCTTGTCGCGCACGGCCGTGCCTTTGGTATCTTCCGCCATCGCGACAGCTTGCAAAACAGTCATTCCGTTGTCAGGAGCTCGAATCACGAAACCACCGGGTTTGTTCACGGCGCCGACAACGTAAACGACGCCGGCGTGCGGTACCGTCACCCGATCGCCGGGATAGATGTCAATGTTGTATTTAGCATCTCCGGTTTGCAGCAGCTTTTTCAGATCGACGGTGACCACGCGGTCGGTCGAGTTCGTTTCTTGCGCGCCGAGATCGCCTCGGCTGATGACCGCAAGATTGCTGGCGTCATCGCTCAGCCCTTGGGCCTGGGAAAGCAAATCGAGCAGAGTGGTTTTGCCGAACACCGGATAGATTTGCGGCTGGTGGACTGCTCCCGTAATGGCAACGGACTTGAGGCGCGAGCTCAATATGGTTACGACAATGTGGGGATCGGATACAAGGCCCTTCTCGCGGAGTTGTTTTCCAAGCTCCTCTGAAAACTGACTCGGCGTCATCCCAGCAGCGTTGAGCGGCGCCGGCAGAAGCGGGAGAACCACTTTGCCAGCCGGGCTGACGCGATATTGCCGCGAAAGCTCACCCACATCCATGACATAGATATCGAGTACATCGTCGGGACTGATGATGCTGTCACTGTCGGTGACCTGGGGCTGTTTGAGGTTGTTCGGGCCGACCGCCGGTTGCGACTTGGAGGCAATCGTGGTGATTGCGGCCTGCGCACTCGCATGCGCTCCCAACGCGATCGGAACCAACATCGCCAAACAGAAGAGAGAGCACAGTAGAGGGCGAATTTGAAGGCTTGACGTACGATGCATGGCTAGCTCCCGAAATCTCAGCGGAATTCCAGCTGCGGCTGCGACTAGGCCGGCTCCAGGTGGTAAGCATCCACATCCAGAGCAATCGAGCGCTGCAGCGGCTCAACGGAAATCACCAACTTCTTGCCCTGCTCGGCAACGAAGAAGCCTTCGATTCCGTCGAGGCATCCGCCGCAAACACGCACTCGCTGTCCGGCCTTGAGAAACCCGCAGGGCGACCACGAAGTGTTCTGACTCTCGATTCGCTTCAGATCGCTGATCTGCTGCTCGGGAATACGGCCGATGACTCCGTTGAAGGTGACGAAGCCATAGACACCTTTGGTCTGCAGAATGGCGAGGCGCCCGTCCGAGGTTAAGACTTCCCGCACAAAGACATAGCCCGGAAATAGCGGGCAGTCGACGGTCTGACAACGGTCGCTCCAGCGCCTGCGCTCGCGAGTGACCGGGACATAAGCCTCGTGTTCTTTGCCGAGCACCTGTTCGCAGATTTTTCGTTCAAAACGGGTCCTGGTCTGCAGGGCAAACCAGTCTTCGCCTGTGCTCCAGGGTGCGCTAACCGCCGGTGTCGTTTGTAAGCTGGACATAGCTCCGCCGTTTGAGTCCCATCTTGTTGTAAGTTCCCGGAGAAAACACACGTGCGAAACTTTGCACGGTGTGTCGCCTTATTACCGTTGAGACCTAGGGGCAGTTACCTTCGTCTACGACTCACCGCACAATCGTGTGCAATACGGAGTTCACTAAATACCATTAAAGCTCAACACAATACAAGCACTATTTGGCGCATTACGCGGCACCCGTATAGCATTTAAGTCGCATTACCTTGGCGTCTACGCCGTTAGTGATTGAAAACCCTGCCGGTTACTCCCCGGTTACTTTGGCCTATTTTGGTTTCCGCAACGAGTTCCGCCGAGCGGGGTTGCGCGCTGTATCGAGGTCTCGGGACTCGGTATAGACGAGTTTGCTGGGCAAGACGCCGATCCGCCGGAGGTGGAGTATCGGAGCCGCAGAGCCTACGTTCTGGCGCGGAAGCCGCGTGTTTCTCAAAGTCGCACGCGCCGCACTGGCTAACAGAAATATGTCGGCGTTCCGCCGTATCCGGGCGCGGGAAAACTATCCCTCAGTATGATTGTTGTCAAACGAAGGCAACAGCAATTCGCCGCGTGGTGCATTAGAACCCTCCAACATTTCTCCGCGTCCTTGGGCATCCCACTTGCGCCCGCTTCTATGTGATTCCGCATTGGCGGTCGCATTCAAATCTGCTGAGTTACGCGTTGTACAGCATATTTCGCCCAGACCTGTGGGCTGATCCTGGTTCATGGAGATATCGGAGCTATGCATTTTTCATTGCGCGCGGTAAGTCTCGTTCTGTTCTTATCCTTGTTCGCCATAACGACATCTTTCTTGCAAGCCACCACAGTGAACGGAGTCCTTTACGCCAGCGACTTCCCGGGCAACGACCTTGGAGCGCAGGTGATGGCTGCAATTTCCACGTGTTCGTCTGGATGTACTATTCTGTTACCCAAAGGCAGGTTCGATGTCTCCACGCCTATCGTTCTCAGAACGGGCGTGACCCTCGTAGGACAAGGCACGGGCGCCACAGCCCTCAACTGGGTCGGTTCCAGCAACGTGGCGCCGATCGAGATCCGCTACGCTATGAGATCCCGGCTACAGGGTTTCGCCCTTAATCGCAATAACTCGACAACCATGGCCCCGGCAATCGAGGTTTTCGGCGGGTGGGACACTCGTATCGACGACATCTGGTGCACCGCAAACTGGGGAGTCTGGCAGGAATATGTTGGGTTCCAAGGCTGCGTATGGATCACCGGGACAGACCAGGCGCCGTCCTGCTTGACCCGCCTCACTAATTCCCGCCTCGAAAACTATGCGGGGTATTCCGTTAAAGTCGATCATGCGGTAGACACCTATTTTGTAAGCCTCTCCAGTTATTCGTATCCCGGCAATACGACTGCGGATGGGTTGGTGATCGATACCGCCGTGGGGGGATTTCATGCGGATATGTTCTCCTGCGGCCGTGGCAAGCACTGCCTGGTTGTGCAAAACACCCTGGGTGGTACGGTCCCTCACTGGCTGTACTTCAACGAATTCGAGGCCGACACTACGACCGGCGGCGACGGGATACTGTTTGATAAGTCGCTTGGCAAAGATCCGGTGGCTACCGTGTTCACCAGCAGTTGGAGCGGCGGGGCTGGATTGAACGACACGGGAGGAATTATTACCCCCAGCGCCAACGGCATTCGAATCGCTGGAGGATCCAGCATCACCTGGGAAGGCCGGATCCGTCGCAACGCCGCCAATGGCGTATTGATCAGCTCCAATACGTCTTCGTTTATCACCCTCCACAATTCACAGATCTATGCCAACAATCTTGCTAACAGCGGAGACGGACACGGTATCTATATTTCCGGCGCCACCACGCACATCAGCATCAGCGACAACGACATCACCAATAGTTTGGACTATGGTGGTCAACAGAGATATGGGATCAAGGTAGGACGGGTGCGAGCCGATCAGCTCCGTATCGTAAACAACGACCTTACAAATAACGTCACGGCGTCCTTGCTTAACAACGATGTAGGCGCCTCGATGATCTCCGGCAACATGCCGCTTAGCTCCAGCACGCAGGCGGGAACTGGAGCGGGCAGTCCGTCTCAGGCAACGACAGCCCCGCCATCAAAAGGAACGTCGGTAGGTACACCGTATCCGGTGACCGGGCGAGGATGCATTAGAGGGGTGGAGTGTTAGTGATTCGATTTCCTGACGAGAGCTGCGATACCATGAGGCGCTTTTCTTGGCAATCAATCTGACACCCAGCAACGATCCTGAAGCAAGAATGCCATCCTCGCCGGATGGCATTTCTTGCGATGCAGGAGGCTCGCAATCGCCTACTACGAACGGATCTCGGGTGAAGCCGCAAGCCTGCTGCGAAGCGGAAATGCAGGAGCGCGGCGAGTCGCAGTGTCGCGCGCGACTTTGCTATAATCGACCCTGCTGCTATTGCGAGCGCCCTTAGCTCAGCTGGATAGAGCGTCTGGCTACGAACCAGAAGGTCGGGAGTTCGAATCTCTCAGGGCGCACCATTTATCCTTACGATTCTTCCCATTCCACAGCACTCATGTGATCAGAGGCAACACCTGTTTTGGGTCCAACATGGTTGAGCTTTTTCTTTGCTCCGCGGCGCTAATTTCTAGTCCCCACCAGCGATAGCGATGGCCGGCTGCGGGGCGTGCGCACGTTTGCCGTGGATCAGTCGTATCGAGGACGACAGCTCCTGCGAGGGTTTTTCGATGATCCGGTACATGATCCATGCCGCCCAAGCCGAAGCGGCCACGCCAATCACATCCAGGATCCCGAGATACCAACTGGAAAAAGGCAGCCAATGCGACAAGCAGCCGATCACGCTGACACCAATCGGCAGGTGCAACAAATACAAGGAGTAGCTGATGTCGCCGACACGATCTCCGGCGCGGCTGTGAAAGGTGGACAACGCGATCAGCAACCCGGTCGCGACCGACACCACCACGAACAACCAGCCCAGCGGCCGCAACATCGCGAGAGTCATTACCGCAATCAATCCCAGCATCTGGCGCAGCGCGATGAGCCGCGCCCGGTACTGAAAGACGAAGACGCCGATCAGGAAGACAGGAATATAGTGGAAGATCAGCCGATCGTTATAAGGAAAGACAAAGAAGAGAGCTATCATCCCCGCTGCTCCGGCAAAGCGGGCTATCCTGCTGCCGGCAAGGAGAGGAAGAGCCAGTCCCACCAGCAGATACCATTGGAACTCAATGGCGAGCGTCCAGTACGCCACATTGACCCACCGTACCCCGGCGATGTCGTTTAGGTACCCCAGGTGAAGTAACAGGTCGTGCCCGGTAACGGTCATCCGTGGAATGTGAAACAGCGGCACCAGTATGAAATTGGTTGCGAGAATGGTAATCGCGATCGACGCCAGATACGGGGGATATAGCCGGACATTCCGCTTCAACAGGAAACGCGGGTAGTCGCGCAGAACGTACTGCGAGCGGTAGAGGCTCCAGGGAATCACGAATCCGGAGATAACAAAGAAGATCTCAACTCCCAGGTAGCCGAACTTTCCCGACAGCCCGAGATATTTTCCCTGGCCGGCTACGAAATGGCCCCAGGCGACGGCGAGCGCAGCAAAAGCCCGGAGTGCGTTGATGATGCCGATCCGCTGATTTGCGTTTTGAAGCTGCACTTTATAGCCATGTTACACGGCGGGCTCTACACCCCGTCAATCACCCATCCCGAAGGTTGGTGGCTACGGAGACCATTTGCCGCCTTTCGGTGATGAAACCTTCATTCCTGCGAGTGCCCCTTGGCGTCGACACACGTGTGTCCGAAAAACAACACGTTTCTCCAATTGACGAGTGTGCCATGCGCGTGTGAAAGTCACGTCTTCCCTTCACATCTTCGTCGTGCTGCCCTTCGCGCAGCTTGGGAAAACGGGACCGTGCGGAACGATTGTGGATCCGACGCGTCACTTACTATTGCGCCTTGACCGTGGGATAGCCCTTATACACCCAGTCGCTCCCGAAATTGTCGGCGATGTATAACACCTTGACC
>JBARGS010000104.1:0-10030 GCA_049798495.1 Candidatus Korobacteraceae bacterium | reverse complement strand
TTAATCAGAGCTTCCCTGGTGATAATCCTGGTAATCCACAAACACCGCATCTTCGCCGTCGAAGCGGAACGTCAAACGCCAGTTGCCGCTGGACAAAACAGCAGATCTCTCGCGAGCTAAAGCTCGCTCGCGATGACAAAATATATGAAGCTGCGCTACGGCACGACTAAAGTCGTGCCCTGATACAAAGCGAAACGATACAAAGCGGCATGATGCAAAGCGGCATGATGCAAAGCGACGTGACACACAGCGAAGTGATACGGAATGACGGGCTACTTCCCGCCCAGCGCTTCGACGATGCGGTCGAAGTCTTCCAGGGTGGAGTACTCGATGAGGATTTTGCCTTTGCCTTTGCGGTCGTTGATGGTCACGCGGACACCTAACGCGCGCTGTAGCTGGTTCTCGGCTTCCTTCACGTTGGGGTCGACCTCGCGCGGCTTCTGTTCCACCGGCGCCAGCGGCTCCATCAGGCCGGAGATGGCGTCCTCGGTTTGACGCACCGAGAGCCCGCGCTCGGTGATGCGTTGCGCCAGCCGCTCGATGATGGCGGGCGAGTCAAGGGTCATCATGACCTTGGCATGGCCGAAGCTGATCTTGTTGGACTCCAGCATCTCCTGCACCATGGCCGGCAGCTTGAGCAGGCGCAGGAAGTTGGCGATGGAGGAGCGCTCCTTGCCGGTGCGCAGCGACATCTGGTCCTGCGTCAGGCCGAACTCGCGGCTCAGGCGATCGAAGGCGCGCGCCTGCTCCATGGCGTTGAGGTCCTCGCGCTGCAGGTTCTCGATGATGGTCATTTCCATCGCCTGCTCGTTGGAGACCTGGCGGACGATGGCGGGAATGGTGCGCAGACCGATGGTGCGCGAAGCTTCCCAGCGGCGCTCGCCGGCGATGACCTGATAGCGGCCGCTCGAGACCGGACGCACCACGATGGGCTGCATCACGCCGACCGCCTTGATGGACGCGGCCAGTTCGACGAGCGCGGCGGGATTGAGCGATGAGGTGCGCGTCTGATAGGGGTTGCGGTCGAGCTGATCGAGCGCGATGTGATGGACCTCGTCGGCGGCGTCGGTTTTGACAGCGGAGCCGGGAGCGGGCGTGGTGACGGGCGCGTGGGGAACCTGCCGCGCGGGAAGCAGCGTCTCCAATCCGCGGCCGAGAACTTTGCGCTTTTCCGTGGTGGTCATGGGGAGTTCGGAGAACCAGCAATTAGCAATTAGCTTGAGACGAACCTGCTCATTATAGGCTGAGGGGTTGCGCGTGGGCGCAGACAAATTTGACTGTGGAAAACTGGGAGGGATGTTCGGGCGTGAGTGCTCCCTACGGTACCTGCGGCGTAGCTTGCCGCCGCTCCGCGGCTCGGTTGTCTTTCTTGACTTGGACCGCGGGCTTACGCCCACGGCTAAAACAAATGTCGCCGCAGAGCGGCTGCTTTTAATCCGGGTAACCCGGATCTGAACGGCGGCCTCGATATCGCGCCCCTGCGACGGTGAAAAGCACGTGGGCGGGTCGTCCCATCACACCACCAAGAGAACGATAGGAGTAGCCGCAGGGGCACCGTCGCGCAGCGTCTACTCTCAGCGGCAGTTCTGAAAGTGACTCAACCATCAAAGGCGTGACAACGGCGGTGTCTGCCGAGCTGTTCTATTGCAGCGATGCGAGCCTTGCCGGGGCATCTCGCCTGTGGTCTCTTCCATCGAAGCTATTGTAAGTGAGTTAGTAAAACATTAGTAACTAATTCACGCACACAAGGAGGCTCACAGATGGAGCAGGATCGCAAGCAAAACCAGCAGCGGGATGACCCCAACCGGAAGAAGCAGCAGCAGGGACAGACGGACACCCAGCATAAACAGGGTCAGCCAGGCCAGCAGCAGGGTCAACCGGGTCAGCAGCAGAAGGGTCCGCAGTCGGAATGGGATAAGGACCAAGGGAAGACCCGCAAAGAGGCCTAGACTGGCTCGGGCTCATACTTAACGGATATGGTAACAACTCTTCGGTACCCACCTTGTCGCAGCGAGCCGCCGCGACGGGGTGGGTAGTTCTTTTCGATCTCACCGATTAGCGCAACGATTTATGCTACTCATGGCGGACTCCTTCGCCAGCAGGCCCAGAATGGGACGGACCAAGAGGCCAAATGTTGGACTACTGCTAGTCCCTATTGACTCCGCGTAGGGGAGTGCTAGAGTGAAATTGCTCAGCCGGTCCCAATAAGTGACTAGTTCTCTTGTGGGCGACTGACCCGCTCCCAATCGCGAAATTATGATTGCAGCGTACGTCTGAGCACGGTATATCCCCGACCGACCAGAGTCTTCCAAGTCTGATCTCTCGCCGTGGTACCGCCTCAACTCCAGCAACGTCGTCATTGGTGCATCCTTAATCAGAAAGAAGCTGAGTCACGGAAATAAGGGGCCCGGCGAGTAAACGCAGTGACGACATTGAATCGATGCGGAAGTCAGGGAGCGGGCTGTATCTCACAATCCGATCAGAGAGGTCCCCCTATGAAGAGGATTGTGTTGCTTATCAGTCTTGTGGCTGCCTTGACCCTGTGCGCAGGCGCGCAGACGTTCATTGATTTTCATGAAATGCCAATCGCCAAGACGCCTCAGACGATGCCGGATAATTATCCATCGACCGTCAACCTCTACTGGGACAACTTCTTTTATGTGACGCCGGGGCTGTGGACCGGCGAGGGGCCGGGCTTCTGGGTTGACCCGGCGACACTGCACAATTCCGTCGCGTTTGTCGGCGGCCCGATGTGCCCCCTGACCGTCCCCTGCACCAGTTCCCTCAAAATGGACGCGGTGCAGCCCAATGCGAAGATCCAGACTTTCACGCCGGTTAGCATGTCCGTCTCCGCCGGATGGGCGGCGAACAACGTGATCATCACGGCCTACAACCATGGGTATTTCGTGGGCCAGATGACCTTGAAGCTCACCACCACGCCGCACACGTTCTCTTTCCCGGCGACCTGGAAAGTGACCCAGCTTGCGTTTACTCCGACGTTCATTCCTACGAACGCGATCTATCCGAAGGCGGGCTCGATGGTGATCTACAGCTTCGTCTTAATGCAGCACTGACGCATTCTCTGTGAAGTGTGGGAAGGGCGGCGCAATGCCGCCCTTTTCTTGCGTCGAAAACAAGAGTTGGCCGCAATCGGTGCTGGCTCCGGAATCACAGATACACCCGCGGTTGTTCGACTCTGACCAAATCCTCAGTATCGATATTTCTTCTGACAACCGGCTCGTCTTCGCATGTGGCCACTACGCGAGTGACGTGGTTCTCATCAAGAATGCGAAAGAATGACGAGCTGATCCAGGTTTGTTGTAACTCTCAAACCTTCGGGAACCCGCGACAGGCTCGTGCGTTTTTGTGACGCTAACCTGGGTTGGGCCGGTAGTGTGTGTCGGCGTGGCCAGTACAATGGACGGATGCATTTTCTCCGCTCTATCGCTTTTATCGTGCTTGCCGTGGCCGCAGTTGCGGCCCAGACACCGCCTTCGCAAATTCCCGTTCCGTCCGATGTTGCGGCGCCGCCGGCGGACGCCACCAAAACCAAGTCGGGTCTCGCGACCAAAGTACTGAAGCCCGGCACCGGCGAAATTCACCCCGGCAAAGACGAGGTAGTCACCATCGACTACAGTGCCTGGACCGCGGACGGCAAGATGTTCGACAGCTCCGTGGTGCGCGGCAGGCCGTCGATCGTGCCGGTTAAGCAGATGCTGCGTGGCCTGGGCGAAGGCATGCAGCTGATGGTGGTGGGCGAAACTCTCCGGCTGTGGATTCCGGAGTCGCTCGCCTACAAGGGGCAGCAGGGCAAGCCGAAAGGGATGCTGGTCTTCGATGTAACGCTGGTCGAGTTGCCGACGCACGCGCCGGCGGATGTGAAGGCTCCGCCCGCCGACGCCAAGAAGACGGCAAGTGGTTTGGCTTACCAGGTGTTGCGGCCGGGCTCGGGGACCCATCACGCCACCAAGGCCGATACGGTAACGGTGAACTACACTGGCTGGACGACCGATGGCAAGATGTTCGACAGCTCGCTGACGCGCGGCGCACCCTCGAGCTTCCAACTCGACCGCGTTATCCCGGGATGGACCGAAGGTATCCGGCTGATGGTGGAAGGCGAGAAAACGCGCTTCTGGATTCCTGAGAAGCTGGCGTACCAGGGGAATCAGGCTCCGTTTGGAATGCTGGTGTTTGATGTCGAGCTGATCAAGATTCAGTGAGGAAGGTTTGGGCTGCGAGCTTTCAAGTAGACCGAAGAGCGAACGAGGCGGTTGAAGATCATCTGCTCCGATTCGCGATCCCACTCATTCGAAAAGCGCGAATGAGTGGGGCACCCGGTAGCCGGCAAAGAGCAGATCCCTCACTACGCTCGTGATGACGACTCTTACGATGTCACTATATGGTGCCGTCCTCAATGCTCCGCTTGGCGATTCCACTCATTCGAAAAGCGCGAATGAGTGGGGCACCCCAATCGGAGAAGCGATCGCCATCCCATGTAGTTCCAGTAATCCACATGCTATTAATTCTCCTGAATAGTCAGATTGCCATACGGCAGGTAGCAATCCAGGTAGCAATCGAAGTCACGAGTTCAGGTGACTCCTGTCACTGACACTATCGGCCCAGTGAACGTAAACTGCCGCTGCTTCCCGGAAAGCGCTTACCACCCGCGAATCATTAGCCTTCTAGAGGCTCTAACCATCCACTCATCCAGGTTATGGAGAATCATTATGCAACCTATTAATGTCGTTCTCGCTGATTGGATCTGGAGAAGGAAAATCTGGCTGTTCTATTTGATCGTTGCTGACAATATCTTCGAGAAGAATGAGATCAGCCTGAACATCACACCGGAGTTTGAAAATATCACTTTCGGATACGCGAAGGCGTACATCGAAAAGGGCGAGATGCCGCCAGCCGACATCGCGCCGGCCATCCTCAACATGGCGGACGACTACATGTCAGGCCGCCAGGTTGCGATCCGGACCGGCGATTACATCGCCATTCAAACCCACATTCGCAAGGGAGGCCGTCCCAAGTAGTAATCGAGTGGTCCCGGACTGATGTCTGGGGCCACTCCGCTTGTTTCGGGCTGCCTAAGGGAGCGTTGGTCACGCAGTGGCCACGCCCGCAGCAGAAGGTTCGCCACACTTCGCCGCTGAAAACGGTTCCTAAGAAGGAGGTATTACGCCATGGCATTTGAGGGATTTCCCTTCATCGTGGGTTGGGAATTGACGCTGGCCTGCAATCTGCGTTGCCGCCACTGCGCCTCCACCGCCGGGCTGCCGCGGAAGAACGAGCTCTCGCTGGAAGAGTGCCTGGCGCTGTGCGACCAGTTTCCGGCTTTGCTGGTGCAGGAGGTCGACTTTACCGGAGGCGAGCCGTTGTTGAAGACCGGCTGGGAACAGATCGCAGTCCGCCTGCGCGAACTGGGAATCGCCACCCGCATCATCACCAACGGAATCGAGCTCAGCGAAGAAACAGTTCGCCGGATGCGGGAGGCCGGCTTGGCAGGCGTGGGCGTCAGCCTCGACGGCATCGAAGCGACCCACGATTATGTGCGCGCTCGCGATGGCATGTTCGGCTTGGTGATCGCAGGGCTGGAGCGGCTGGTTGCCGCCGGGCTTCCACCCACCGTCATTACCGCCGTCAACAGTCGCAGCCTCTGCGAACTGCCGCAGGTCTTCGACCTCCTGCGGTCGCTCGGCGTACGCTCCTGGCAACTGCAGCCGATTTTCCCCTCCGGCCGTAGCTTTGAAAGGCCGGAGCTGCAATTGAGTGAGGAGCAGTATCTGGAACTCGGTCGTTTCGTAGCAGAATGGGAGCCGAAGGGCCGGGAGCTGGGTTTGGAACTGCGCGCCGCCGATAGCTGTGGGTATTTCACCGAGCTTGCCACCGGACCGGAATGGCATGGTTGCAACGCCGGCATTGTGGCCGCCGGAATCATGAGCGACGGCAGAGTGAAAGGCTGCCTCTCCATGCCCGACGAGCTTGCCGATGGTGACTTGCGAAAGTCCGACCTGTGGGACATCTGGTTTCGACCGGGCGCGTTCGCCTATACCCGTGACTATGAGCGCAGCAAGCTGGGCCCGAATTGCGCGGGCTGCGAATACGGCGATCAATGCCGCGGCGGATGTACCTCGATGTCGTATACCACCATGGGCCGCATTCATGACGATCCTTATTGTTTCCACGGAATGCGCGCCAGGCACGTTGCCGGCATCAAGACTCAGGTCAGGCATGCACAACTTGTGCCCCTCGGCGGAGAGGCAGATGCGTCCAAGGCGACGTCGTCGGCGCACGCTTGAGTCGTAAATCGAGGTTGCACCGACAGGGCGCGATGCTTTGCGATCCCACTCATTCGAAAAGCGCGAATGAGTGGGGCACCCGAGTATCCCATCTTGTGCGGTATCCCACTTTGTGGGGTATCCCACCTTGTGTCATCTCCATCTTGAACCGGACATCCGTCGAGATGGATAGTTAGCTGTATCCATTCGGATAGCTCCATCAGAGAGAAGCAAGCCCTTTTCTCCCGAGTGCTCATTCCCTACGCCGCATCTGGCTGTAAATGCTGCGCAAGAAAATCGCGACCGGTTGCGACTGGGATGGCATGCGTCTTGCACTAAGTAATAACCTCAACCAGCTCCCATTCAGTAACCAAGCTAGCAGCCCGCGCAGGGTATCAGGGTCGACCTGTTGCGGACTCAAACCACAGTTCCAGCTCAGGGCAATTTCGCATTCGACCGGTTTGCGGATCGAAGCGAGCCAAGAAAGGGGCATATCATGCCTTCACCCGTACAGCTAGTCAGCGGTCTCAGCGGCGCAATCGGTTCGGATTTTCGCCGCTTGCTCAACCAACTTATCTTTGTGGAATTCGGCGGCAAGCTATCCCGCCTGAATCTTACCCGCAGCGCAACCGTAGTCACCTCCGGCGCAACTTTGTTGAAGGCGAGCTATGGCTTCAATCTCGACACCGGCGTTGAAGATGCGACCGGAGCGCCGCTGACCGGCGACATCTGGTGGTCGCCTCCCAACGGCATGGTGCGCATCGGCAGCGCGCAGATGATTAATCTCGGCGCCGCGGATTTTGCTTCCCTCAGCGCCGACACGCTACAGAGTTTGCCGTATTCTCCGGCTACCATCCCGCAGGCGAAGTTTGTTACCAACGACGTGTTCGCGGTGCACACCAACGGCGGGAACTATTGCAAGGTCAAGATACTGGCCGGCGGACTGAACCTGCAGATCGAGTGGGTGACCTACAAACTGGATTCTCCGTATGCGGTGCTGGGCACCGGATATCAGGAGCCGGAAGATGTGAAGGCGAGCGTCGACGGGGCTCATGTCTACGTGACCGAACGGACGGGCAATCTGCTGAAGGTTCCGCTGGCCGCCGCCAATCGCGTTCCGGCTTATGTGCTGTCGTCGGGCATGACGGCGCCGCAGCAGCTTTTTCTCGACGAAAATAATAACAACGCCTACGCGGTGGAATACGCGCCCTCCGGCAGGCTGTGGCAGATCAACCTGAGCAGCGGGGCAAAGACGGCAGTGCTGTCGGGTTTGCAGAATGCGGTAGGACTAGTGCTCAGTTCGGATCTGCAATTTGCCTACATCAGTGAGCAAACCACGGGGCCGGACCTAGGACGGGTGAGCCGCTTCCAACTGAGCAATGGGGCGCGGCAGACGATGGTGAGCGGATTGACCGCGCCGTTCTTCCTGACCTGGAGCGACATCACCCAAACTTCGCTTCTGGTTGCGGAGCGCGATCCCGCCAACCGCATCACCATGATCAACGTGGCCGCGAAGAGTTCGCAGGTAGTGCTGAGCGGCGTACCGTTCCGTCCGTCGAGCGTCGTCATCCCGGCGCCCGGACAGATGCTGATCTGTAGCGATCAGGTCATCGAGGAGGCGGACTTCCTCGCCTTCCAACCCGCCGGCCCGCTGCTGATGGGCATCGGCTTTATCCCCTTCGACAAAGTGGTGACTACCGTCGGCCCGACGCAGGGACTGGCCGACACCACGGTCGATCCCACCTACTTCTATCAAGTGAAGGACACGCCCTTTGGCGGTGCACTGCCGCTGACCCTCAACTACATGCGAGCGCTGAACGACGGCGCGGCGTACTATCGCGTCTTCGTGCAGAATGCGAGCCTGGGTTTCGTGGTGCAGGACGTTACCTGGACCGACGAGCACTGGAACGGATTCGAGTTCGTGGCGGTCACGACCGGTCCAAGGAATGTTGGAGGTCAGGCGGGCTTCTTTCCCACGCGCGCTCTGAGCGACCTGTTCCTGTGGATGAATCCAACGCTGGGCGGGTTCATTCAGTCCACTGGCTTGCCGAACGGGCTCAATACGATTTGGATTGAGTTCGTCGACGGCGCGGGGAACTTCCTTGAGTGGTCGACGCCGCTGACCATCCTGGTGGACAACAACTCCTGCACCGCAACGTTGTCGCCGCCGATCCTGCATGGCGTGGGCGCCGATCCCACCTGTGGTCTGCTGCATTACGGGACCAAGGATGCGTCGCCGGTGAGCATGCCGTTCACGGCAAGCCATCCCAACAACTTTGCGACGTTCAACTTCGTGCTGGTCAAGGGGGTCAACCAACTGGCGTTGCCGCCTCTGCCCATCATCGGCGATCCGGTTACCGCGGCGCCGGGACTGTCGCCCATCGTGGACACGGTGTCCGATCTGCTGGGCAGCTGCAACATTGCGGCGTTTGCCGAGGATCTCTACGTCTTTGCCGCCGCCAATAACGGATGGGGCCGGCAGAGCCAGTACGATGCTTCGGCTTTGATCGCGTATGTTTTAGCGCCGTGATCGAAGTTGGAAGTGTTTTGCGGCGAGTGCCAATCCGGTGGCCTCGCCGATCCCACTCATTCGAAAACCGCGAATGAGTGGGGCACCCTGCGTGAAGTATTTTCGCTTGAGTCCACTTTCATTAAGAAGAGCGCAGGCCGTTAATGCGGCCAGGCGATTTCTGAGGCACCCAGGATTCTTCCATTGGCTGAATCTTGTACCAGCACGGCAACCTTTAATTGCGCGGGATTCCAATCCGCATTGTGCGGGACCTGGGCGGTGGCATCGAACTTGCCCTTGTCCACCTTGCCCAGCGTCTGGAGCTGGCGCACCACCGCGGCGTGATGCAAGGTGCGGCCGCCGTTCTCGCCGGCGCCCACCTGGGTGGACAATCCGTCCTCGGTGACCGCCAATAGAACACGGGCATGGGGCAGGTTCTCCGGCGACTCGACGCTGACATGCAGATGATTGTTCGGCTCCCATGCGAGCGATACCTGCGCCGGCTTGGGCTGCTTGGCGGCGTCCGCGATCTTGCCGCTTACTTCGTTCAAGTCGCCGCCGACGAATTGCGTGCGGCCGTCAATCACCATCTGCGGCGTGTAGACGGAAGCGAGATGAAAGTCGCCGGCGTAATCGCTTTGCCGCTGGCTGAATTGCTTGGAGGAGAAGCGATCGGTCCATCCAATGTAGTTCCAGTAGTCCACGTGCTCGCCCAGCAGAATGACCTCCGCCCCGTTCATCGCAGGCGTCTGACTTAACTTGACGAGCGCGGCATCGGCCGGCGGACAACTGGAACATCCTTCCGAAGTGAATAGCTCGACGACAACGGGGGTAGGATTCTGCGCCATCAGGGCTGCGGCCGGCAGAATCATCGCGATCAAGGACAACAGGATTTTCTTCATGACAGAGATAAGACTCGCGAGGAGGGAAAGAGTTTCAGAGGGGTAAGCGGCCGGTTTCCGCGTAGTTCTGCCCAATGAGCGCAACCGAGGGGGCACCCGAAGTTCCTTACCCAAGTCACCCGCCAGTCACGGACTTTGCCCACCCTCTCGCCAAAAGCGGGCGAGAAGGATGGGGCACCCCAAGTTAAGAACGACCCTTCAGGGAAAGGGTGGGCCACCCGCCCAAAACCAGGGGGTCGAGTTTTGGGCCTTGGCCGTCGGCGGAAGTGGTTGGAAATAAATGGTCGGGGAGAGAGGATTTGAACCTCCGACCCCCTGGTCCCGAACCGGTTTCAGGG
>JBARGS010000103.1:0-20395 GCA_049798495.1 Candidatus Korobacteraceae bacterium | reverse complement strand
TTGTATTCCTGTCGGTACTGATCTCCAAGAGCAATAGCCATTATGCCCGGGAGGCCCGTGGAGTGGCCGATCTCGACAACCGGGTACTTCGATCTAGCTTCGTCCACAATTGCCTTAAGTTTGTCTTCGTCGATCGCAATCAATTCGCGTCGGGTCGCGTTGCTGTAGGGATTACCGTCGGGAAACGAGAGTGTTAGATCCGGCAAGGCATTGCGCAACTGCCGGTTCTCTTCCTCAAGTTCTCTTGACCGTCGTTCTTCGGCATTCAATTCGTCCGGTAATCTAAGGTGCGAAGGAATGGGAAGCGATGCAATCAGAGGCTGAGATCTTGCCTTCAGAGTGAGCCCGAGGTCATTGGAACAAACTAATACCTGATATTGCGGAAGGCCGGTTTCGATCGCAAACTCGACGGCTGTTGCGAGCAACCAGTCGTCCGGAACCTCACGACTGAGCTGAAAATCGGCGAATTCGATCAGAGGATCATTAACCCGGAATTCGAGTTCTACTCCCCTTCTTACATTGATTGGTGGCGTCGAATCCGAATACTCGCCAAGCAACTTCAGTGCCGACGCGGCGCGTTGTTTGATCTTGCGAAGCGTGCTCGTGTCTTTGTGCTTGTTCAATTCACGCAAGACGATGGGCGAGATTACTAGGACCGCCTGAGAGCAAAGGGCGAGGCTGAGCCAATCGATCTCTGACGGCGGAGCAAAATGGAGAAACGCATTCGTATCGAGAAATATGTACTTCTTCACTCCCGCTCCGTTTGGAACTCAGTTCACGCCCGCCTGGCCCGTGTCGCCCATGGGCACGATCATATTCGCGACGAAACCTAGTTCGTCGTCGTTGATGACCGGGATTGCCTTCATCCGTCCGCCGATGCCGGCGGTGATGACGTACCAGCGTCCGTCGTCGCGATTCAAGCTCAACATGTAGGACTGATCATGTACTTCGAATCTCAATTTTTCCTTCGATCTGGGGAGCGCCTGCTTGTTAGCGCGGGGCTGAAGCCCCGCTGTGCCTCTGTCGTCCCTACGGGACTCGAATTTATTTTCCAGCCTACCCAGGACTCCGCCTGCGGCTCCGTCCGGGGCTAGGTTATTCCGTCCCGCAGAGCGGGACTCGGTTCGGCGTGCTGTGAGCATCGATGCGTGTTCTTGTCTGCACAAAGCTCAACTAGCTCTTGTAAGCAAGGGGCGCTGATAGCGCCCCTGCTTTGGCTGTAGCTGTCGGCTGATAGCTGACAGCTGACAGCTTACTTCTTCTCTTCCACGTCCACGTACTCGGCGTCGATCACGCCTTCGTCTTTCTTCGGCTCTGCGCCGCCCGTGGCCTGTCCGTCACCGCCTGGGGCCGGGCCTCCCGCCGGAGGCGTCTGCGCCGAAGACGCTTTGTACATGGCTTCGGCCAGCTTGTGCGACGCGGAAGTCAGGTTCTCGCGCGCCTTGTTCATCGCCGCCGAGTCAGTTCCTTCCAGCGCCTTCTTGGCGTCGGCCAGAGCGTTCTCGACATCGCTGCGCTCCTGCCCGGAGATCTTGTCGCCATGTTCGCGCAGCATCTTCTCGATGCTGTAGACCATGCCGTCAAGCTGGTTACGCGCCTCGACCTCATCGCGCTTGGCCTTGTCCTCGGCGGCGTGCGCGTCGGCATCTTTCGCCATGCGCTCGACCTCGTCCTTGCTTAGACCCGAAGACGACGTAATCGTGATCTTCTGATCCTTGCCCGTGGCCATGTCCTTGGCATTCACGTTCAGGATGCCGTTGGCGTCGATGTCGAACGTCACCTCGATCTGGGGCACGCCACGCGGCGCCGGAGGCAATCCCGTCAGGTGGAACTTGCCCAGGGTGCGATTGTCGCGCGCCATCGGACGTTCGCCCTGCATCACGTGTACCTCAACCGATGTCTGATTGTCGGCCGCGGTGGAGAACATCTCCGTCTTCTTGGTCGGGATGGTCGTGTTGCGGGGAATCATCTGCGTCGCCACGCCGCCCATCGTCTCGATGGAGAGCGTCAGCGGAGTCACGTCGAGCAGCAGCAGGTCTTTCACCTCGCCGCCCAGCACGCCGCCCTGAATGGCCGCGCCGATGGCGACCACTTCGTCAGGGTTCACGCCCTTGTGGGGCTCCTTGCCGAAGATCTCCTTCACCAGCTGCTGAATGCGCGGCATACGGGTCTGGCCGCCGACCAGCACAACTTCGTTGATCTTGTCAGGCGAAATGCCGGCATCCTTGATCGCAGCCTTACACGGACCGATGGAGCGATCGATGATGTCCTTCACCATCTCTTCCAGCTTGCCGCGAGTCAGCGTCTTCACCAGGTGCTTGGGACCGCTGGCATCGGCCGTGATGAACGGAAGATTGATTTCGGTCTGCATCGTGGTCGACAGCTCGATCTTGGCGCGCTCGGCCCCGTCACGCAGACGTTGCAGAGCCATCTCGTTGCCCTTGTCGCGCAGGCTGAGGCCTTCGTCTTTCTTGAATTCGTCGATGAGCCAGTCCACAATGCGCTGGTCTATGTTGTCGCCGCCCAGGTGAGTGTCGCCATTGGTCGACTTGACCTCGATGACGCCTTCGCCGACTTCCAGAATCGAGATATCGAAGGTGCCGCCGCCGAAGTCGTACACGGCGATGGTTTCGTCCTTCTTCTTGTCGAGCCCGTACGCCAGTGCGGCCGCCGTCGGCTCGTTGATAATGCGCTTGACGGTCAAGCCGGCAATCTGGCCGGCATCCTTAGTCGCCTGGCGCTGCGCGTCGTTGAAATATGCCGGCACGGTGATGACGGCTTCGGTCACCGTCTCGCCGAGGTAGTCTTCCGCCGCCTTCTTCAGCTTCTGAAGAATCATGGCCGAAATCTGCGGCGGGGTGTACTCCTTGCCCTGCGCCACCACGGCCACGTGATCGCCCGACTGGACGACCTTGTAGGGAACCATCTTCATCTCTTCATTGACTTCGTCGTAACGACGGCCCATGAAGCGCTTGATGGAGTAAACCGTGTTCTCCGGGTTGGTGATGGCCTGACGCTTGGCCACTTGTCCGACCAGCCGCTCGCCATTCTTGGTGAAGCCAACAACCGACGGAGTGGTCCGTCCGCCCTCCTCGTTAGGGATGACCTTGGGCTCGCCACCTTCCATGACGGCGACCACCGAGTTGGTGGTACCCAGGTCAATTCCGATAATCTTTGCCATTGCAGCCACCCTCCTTAAGGGTTTCGAACTTTATCCTAACTTATTGAAAAATAAGTGCAAAACCAGAGCGCTACGAGCGCTTACAACGATGTCACTATAGAACTTGAGTGAATTGTTGTCAAGGTTTTAGATGTCATCGGAAGGCAAGACGTTGCAGGATTTCAGTCCGCTCCGAGCGGAGCCGGCCCGTCACGGATGGCGCGTTGCAGCCGGATGACAGGCAGAAAGCAGGGCCTATGACTCCCGTTTCGGGCGATGCGCCAAGTGTGGTCTTGCGTCTGTAGAGGTCCTGCGCATCCGATCCGTGGCCCAAGGTTCATGATTGGGAAACTGCTAGCGCTGGCCAAGAAGTCCTTGCGCTTTTGCTGTGGGTTGCGTAAAAATCCAGCTTCACGGAAAACAACAGGGGCTCCCATCGCGCTCTCGCTCCCGGCGGACGGCCGACCCCCAGGACGAGGACTCTGCAATGAAACGCATGGAGTGGATGATTGCGTTCCTGCTGTTCACCTTCCTTCTTTATGTCCCACTTGCAGCGGAAGAAAGTTGTCCCGCGCTGACGGTGCCGAAGATTGTTCCTGGCACAGACATCTTCAGCGAGCAGCAGGAGATGTGGCTAGGCGATGCGCAGGCGGCCAGCATCGAGCAAACCGTAGCGATCGTGCACGACCCTGCGATGACGCAGTACCTGCAGGGCATCGTGGATCGTCTGACTAAAGGTCTGCCGCCGAACCAAATCAAGTTCCGCGTGAAGCTGATCGAGTCGCCCAATGCGGAGGCTTTTAGCATTGCCGGCGGCAAGATTTACATCTCGCGCAAGATCGTCGCCCTGACGCGCGACGAAGACGAGATGGCGGGTGTGCTGGCGCACGAGATGGGGCACATTGTTGCGAAACATGCGGCCACGGAAACCAGCGAGAACTTTCGCAAGATTCTGAATGCGACTCAGGTCGGCGATAGCGACGACATCAACACCAAGTGGAACCAATACCTCAGTAATTACCGGCGAAAGGGCATGTCGGAGGGCGCGTACGAAAAATGGTACGAACTGGAAGAGCGCGAGCAACTGCAGGCGGACAGCGTGGCGCTCTACCTAACGACGCGCGCGGGGTACTCCAGCCAGGACTTTGGAGCCTTCTTCGACCGGCTGGCGGAGACCAAGGGGAATATCGGCGGCTTCTGGTCAAATTTGTTCGGTACTCTCAAACCAGATGCCAAACGCCTGCGGCAGATCGTCAAGAATCTGCCGGCCATGCCGCCCGGCTGCGTTGCGACGCGCACGGAGACGGCCGCGCAATATAACGACTGGAAGAAGTCGGTGATCGAGTACTCCTCGGGCGAGGCGGGACGTCAGGAGTCTCTGCCCGGTCTGGTCAGCAAGAAGGTCCTGACCGAGCGCCTGCGCCCTGAGATCCAGAACATCCGCATTAGTCCGGACGGGCGGTACGTGGCGGCACAGGACGACGGCAATGTGTTTATCCTAAGCCGGCAGCCGCTTAAGGCGGTGGTACGCTTCGATGCCCTGGACGCGGATCCGGTGCAGTTTACGCCGGACTCGCGAAGTGTCGTGCTGCTGTTCGACGCGTTTCAAGCCTCGCCGCGCGTGGAGCGCTGGGACATCGCCTCGCAGAAGCGAGTCGAGGTTCACGAAGTCTACGTGCGTGACGGCTGCCTGCTAAGCAAGCTTTCCCCCGACGGCAAGACCCTGGCGTGTTTGGGCCGGGATATCGAGTCGGGAGGTTTTCTCAAGTACAATCTCGATCTTTTCGACGTAGCGACCGGGACCCCGTATTTTCATAAGAAGGGGTGGGTGACCCTCGACCTGCTCTACGCGTACTGGTACGGAGGCTACGCCGAAATTGCCGAGCTGTGGAGTCCTCGTCGCAAGATGCTGGAGGAAATGTCGCCGATGGCATTTTCCCCGGACGGCCACTACTTCGCGGCCGGCAGCAGGCAAAACACCCTGGCGATAGATCTGATGTCGCGGAACCCAATCGACCTGCCCGGCAATGTCAGAGCGTTGCTTTCGTACAGCTTCGTTTTTCTCGCCGACAACCGGCTGGTCGGAATAGCAGGGAACAGCGGCGAGAAGTCGGAGGTCGTGGAGTTTCCATCGGGTAAGGTGGTCTACAAAGGCCTAAGCATCGGCGGCTCAAGGCTGGATGCGGTGGCGCACGGCGATCACGTTCTCTTGCGCCCAATCAAGGACCACCCCGTCGGCATCTTCGATCTGAAACAAAATAAGATTGTGGTGGCGAGCAAGCGCAGTGCGATTGCCGTATGGGATGACAACTATATCGCCGAGCGGTTGGACGGAGACCTATTGGTCTTCGATATGAGCACCATCAAGCCGCTCGGACATGCCCAGTTGCCCGATGCGCCGCTAGGCAACGTAAAAGCGAACGCGATTTCGCCCGACCTTAACTGGCTAGCGGTTTCGCAGTCGTCTCGCGGCGCAGTGTGGAATCTGCAGAGTGGACAGAGGCTTTACCACATCCGCGGCTTCTCGGCTGCGTACTTCGGCCCTGACGGCGGCATGTATGCCGACTTTCCCAAGTACCTGACGACGGACCGCACCATTGCGCGGGCCGCTCTCAACACGCAGGATATCCGTCCGGAACAGACGCTGGACGAGAAGAAGCACACCATCGAGGTGGGGCGCTTCCTGCTCTCGGTGGTTCCTGCCAAGGAGGACAATACTTATACCGATGTAAATCTGGAACTGTGGGATCTTGTCGACGAGAAGCTGGTTTGGAGCAAACATTTCCCGCACGAACGGCCGGGATATCACGTGGACCCGCGAGCCAATAGCCTGGCTCTTTACTGGCAGGCAAGTAGCCAGTCGGCGCGAGCGCTCGCCAAAGAAGATCCTGAAGTGGCCGCTGAGTTGAGCCGGGTTAAGGACAAGGATGGAACACTATTCGTGCAGGTCTTTGATCTCGACACCGGCAAACTCAAAGCGCAGACCGTCCTGGATACCGGGAAGCACTCGTTCCAGGTGGTCGAAGCGATTGGTACCAAAGACCGGCTGATCATTGCCGACAACGAACATCGCGTTCTGCTCTACGGCTGGGACGGCCAGCAGAAGGGGGTCATTACGGGTGGTGCTCCGGAGGTTTCCACCAAGGGAGATCTTCTGACGGTGCGCACGGAAGAGGGTGCGCTGGAATTGTATGACTTGGCGACTGGCCAGAAGCGGGCCACGTACGAGTTCAACAGCCGGGTCGCCTTCAATGGATTCAGCGCGGATGGCAAGCGCCTGCTGGTGCTGACCTCGGATCAAGTCGTGTATCTGCTTGATCCTGCCGCAAAAGACAACACTAACGCCGTCGCCACAAAGTGAGGCGGTGCGAGCCAGCCAGCCTTGGTGTAGCTGGTGTGTGGTCTACGCCGGTTGGTTCTGGCCGTTGGAAGGCTCCTGCTCGTTCGTTATCTTGGTGAATTCCGTGGTCAGAGCATTCTCGATCTCGGCGGATCGCCGCTCCCCGCGCGCTACGCGACTTACGTAGGAGCGGTCGACATTGAGCCGGCGTGCAATCCGGCTGTAAAGGCCGCACAACGACTGTATGTAGCGATTCAAACGGGACATTTTGTTCTTAGCAGTTTCTGCTTCGTTCATGTCAACGTGTGATGCCAACCGTGGAAGTACCGTTGCGCAATGCTGCCGGTTGACGCGAGTTGGCGCGCTCCCTCCGACAGGATTAACTTGACCTCAGAAGGACGGCCACGACTGATGATGACATCGGCGGTGACAACTCTGCGCCAACAATCGGCATCTTAAAAAACAACCCAGCGCGAGTCTCCCAAAGTGGCGCGGAGAGGCTTGTTCGCGGGCGGCGGAGAGTGCCGTTGAGCCGGCGGTGCTGCACGATTTGAGATAGAAAAATGGCACGTCAAGGAAAAACCAACCATGGTGTCCCTAGTCGATCGAAGGGAATTTCGTGCTGTTTTGAAAGAAGCGGTCAAATGCGTGCGAGCACATCTCGACGCTCCAGGAGTGGCGCCGCTCAACGCTGAGCAAGTTCTGTTCTGGATGCAAAACGTCACGCTAGAGGATCTTCAGATTGTGACTCGGGAGATTGATGCCGAGGGAGAGCCTGGTAACTGACTTGATCAACGATCGACGCAAAGTGGGGCGAGACTTGCCGGATCTTCCCGGAGAGCCGGCCGGTATCGGTCCCAGTTCCTCTCAAGGCTGATGATGCCGGCTCCGTCAGGTCGCGAAGGTCGGGCATACAAACCGGGGCAAATCGTGCCGATCTCGGGCGTCTACACCGTGGTGCATGAGCGCCATCGGGAACAGCACGAAGTGGTGGCGATCCGTGGAGATGAGTTCCCCGCATGCAGGGTCTGCAAGGCTGACGTCCGCTTCTACGTCGCGCGAGTTGTTCCCCACGTCACCCATGACTTTGATTTGACCGGACCCGGCCCCGCCGTTCTGAAGGCACGTGGCAAGGCCGCCAGCGAAGATAGTGGCTAGCGGGGTCGCCTTCCTGACCGGCTTGCATTCGTTTTCAGGATCGCAGCTGGACCAGTTCGGTGGTGTGCTTGAGCTGGCCGCACGCGGCGTAGATGTCACGGCCGCGCGGGCGACGGATAAAAGCAGGAATGCCGGCGCGCATGAGCACGCTTTGAAAGGCCAGCACACGCTCCTGGGACGGTGTCGTGAACGGGATCTCCGGACCAGGATTCAGCGCGATGAGATTGACCTTGGCCCGCAGGCCGCGAATGAGATCGACGACTTCACGGGCGTGCTGCACGTCATCGTTCAACCCGCCTAGCAGGACGTACTCGAAGGTGAGCCGCTCGCGATTGCGCAAGGGAAACTCGCGCAGTGCGGCAATCAGCTTCTCGATGGTCCACTTCTTGGTGATGGGCATGATTTCGGTGCGCAAGCCTTCGGTGGGAGCGTTGAGCGAGACGGCCAGCTTGGGACGCACGGCTTCGGCTCCGAAGTCGGCGATGCGCGGCACGATGCCGGAGGTCGAGACCGTCATGCGCGACTCAGGAATGCCGACTCCCTCAACCAGCAGCCGCACTGCCTGCATGAAGTTGTCATAGTTCAGGAAAGGTTCGCCTTGTCCCATGAAGACCAGGTTGATGCGGTCGCGCTCGATTTCGGCTTGCTGATCGGGGAGCACGATGAGAATCTGGCCCATGATTTCGCCGGCGGTAAGATTGCGCCGCAGTCCGAGTAGAGCGGTCATGCAGAAGGCGCATTCGACGGCGCAGCCCACCTGGCTGGATACGCAGATGGTGGCGCGGGGGCGGCGTCTGACGTCACGCCGTATCCTCAAGGAATCGACATCTTCATCCCACCCTTTCGCCAAAGGCGGGCGAAAGGATGGGGCACCCAGCGGACGATGGGACTTGTCCCGAGCCTGCCGAGGAAATGGGGCACCCAGTTCTTCGTCGCCGCTCTCGGAGCCGTCGCCGGCCTCGCCGCCGTCGCCCTCCGGCATCCATACCGTTTCCACGCTCTGGCCGTCGGAAAATGTCAGCAGATAACGTACGGTGCCATCGAGGGAAACAAACTTCTTCTCGATACTTGGAAGCCCGACCTGGAAACCCGAGTCGCGCAAGCGCTGGCGGAAGGACAGCGGCAAAGTTGTAAATCGTTCCAGAGCCGGCCACCTTTGCCGGTACAAACCGTCAAATAGTTGCCGGGCGCGGAACGAAGCTTCCCCGGCTCTTTCAACAACCTCGGTAAGTTGTTGAAGGGACAGACCCAAAAGTTCGGAATATTCCGGGAGGCTCATGCATCCAATATGCTAGTCTGGTTAGATTCCGTTAGCCCGACATCGCATCGGGGTTATTTCGTCATCGTCAACAGGAGCGCGTTTATTGTAACTCGCGAGTCTCCAGACTTGCGAGAATCGGGTGCCGACCACGAGTGGGTTGCGATAGCCTTGGTTTCTGCGCCGTAACTTGTGAAGCCGCGATGTGTTTCGCAGAACGGGAACGAGCCGCACCAGCCTTTTCACCGAACTGAGCGCCGACTTTCAGGTCGCTTGGAGCCGCAAACATGGTAGAAGAACTCCGCAATATTCAACGCGAGGTGTTACCCAACGGGCTCACCATCCTCACTGAGAAGATGAACCACATCCGCTCGGTGTCGATGGGGATTTGGGTAAAGACCGGCTCCCGCCACGAAGACCCTAACGTCAACGGCATTTCGCATTTTGTCGAGCACATGGTGTTTAAGGGTACGAGCAATCGTTCGGCCGAGGATATTGCCCGGCAAGTGGACTCGATCGGCGGCAATATGGACGCCTTCACCGGCAAAGAGACGATCTGCTTCAACATCAAAGTTCTGGATGAGCATTTGCCCATAGCGGTCGATGTTCTCAGCGATATGGTGTTGCATCCCGTTTTTGACGGGAAGGAGATTATGCGCGAGCGCGGAGTCATTCTGGAAGAGATCAAGATGGACGAGGACAATCCCGATTACCTCGTGCACGAAATCTTTACTCAGAACTTCTTCAAGGGGCATCCGCTAGGCAAGCCGATCTTAGGGACTAAGGAAACCGTACGGCGATTTGATCAGGACGCAATCCTGGCTTACTACGGGGGAAAGTTCGCTCCGGGAAACTTGATCATCTCGGCTGCAGGGAATGTCGAGCACACCGATTTCGTGGAGCTGCTGCGTCAGCGGTTCGGGCAGCTGCCCGCCGGGTCGAACGGCTGGCACGACACGCCGCCGAAGATTAATTCGCGCATTATCCTGCGCAACAAGAAGTCGCTGGAGCAGGTACAGATCTGCGTCGGCGTTCCGTCGTATTCCATCAGCCATGATCGACGCTACGTGATGTACATCCTGAACACGCTGCTGGGCGGGGGAATGAGTTCGCGGCTGTTCCAGAATGTACGCGAGAAGCAGGGGCTGGTGTATTCCATCTTCTCCGAGCTGAATCCCTTCCGGGATACCGGGCTCCTCTCGGTGTATGCGGGAAGCTCGCGCGAATCGGCGCCCAAGGTGGTGCAGTCGATCGTGAACGAATTCCGGCAACTCAAGCACGATGCCGTATCGCAGGAAGAATTGAAGCGCGCGAAGGACCAGCTCAAGGGAAGCCTGATGCTGAGCTTGGAGTCGAGTACGGCGCGCATGTCGAACCTCGCGCGGCAGGAAATGTACTACGACCACTTCATCAGTATGGACGAAATCATCGAGCGTATCCAGAGGGTGACGGTGGAGGATCTGCTGCGCTCGGCCAATGAGCTGTTTCAGCCGGAGCTGATCGCCGTAACCGTGTTGGGCAATCTGAATGGGCTTAAGGTGACGCGAGACTCGCTGGCCTGTTGAAGGGCGGCTACGCCGGCAGCTGTTAGCTGTTAGCTCTTATCAGGCCTGCCAATCTTTCAGCCTTTCACCGCCTTAGGAGCGAAGGAATTAAGATTTTGCTTGCTAAGAGCTAAGGGCTAAAAGCTAAGTGCCAACAGCTTCCCAGCCGGACTTTTCCTTATGCGACACGTCCAACTAAGGGCGAGTGCTTTGACATCGGGTTCCGACTGAAGAATAATCCTGCTTGTCAGCTCATACTTTGCCGCGGTTTGCTAGCGTGCATGCCTTCCTGCCGAACTCTAGGGTCCAGCGGACCGCCAGTACCAGAAAGCATATGAGCTGACAAAGAAGAGGTCACACATGCGCAGACGTAATCGGGATCGGGGATTTACCCTCATCGAGTTGTTGATCGTCGTCACCATCATTCTGATCATCGCGGCATTCACGATTCCGAAGCTCACCAAGTCGACCATTCCGGCGCACGAGACGTCGGCCATCGCCAGCATTCGAGCGATCAACGAAGCCGAAATGATTTATGCGAGCAGTCATCCGGAGCTGGGCTTCACCGTCGATTTAGGGACTTTGGGGAGCAGCGGACAGGGTGGAGGTGAGAAAACCATCGACGACGCTCTCGCCAGTGGGCGTAAGAGCAGCTACACTTTCACCTACACGGCGGGCGAAAAGGTGAATGGAGCGATTCGGTCGTACATCATCACGGCGGTACCTGACCAAGTCGGCACGACGGGGCAGCGAAGATTCTTCTCCGACGAGACGGGCGCCATCCGCCAGAACTCCGCGGGTCCGGCTGATGGCAGCAGTCCTGAACTGCAATAACGGGGCCAGGCAATCCCGCACAACAGACTCATGGGAATTTCACGCGTTGCAAGATGGCCGGCGATTCCGGCCCTTCTTGTCTTAGCCTCTTCCGTTCTTTCTGCGCAAACTGACGTTCACGCCCTGGCCGCCAAGGTCGACCAACGCTACGATCACCTGCATTCTTTGCAAGCCAGGTTTGAGGAAACCTATACAGGCGCGGGCGTCTCTCGTACCGAGAGTGGAAGGTTGCTGCTGAAGAAGCCGGGCCGGATGCGGTGGGACTACGATCAGCCACGCCCCAAGCTGTTCCTCGTCGATGGACAAAGAGCATGGTTTTACGTGCCCGGTGAGCGGCAGGCGCGGACCATGCCGGTCAAGCAACTCGACGATCTTCGCTCGCCCCTGCGTTATCTTTTGGGCAAAACCAAGCTGGAGAAAGAACTGAACGGGCTGTCGCTGGCGCCGGATGAGAAGCCGGTCAATGCCGGTGACGTGATGTTGCGTGGCGTTCCCAAAGGAATGACGGATCGCGTGGCACAGACTTTGTTGGAGGTGACGCCTGACGGGCTGATCACGCGCATCGTAGTGGACGAATTGGACGGCTCGAGGACGGAATTTCGCTTTCTTCAGCAGAAGGAAAACGTCGAACTACCAGACCAGCAATTTCATTTTGTTCCTCCGCCCGGCGTCGAGATTGTGGCTGGGACGGAGATGATGGAGTAAAGATCAGCCGTCAGCCATCAGCTATCAGCCATCAGCTACGGCCTTGATGATCGCGATCAAGGTTTCGGCAGTGGGGTAGTTGAGCTGGGCAATAATGTGATCTCTCATTGCTTAAAGCTAAAGCCAGGCGCGACAGGATCTAACGATCAAGCAGCACTCTAGGCCTTAAGCTGATAGCTGAGAGCTGACGGCTGATAGCTGATGCTGATACCTGACAGCTACGAATGTTAGACTACAGTTAACCCCTCCCAACAGGGAACTCTCGACTATGGCCGAATACACGATCAAGATGGCTGACGAGCGGGGGCACGTGCTGGAGCAGGTGGAGCACGGCGCCTCGGAGTCCGAGGTCCGCGACCGCTTCGCGCAGCAGGGCTTCTTCGTCTATTCGATCAAATCGAAAGGCTTTCTTTCGGCCGATCTGCGGCTGCCGCGACGGCGCAAGGTCAAGCAGGATCAATTCGTTATTTTCAATCAGCAGTTTGTAACGTTGATTCATGCCGGTCTTCCCATTATTCAGTCGCTGGAATTGCTGATCAAGCGGCAGCGTAATGTGTTCTTCCGCTCGGTGCTGCAGAACGTGCGCGACCGCGTGCGCGGCGGCGAGTTACTGTCGGACGCATTCGAAGCGCAAAAGGTCTTTCCCAAGGTGTACACCACTACGCTGCTGGCGGGTGAGAAGAGCGGCAATCTCGAGGAAGTGCTGGGCCGTTACATCTCGTTTCAGCGGCTGGCGGTGAGCTTCCGCAAAAAGCTGATTTCGTCACTGGTTTATCCCGCGCTACTAGTGTGTGTGCTGGTGGTCATGTTGACGTTCCTGATCACCTTCGTGGTTCCGCAGTTTGCAAACCTGTACCACACTTTAGGATCGGATCTGCCGCCAGTGACTTCGGCGATGCTGGCGATCGGCGTGAATGCCAAGCAATATTCCCTGTATGCCCTGGCGGTGTTAGCCGGTTGTGGCTTCTTTTTTTGGCGCTGGATGAAGAGCGAGACCGGCTCGACGCAACTGGATCGCATCAAGTTGAGGACTCCGCTGCTGGGCGATATCTGGTTAAAGTACCAGGTAGCGGTGTTTGCCCGCATGCTCTCTACGCTTTTGTCCGGCGGACTGTCGCTGGTGCCGTCTCTGGACACTGCCGGCGAATCGATGCAGAGCCGCCTGATGGCGCATGGCATCGACAGCGCGACTCGCGGCGTACGCGAAGGGCAGACTCTGGCGCGCAGCCTGGAAGAGACCAAGGTATTTCCCGAGATGTCAGTAGAAATGATCGAGGTCGGCGAATCGACAGGCGCTTTGCCGGCGATGCTGAACTCCATTTCCGAGTTCTATGAAGAAGATGTGCAGAACGCGCTGGCGACGGCGATGGCCCTGATCGAGCCGATCATCCTGATCGTGATGGGCGTGGTGGTGGCGTTTGTTTTGATCTCGCTGTATTTGCCGATCTTTAGTTTGGGTGTTGGTGGAATACATTAAGACAGTGGTTAGTGGATAGTGGATAGTAAGTTATGGCGAACCTAAAGTGAACGCGTAACTATGCGTAACATGAATTGGCTTGCTAAGAGCTAAAGGCTAAGAGCTAAAAGCCAAGAGCGAAAGGCGAGAAGCGAGCAGTACCTATGGCAGAAGCAAAAGCATTATTCGTCGGTGGGATCGCCACGGGCGACGAGATCGAACGCGGCAAGGACCTGGCGCGGCGTTATCGCTGCGAGTTCGTTGACCTGAAGAACTTTCACATCCAGCACGAGTTGTTCAAGAAGGTCCCCGTCGACCTGATGTTCCGCTACAACTTCGTGCCGCTGGAAGACAAGGCCGACGGCCGGTTGGTGGTCGCCATGGCCGATCCCAGCCAGCTGATGATGATCGACGAGATTGGCTTGCTATTGGGACGGCGCATCGCCACCAAGGTCGCCACGCTGTCGCAGATCAGCGACATTCTGAAGAAGACCGAGCAGTCGCAACGCGTGCTGGAAGAAGCCAGCGAAGGCTTTGCGCTCGATGTCATCGCGGAAGACGAGAACTCCGACGAGACTATCTCGATCGAGAAGCTGACGGCCGAGACCGACATCAGCCCGATCATTCGCCTGGTCGACACCACTATCTTTACCGCGCTACAGCGGCGCGCCAGCGATATTCACATCGAGACGCGCGACGACTCCGTCGTCATCAAGTACCGCATCGACGGCGTGCTACAGCAGGCGATGCAGCCCATCGCCAAGGAACATCACTCGACCATCATCTCGCGTATCAAGGTGATGAGCGAGCTCGACATTTCCGAGCGTCGCGTGCCGCAGGACGGACGTTTCCGCGTGCGCTACAACGGGCGCTCCATCGATTTCCGCGTCTCCATCATGCCGTCGATTCACGGCGAAGATGCCGTGCTCCGCGTCCTCGATAAGGAGTCGATGAGCGAGAAGTTCCACAAGCTGACGCTCGACGTAGTAGGCTTCAGCGAAGAAGATTTGCGCAAATTCCGCCGCTATATCAAAGAGCCGTACGGCATGGTGCTGGTGACGGGGCCGACCGGTTCCGGCAAGACGACGACGCTGTACGCTGCGCTGAACGAGATCAAGACCGACGAAGACAAGCTGATCACGATTGAAGATCCGGTGGAGTACCAGATCCGCGGCATCACGCAGATTCCTGTCAATGAGAAGAAAGGTCTGACCTTCGCTCGCGGACTGCGATCGATTCTGCGTCACGATCCCGACAAGATCATGGTGGGCGAAATCCGCGACACCGAAACCGCGCAGATCGCTATCAACTCCGCGCTCACCGGACACCTCGTATTCACCACGGTTCACGCCAACAACGTAGTCGACGTGCTGGGCCGCTTCCTGAACATGGGCGTCGAAGCGTACAACTTTGTTTCCGCCCTGAACTGCATTCTGGCGCAGAGGCTGGTGCGACTGATCTGCGAGTTCTGCAAGAAGGAAGTTCACTACTCGAACGAGGAACTGGAGGCCAGCGGCCTGGATCCGAAGGAGTGGGCCGGCTTTCCGTTCTACGAAGGCGAAGGCTGCATCGAGTGCTCGGGCACCAGCTTCCGCGGCCGAACGGCTATCCACGAACTGCTGGAGTTGACCGACAACGTGCGTGAGATGATTCTGGCCAAACGGCCCAGCAGCGAAATTCGCCGCACGGCGAAGGATGAAGGAATGCATTTCCTGCGCGAGTCGGCAATTGATAGAGTGAGACGTGGCCTGACCACGCTGAAAGAGATTAACAAGGTAACGTTCATCGAGACGACAAGGTAAGAAGCTCTCAGCCGTCAGTTATCAGCCATCAGCTAAGGATCGTCGAGGTTGTAGCCCGAAGGGCGGAATTTGTGTTAGCCGTGGGCGTGAGCCCGCGGCGGGCGAGGAGAAGTAAGGGGAGCCGCGTTGCGGCGGCATCTTGGTCATTGCCGCGACTTAGAATACTGAGCCTATGCAGGTGTTGGCTGAGAGCTGACGGCTGATGGCTGATAGCTAAAGAAACTGTGACAGATACCTCCCACATCTCGCGCCTTCGTGTCGCCTGCGAAATCACCGCTGAACGGGTGGTGGCCGCGCGCGCTGGTGAAGGCGGCAAGAACCTGGAAGCGGCTACCGCATCCGCGTTGCCCGAAGGAACGATCACGCCTGGGTTGCAGCAGGCCAATATCGTGGGGCGCGAGGCGCTGGTCTCGCGGCTGCGCGAGTCTCTGGGAGTGCTGGCGGGCCGGGCGCGCGACATCTGCCTCGTCATTCCCGACGCCACCACGCGCGTCATGCTGCTCGAGGTAGAGACTTTTCCCGAAAAACCCCAGGATGCGGACGCCGTCGTTCGTTTTCGTTTGAAGAAATCGCTGCCCTTCGAGGTGGAACACGCGGCCGTTTCCTTTGACCGGCAGGGAAGCGCGAACCCGGTGAAAGTTGTGGCTGCAGTCACGCCGCGCGCGGTGCTGGAGGAATACGAGTCGGTGGTTCGCGAAGCCGGCTACAACCCAGGGTCGGTTCTGCCGTCGATGCTGGCCTCGCTCGGCGTGGTGGATGCGTCGCGGCCGACCATGCTGATCAAGGTGGAGCACGGCACCACGACTTTCGCCATTGTCGATCAGAACCAGTTACTGCTGTACCGCTCGCTGGACAACGGAGGCACCACCGTCACTGGAGAGTCACTGGTGGACGACGTGAATACTTCGCTGGTGTACTTTGAAGATCGCTACAATGTCGGCGTCGACCGCGTGCTGGTCACCGGGGTGCAGTCGCCGCTGGCGCTGCAGGAGGCGCTGAGCGGCAGCTCGAATATTCGCGTCGAAGAGCTGATCTCCAGCGCGATGACCGGCGCCGCTGCCAGTAACGTGCCACGCTCGGCCCTGGCCGGAGTCGTGGGAGCGCTGGTTGCCTGATGCGTCTTAACATCAATCTCGCCAGTCAGCCGTACGAAGCGGCGCGGCAATATCGTCAGCGAATGACGGTGCTGATCGCGGTGCTCGGCTTGGCAGCCGTGGTGCTGGTGGGCTACATCGCTTATCAGCGGGTGAATTCCCGCGACATCAATCGGCAGATCGCCGCCGTACAGCAGCAGATCGATGCTCTCGACCGGGAAGAGGCGCAGGCACGGGCGATCTTGAACAAGCCGGTCAACCACGGGATCGCCGATCAGTCGGACTTTTTGAACGACCTGTTTGCCCGCAAAGCGATGTCGTGGACGCGCATCTTTACCGAGATGGAGAGGATCGTGCCGTCCAACCTGCACGTGGTCTCCATGAAGCCCGACTACACCAAGACCAACGACCTTGTATTGCACATGGTGGTGGCCACCGACTCCCGCGACAAGGCGGTTGAGCTGGTGCGCCGCATGGAGAAGTCCAATCATTTTCGTTCGCCGCAGGTGGTAGCCGAGACGGTGGTGGCCAACACAACGGCGCAGACAGCTGGATCGGGCGACATTCAATTCGACATTGCCGCCGTGTACATACCGGGGGTGCAGGACGAGGCACCCGACACAACCGAGGACAAGTCAGCCGCGAACGCGAATCAAGGCGAAACTGCGGCGGCTCCGGCCAAGGCCGCAGGTGGAGCAAGCGGCAGCAAGCCAGCGGCGCGACCGAATGTGAATGCCGCGCAGAATCGTCCGCTTACGCCGAATCCGGGGAGAGTGCGCTGATGGCCAGTATTCGCGAGACTCGCAAGAAGCTGATGCCGGTGGTGGTGGCGCTCGCCGTGATCGATCTGGTTTGCGTAGGATACTTGCTGTCGCCGGCAGGACGCTCGCGCCAGGCGCGGCAACGCGACTATCACGAATTGCGCGAGCAACTAACGGCGAAGCAACAGGAAGTTCTCCCCACGCGAGGCATGGATCAAAAGCTGGTGCAGGCATCCAAGGACATCAATACCTTTTATGACCATCGCCTGCCGGCGCGGTATTCGGCGATTTCCGAAGAGCTGGGCAAGATCGCGGCGGACACCGGAGTACAGTACTCCGGCGTGCGCTATGACGAAAAGAGCTCTCCCCTCGATGGATTGCGGAAACTGAATATCGAAATTGCGCTCTCCGGCAGCTACCTGCAGGAGGTAAAGTTCATCAACGCGCTGGAGCGCGACCCGATGTTCTTTCTCATTGACGGCATAGCATTGGGTGAGCAGCAGGGAGCCGTTCGTCTGCAGCTGAAGCTGGAGACCTATCTGCGCACGGGAGCGGTTGCATCGTGAAACTGGGCACCGAGAACAGGAAGAAGACGATGCTCGCGGTCGGACTGCTGATCGTGGCGGTGGTGCTGTTGATTAAAGCGTTCTCCGGCGGGAGCCAGGACGCTCCCAGTGCGCCTGCCACGCCGGCTTCCGACGCGCAGGCGAAACACGGTGGACCGTCGGCGCACAAGCCCACGCACCTGATGCTGGCGCACTCGCTGGATCCAAGCTTGCGCTTCGATCTGCTGAAGTCCAGCGAGGATGTGACCTACAAGGGAAGCGGCCGCGACATCTTTCATTCCACGCCGGAGATGGCAGAGATTCCAAAGGCCGCGATGCCGGACGTGCAGCCTCAAGGGCCACCGCCGAAGCCACCACCTCCGCCAATCGATTTGAAGTTTTATGGTCTTGCTGGTCCGAAGAATGGCAACAAGCGCATCTTTCTGTTGAAGGGCGAAGACATATTTCTGGCGAAGGAAGGCGACATCGTAGACCGCCGCTACAAGATCGTTCACATTGGACCCAGCTCGGTGGAAGTCGAGGATGTGCTGACCAACAACACGCAAACCCTTCCTTTCACTGGCTAGGAAGCGGTCATTAGAGTTGAATTGCAGTATGCAGCAGGAATTGAACCATCGGAGCAAGCGCCAGGCCATCGAGCGGCATGGGAGATCGCGGCGCCGGCAACGCGATGGTGGATATTTGCTGCTTGCCATCATGCTGATGATGGCGCTGCTGATCATTGCCGCGACGGCGTTGGCGCCCCGCGTGGTGCAGCAGATCAAGCGCGACCGCGAGGAGGAGATGATCCATCGCGGCACGGAGTATGCCCGCGCGATCAAGAAGTTCTACAAGAAGAACGGCCGCTATCCCGCCACGCTCGACGATCTCGACAAGGGGCAAATCCGCTTTCTCCGCAAGCGCTACAAGGATCCGCTCAGCAAAGATGGCAAGTGGAAGCTGTTGAACTACGGCGATATCCAGACGATCCTGAACACCAACGCGCCGGGAGTTCCGGCAGCTTCGCTTGGGCAGCAGGGAGGCGCGTTGACTCCGGGCGGTCAACTCCCCGGCGGGGGAATTTCGGCGCAGAACAGCCCGTTTGGTGGCGCGCAACAGCAACAACAACAGCAACAGCAGCAGGCGCAACAGCCGGGAGGATTTTCCAACGGCTTCTCGGCGAACTCATCGAGCGGGAATCAGGATCCCAATATCGTGTACACCAACAACCAGGCGAATCCCGGCCTGCAGGCTGGTGCGGCCGACAGTGGGCAGGGCGCGGCGAACCAGCAGAACAATGCGTTCAGCAATACGTTCGGTCAGAACAACAACACGACTGGCGGCAATCAGGCTACTCCGGGCAGTGCAGCCGGCAACTCGCCCTTCGCATCAAACTCACCCTTCGGACAGAACACTAGCGGCGGACAGACTTTCGGTGGGGGAGCGATCGTCGGCGTGGCCAGCGTGAGCAAAGATCCGACGATCCGCATTTACAACAAGAAGAAGAAATATGACGAGTGGCAGTTCATCTACAACCCGATCATGGACCAGGCGAATGTCCTGCTGCGTGGACCGTACCAGCCGACCACGATTGGCAATACGAATATCGGCACGCCGGCCGGCCAGCTAAACGGGCAACAGAACGGCCAGCAGCAGAGCCCGTTTGGCCAGCAGCAAAATGGGCAGCAACCGAACGGGTTTGGACAACAGAACGGATTCGGTCAGCAGCAAGGTGGGTTTGGACAACAGCAGAATGCTCCGCAACCATTCCAGCCGCAGCAGCCTCCGGATCAGAATCAGCAGCAGTAAGAAGCTGTCAGCCGTCAGCTATCAGCCATCAGCTTCTTGTTGAACTTCCTTCGGCAACAGCGCGCAACATCACCGCTTTCGATCCGGCGGCAAAGCGCTTTTGCAGGCGGCGAGCGATGGGGTAACCGATCCGGGAGAGAAACTGGTGCGGCCGCGAGAAGGCCACGATATCGTAGGACACTGCGTCAGTATCGCGATTCCATTCGATCAGAAAGCGCTCTTCTCCGGACTCGGCATGATCCTCCAACGTGCCGTAGGCAAAGCCGAAACGCTTCACAGGCCCGTCTTCGTCGATGAGGTAAACGATGCGACACGCGTTCAGCCAATAGCAACCCAGAGCGTGTGCGAGCACACCGACGACTTGTCCGGCGGCAATGGAAGTTGTGGGATAGCACAGCTGAACCCAACCCAATTCGAACATCCGCCATTGCCGGAGAGCAGCGACGGCTGCGTTCCAGGTTGGCAGTCCTTCGCCGAGGACGACTCGGTTGTGATCGATGGTGAAAAGCGGCGGAAGCAATCCCGAGGTCGCGCCGACCTCTGAGTAGGTGTATTCCGAATCAGCGGCGCGCGCAAGAAATTGCCGAATCTGACTGTCCGAGGGTCTCGAGAAGGAGAACATTTATGTGACTAAGTGTTCGGACAAATTCTGCTCACAACTAATTAACGATCCACTATTCACTATTCACTGCCTTGTAAACTCCACCAGCAACTGGAGCCGTTCGCGGGCGTGGCCGCTGTCGATGGCGTATGCGGCCAGAGGTACCGCGTCGCTGATGTGGTCGGCGTGCCCGGCGGCCACCAGAGCAGCGGCTGCATTCAGCAGCACGACGTCGCGGCGGCAGGAGCGTTCGCCATCAAGAATGGCGCGAATAATGGCCGCGTTCTCCTGCGCGTCACCTCCAGCTATCGTCTCCAGTGGTCCCCGC
>JBARGS010000102.1:0-8074 GCA_049798495.1 Candidatus Korobacteraceae bacterium | reverse complement strand
AGCGACTCGCTCCATCCTTCCAAAGCAAACTTCGAAGCCGCGTAACTGCTAAGCATGGGAACAGCGGCGCGCCCTGTTATCGATGTCACCTGAATAATGTGCCCCGAACGTTGCTTCCGCATCGTCGGCAGCACTGCTTTGGTCATGGCAACATTGCCGAAGAAGTTCGTTTCCATCTGATGGCGGAGCTCGTGCAGTTGTGTGTCCTCGACGAACCCGGCGCTGCTGAATCCGGCGTTATTCACCAGCACGTCAATTCGTCCATGGTCGCGCGCGATGTCGTCGACCGCAGGCGCAAGTGACTCGAACTCCGTAACGTCAATCCGCCGCAGGTCCAGCCGATCATGCACGCCTGCATTGCGGGCCGCTTCTTCCAGCTTGACGCTACGCCCCAGATCGCGCATAGTCGCCACAACCCGATAGCCGTTCAACGCCAACTCGACGCAGGTCACCAGGCCGATGCCGCTGGAGCTTCCGGTCACAATCGCAACTTTTTCGTTCGCCATAGCTTTCCACCAAATCCTTTAGATCGCAGCACAGGGGGCAAAGACGCCCATTCGCGCGCCATTCATTGCCGAGCCGCCGCTGGTGCGAGAAGATAATAAGTTTACATATTCTTCCAGAAACGGACTGATAGCATGCCGACAAGCAAGAAGCAGAAAAACAGTAAGGGCACGGCCGAAATTGCGCCGGCCAAAGGAAAGCTGGGAGTGATGATCCCCGGGATGGGCGCGGTCGCGACCACGTTCGTTGCCGGCGTTGAGGCGGTACGTAAAGGAATCGCCAGCCCCATCGGGTCGCTCACTGAGATGGGCACCATTCGCCTCGGGAAGCGCACCGAAGGCCGCTTTCCCAAGATCAAGGACTTCGTTCCACTCGCCGGACTTAACGATCTGGTCTTCACCGGATGGGACATCTTCGAGGACGATATGTATGCCGCAGCCGGGAAAGCGGGCGTCCTCGACCGCTCGCTGCTGGAGCAGGTGAAGCCCTTCCTCTCGTCCATCAAGCCGCGCAAGGCCGTCTTCAACAAGAATTACGTCAAGAGGCTCGACGGCCCCAATGTGAAGAAGGGCAAGAACAAGATGGATCTGGCCGAGCAGGTGCGCGACGATATCCGTGACTTCCAAAAATCCAGCGGCGCCGATCGTCTGGTGATGATCTGGTGCGGCTCGACCGAAACTTTCATCGAAGCTGGTCCGGTTCACAAATCGCTGGCAGCTTTTGAGAAGGGCCTGCGCGCCAGCGACGAGAGCATCGCGCCCTCGATGATCTACGCCTACGCCGCGTTGAAGGAAGGCGTGCCCTTTGCCAACGGCGCACCCAACCTCACGGTCGATATTGGCGCCATGCTGGAATTGTCGAAGCAGATGGAAGCGCCCATCTGCGGCAAGGACTACAAGACCGGCCAGACGCTGATCAAGACCATCCTCGCGCCCGGATTCAAAGCTCGCATGATCGGCCTGAACGGATGGTTCTCCACCAACATTCTCGGCAACCGCGATGGCGAAGTGCTCGACGATCCCGGGTCTTTTAAAACCAAGGAGGAGTCGAAGCTGTCGGTGCTGGAACACATTCTGCAGCCCGAGCTTTATCCCGAGCTCTACGGCAATATCTGCCACAAGGTGCGCATCAACTACTATCCGCCGCGCGGCGATAACAAAGAGGGTTGGGATAACATCGACATCTTCGGCTGGCTTGGCTACCCGATGCAGATCAAAGTCGATTTTCTCTGCCGCGATTCCATCCTGGCCGCGCCCATCGTGCTCGACGTGGTGCGCTTTCTCGATCTCGCCAAGCGCTCGCCGGCGTTGCGAGGCATCGGCATTCAGGAGTGGCTCAGCTTCTACTTCAAGTCACCCATGACCGCCGAAGGCCTCTATCCCGAGCACGACCTCTTCATCCAGTCGATGAAGCTGAAGAACACGCTCCGCCACCTGAAAGGCGAAGAGATGATCACGCACCTGGGGCTGGAGTATTACGACTGAGTTTGGTACCGCCGTGTCCTGATCGCCTGAACTCGGCAGCTACGGACTTTTGTCCAACCGTGTCATCCCGACCGGAGCGTAGCGTAGTGGAGGGACCTGTTGTTCGTCTCGAGGGCACATAGAGATGTTTACCATCCACTAACCCCCCTCCCCCCTTTGACTCGTAAAGTCTTGAAAACACTAGAGGGTGTCCGCAAAATCTTGAGCCCTAGAGACTTACAGCTAAAATATTGAGCGGCAAAGACTTAGCTCCTCAATCGCTCAATCGCCGGGCGATTGCGTCCCGTTTCGGGACGAGCGTACGCCAATCACTCTGCGTAAGCCGACCACGGATGGCGGACAGCCGTGAGCTTCTTGTCAAAGAACTGGGCCACTTCAACCGCGCTCTTGGCGCGTCACGGGCCGTTGGACACACAAAATCCAACCTAACAGCATAGAAGAACCCGCGAATCCGTCAAGTTACGAAAGGACTAGGTAGTGGGTCAGTCTGGTTTTCCACAGGCTCGCTTTAGCATCCGACGTGTGGCATGATGGGCGCATGACAATCGGAAAGGGCAAGCGCCCCCGCGATCCGAATCAACTCGCCAAATGGACGGTAGACATCTCCACGGGCCAAATACCAGAGCCGGAAGAACCCGCAGCACCCCAAGCCGCAATCCCTCCAGCTAACCTCTCTGAGTATATGTCGGCAATTGGGCGCAAAGGCGGTCAGATCGGCGGCAAGCGCCGAATGAAGACCATGACAAAGGAACAGCGTACTAAGATCGCCAGAAAGGCGGCGAAAAGACGCTGGAAGATGGCCAAGGGGGATAACCCTAGCCCTCAGGCGGATTGATCTTCCAGCTAGCGAACCGCTCAAACGCTTTCTTGTTCTTGTCCAAAATAGGATTCCACTCCGACCGCTTCATTGGACTCTTGGCGTGGTAATAACTCAGAATCATCCACACGAAGTCCTCTAAGCATATCCGAGAGGTTGGAAAGTGGACTCTCGGCACGCATCTCACGTGCAAGTGCGGAGAATGTAGATCAGAGTCGTGCGGATGCCAGTGATAAGCCAGAATCTCTTCCTGAACACCCTTCTCTAAGCGATACAGGACATAGCTGTACTCGCGAGTCCTAACTTTGAATTGAGTGGAGTCGGTTGGATCGGCAGTGACAGCGAAAACCTGCGTGATCGTTATGACGAGTTTAGCTCCCGATTTCGTTTTCAACTCAGCGGGAGGCTGCAGCCAAACCTTATACAGCTTCTTGGATTGCTGGTAGGCCGTTAACCCCTGCTGAGTGATACACGAAATGGTCTGCTGGAAAAAATTGACGAAGTTTTCAGCCGCTTCTTTTTCGTTTTTTCCCGACACGGGCACGCCTAGGAAGAGGGGCCAAGAGAGCGAGTTCGATAACGCCGGGACAATCGTCGGAGTCCAGCTTTCGATACTTGCCCGCCTTCCAACCTGCAATGAATTTCTTGGCGGAGATGCCGAGCACACGTTGAGCCTGGTCGTCCACGATGGCCCTTGCTTCGTGGTGCGAAATCCAAGTCACGCCGGATTTCTTAGGCTTCAACGCAGGCATGTGTTCTCCTTTGGCCAGAGAGAATGCTTCATTTCTTGGAGCATGTCAATCGTTTTTGTTAGATGTCGTAAACAAAGTAAACGCGGCAGGGGAAAACAGCGATTACTCCTGATTATGCTCGCATCGTTTTCCAAGTGCAAGTTTTCAATTTGACATGCTAAAGCGGCTATGGTATAAAAAGTCATTATGAATTGCTTGGACACCAGAACCCGCGCACAGATCATCGGTTGCCTTATCGAAGGCTGCTCGGTTAGGGCTACAGTGAGGATGACGGGCGCAGCCAAGAACACGATCATTCGATTGCTGGCTGAGATTGGATGCGCCTGCGCTGAGTATCACAATCGGTGTGTCCGCAATCTCCGCGTGCGTCGGCTGCAATGTGACGAAATATGGCAGTTCGTAGGCTCGAAGGCTAAGAACACTCGGCTGGATAAGAAGCAGGAAGGCTGGGGCGACATCTGGACGTGGATCGGAATTGATGCCGACAGCAAGTTGGTCGTCTCCTATTTGGTCGGCGGACGTGACGGCGGATGGGCGATGGATTTCATGCAAGATTGCGCAGATCGTATCCGTGGGCGCGTGCAGGTCACCACAGACGGTCACAGGGCGTATCTGGACGCCGTAGAAGGTGCATTCGGTCTGGACGTTGACTATGCGCAGCTACAGAAGATTTATGGCGCTTCGTCCGACGAAGAAACGCGCCGCTATTCTCCGGCCCGCTGCATTGGTTGCGATATGAAGGTTGTGAGCGGCGATCCCGACCCCAAGCATGTCAGCACAAGTTTTGTGGAGCGCCAGAATCTAACTCTGCGTATGAGCAACAGGCGCTTTACGAGGTTGACCAACGCATTCAGCAAGAAGGTGGACAATCACCGCCATTCAGTTGCGCTGCATTACATGTACTACAACTTTTGCCGGGTGCATCAAACCCTGCGCGTGACGCCCGCGATGCAGGCGGGGCTCAGTGATCATGTTTGGGAAGTTGAGGAGTTGTGTGCGCTTCTGCCGAAGCCGACCGTTTCCAAGTCAACCATCGAGCGCGACTTGCTGCTAAGAGCACTGGCCTAGACCGACTTTTCTCGAAGCGAGCGGGCCCGCTCCGCTGGCGACATTGAGCGCAGACGGGAGAGCAAACGCCTTAGCGACCGCTCACGCTCTAACTCGGTGTGAGCCGTTGCCAGGGACGACTCGCCCGGTTGGGACGGGTGCAGGCACTTTGCTGGCTGACTTCTTCCCAACCGATCTTTTCTTGCGAACTGGCTGTGCGAATCCGATATATGGCAGTTCATCCTTAAGTAATCCTATCAAAGAGCCGATCAAAATCCGCTCTTGGTTCAATGGTAATGGCCTAACGGGCAATCCAATTGCGTGCGCTTCTTCGCGGTCAATCACAAAATCGTGGGACGGATAATCCCAAACCAAATGCTGTGCGAGTTCTTCTGCTGCTGGATGCTTAACCGAAGCCAGAAGCCGCTTGGCGTATTCTTCGCCCTCGGAAAGCGCCCTGTGATACGACCCCACCTTGCTGGGATCAATGTGCGCGTAGAGGGGATTCATTATTCCGACCGTTCCCGAAATGGCTTCGTGAAGCGCCTGCTTCACGCTCATCCCGCGTTCTGCCAGCACGTTTCCGAAGTAATCCAGAATCTCCGTCGCATATTCCTTCATGAACTCCATCGACTTGAACTCGTCCAAGGGCGAGAAGAACTCTGCCCCCTTCTCGAAATCATCTCGGAGCTGCGCGTCCAGTGGCCCAAGTTCGACGAACTCACCCATGAAAACAGAGTCAGCATTCAGGCACATGAGCGTGGCCGCACTCTTAGCCATCATTGGTACGATGACATTCAGCGTCTTGCAGTGGCCCCGAAAATACTTGGCCAGCCGATAGGCCACGTTCGCATGTCCGCCCGGTGAATGAATGAGAATTTCGAGCGTGTTGATCTTGGCGAACTGTTCTTTCCTCCGGAGTGCAGCCCAGAAATCCGGCTGGCACAAGTGATGCTCGCCCGCGCTGTGGATCACAGCGTAAATTCGCGAGCCGCGCTCAACTTCGAGCGCCTGCAATGTTGCCTCGAATTGCAGACGGGGGTCAGTCATAGGGCTTTTTTACCCCATCTGGACGGTAATGCAATAGGTTAGCCGTCACAGATTAGCCTGCTCTCATCCCTGTGAAAAACCAGACTGACCCACTACCAAGGACTAGCAGCCCTATTGTACTTTCGTAACTAAGGCCTGGGTGATCTCGCCGTCTGCGCTGGGTTCGGGTTGTTCCGCAGAGGCTTCGATACCGGGCCGGTAGCCGAGGAAACTGGAATGTCGCTCCAGTTCCTGGGTAGTCGCGTACGAAGACGCAGTAGTGGTCGTCGCTGCCGGCTGCGATGGGTTCGCAGCCTGCTCAGTAGTTTCCACGTTGTGCTCCTTATGTTCTCAGGCAGTGGGTCTGCCGAGGTTCGGCGGTGGGTCCGCCAAACTTGCGTGCTCTGTCTTAATTGTGAGTGATCGTGAGACGATCAAAAGCCCTAAGCATGGCATAGCTGGTTAGCTGTAGAGCTCGGCTCGTGTCAACACCGTTAGATGGAGAAACTCATCGTCAAAAGCCTTTTGCAGCTGTTCGATCGTGTTGGCGTGCCATTGCTGGCTGGACGTTGCAAATACGATCTGCCGTGCTCCTAGTTTTCTTCCCAGATCGATATAGCTAGAGATAATGTCATGTTCTTCCTTATCGTTCTTACCTAGACGGTCGCCCTTTTTGGCCGGGTGGCCCAGGTCTCGCGGGTTTCGAGACCTGGGAGTTTTCTCCTTTAGCGTACCGGCCCGAATCTCAAACATCGTGAGACCCGGGGCACCCAGTTACGACTGAACTTACGCCCGCGCGTCGCGCCGTATTAGGCTCGAATCCAAAAAGAACCCCAACCCGATCGCCAGCGGTATAACTCCGAAAGCTGCTGCCACCCAGGCATCAGGCTCAACGCGCGCCACCAGCATGAACGCGATGGTGTAGCCGATCGCGGCGCTGGTCAGGAGAATGCCTGCCCGGCGCGAACGCGCCGCCTGCGAAAGCTCCGGCTCCATCGGAATGCTCACCCCGCGTGCGAGCGCCGCCAGCCGCTCCTCCGTCCGCAATCTGCGCACTCGAAAGTACGTGTACAACGCGGCCATCGGGATGCCGAGGGCCATGACCACTGCTGCGAATCCCACAACGTTCCCGTCCATAATCCGCTCCTTCTCCGGCCGCGCCTGCTGCGCATCGCCGTCTGAATTTCTCTGGCAATTGGAGATACGGAGGAGCGAATACGGAAGTTCCGGCTTTTCCGGCTACGACTTAGGATGGGCCAGAGCCTCGGCTTTGCGAATGGCCGCCTCGTGGAGATCGTACGCGACCAGCGCCTTGCGAGCGGCCTCGCGAGCCAGGCTGGTGTTCATTTTTCTCTCCGCTTCGGCGAAGACGTCTTCCGCGTCCTCATGTGCGTTGTAGGCGTCATCGTCGGCTTCCTTCACGCGCGTGACGGCGGGCAGGATCTTCGAATCCACTTCCTGGGCCGCGCTCGTCTTCTTGTCTTTCGTCCGTCGGCGGGATTGCTTCGCGTCGCCGTTCTCGGTCACGAGCTGGTTGTAAGCGATCTTGTATTCGTCGCTCCAGTTGGCCTTCACCTTCATCTCCTGGTCATCCAGAGCGGCCCTGGCTATGTCCGCGATCGCGCGCACTCGTTTCTTCTCCAGGAGCCATTTCCAGACGCCCCACTCCATGCCTTCCGTCATGATGGACCGGGCGTCGTCTACAGCAGGAATCTTTCGCATCACAAGCCCCGGTAAGATCGGACAGGTATGGTTTTAATGGGCTGCGGTCTTCCCGCCCACGGGGTTTCGCCAGCCCCATTTTAGTAACCCTCCATCGTAAAGCGGCCAGAGGGAATTTGAACCTGTCGAACCCGCACGATCTCAAGAAGATTCCTGATTCGGGACTCCGCCGAAGCCCTCAAGGCCGGGGACGGCTTGATTCCAAATAAAAACCCCACCCAAGCCACGGCGACTTGGGTGGAGCACCTGCATTGAACCATTGACTTCGAACTTCGAACCTAACCACCAACCACTATTTATTAGCTCTTCGCGATCTTAATATCTCCGGTATCGGTATTGACCTGTAGTTTGCTCGCTCCGTTGCCCACAGTACCGGCAGCCTGTGACCGGCCATCGGTTTCATCGACCTTCACCGCGTCGAACTCGGAGCTGATATCGCCCTTGCGGGTCGCGGCTTTCAATTGAAAGCCCGCGTTCGACGACAGCGTCAGGGTCACGTCACCGTGCGCGGTATTGACATTTACCCTGTCGGGAGGCGTCTTGCCGGCGAGCGTCAGCGATACGTCGCCATGCTCGGTGCTGACATTCATCTGGCCCGTCTGCTTGCCGCCGGTGGTGACTTCTACGTTGCCGTTATTGGACTGCACCTGGAGATCGCCGGAGACCTCCTCCAGGTGAATATTCTTGGAGCTGGTGACCACGCGGCTGGGCCCGGTCAG
>JBARGS010000101.1:0-29173 GCA_049798495.1 Candidatus Korobacteraceae bacterium | reverse complement strand
AGCTGACGGCTGACAGCTTCTTCACCGCATCCGATTCACCGCATACAGCACCAGCGAAAGAATCACGCTCAACACGATGCAGGTCATCAAGGGGAAGTAGACGCTGGTGTGCTTGCCGCGATAGACGATGTCGCCCGGCAGGCGGCCGATCGGCAGGTTGAGCTTGCCGGCGAAGATGAGGACCAGCCCGAGGACCAGGATCAGTCCTCCCACGAAAACCAGCATGCGGCCGAGATCGCCCATGGCATTAGTTTAAGCCGACGGAAAGCGTCGGGGAAATGCCTGAGCGCCCGTCCCGGCAGATCGCCGCAGCTATCGCACCGCGGTGCAATCACCCGTCTGGTGATCGGCGATCTGGAAGCGCAGGAAATCATGCACCGCATCCAGAGCTTCCTTGTTATCAGCGACCACAGTCAGCTTGGCTCCTCGCGCCGTTTCCTCGAGTTGCCAGTGCAGCTTGTCTTTCAACGCTGCCATGGTTGCAGTCCCCGGCACGTCCTTCCGGTCATGCACCAACATTGGCGCGGCGAAATTTCCCGCGGCAAACATCTGCGCGATGTGGTGAAAGTGCTTTTGGATCTCCTCACGGCTTGCGGCGTCGGCAACGTCGTTGGTGCGGACTTCGATCACTCCGCCGTCCTGCGTGAGCTCGAAATGGTGGGTCGTCTTGTCATGCGAAAAGCCCATCACCTGATCGCCATGCTGGTGCAGCATGGCATCGTGATTTTGCTGGGCGAACGCCAAACCTGCCGAGAGAATGAATAGGGTTGCCAGAATGCGCATCATCTCACCTCCTGCGATAGCAGTAGACGGGATCAACCTGGAATCGTCACCAGCAAATTGTTCCGATTTCAAAGACGGTTGGCTGCGCTGCAGTTTTTTCGGCACCTGCCAAAGGTTACGATGTCGGCTGGACCTGACTGAAGAGTTCGCTCAAGACCAGCCGGATCGGCGTGCCGGGAACGCTCAGGACGCCGCTCTCCGGTTCCTGAAAGCCGGTTCGGCTGCAGACGTAAGCGCGCCGGCTGCCGGGGTCGAGAATCCAGATATGTTGCACACCAAAGTTCAGATAGTCATCAACCCGCTCACGCATGCTGCGCAGGGTGTCATCTTTCGATAGAACCTCGATCAGGATCAGCGGAGGGGTGGTGATAATCGGCTCGCGCGGGTGGTCGGCTCGCAGCACACTGACATCCGGAATGCGAAAACGAGTCGCGGCGACCTGAACCCGCTGCTCCACCACCGGCAAGATGTTCCACTCTTTCTGCCTGCCCCAGAACCACACAAGAACGGCACTTTGTATAAGAGCGTGTTCCAGTTCTCCCAAGTTTCTCTCCCGTAGCTCGCCGTCAATGAAGTCGCAATCCGGGCGGTAGCTGGTAGAGAGATATTCGTGCACCGAAATGAGAGTCGTGCTTGCCATCCGATAGCCTGCAGCTTCCGCTATTATGCTCCGATTTTGACCGCCTGCAAAACACGGCTCGCGCGGGCGCGGACTTACGGCGTAATCGCCCCGCACGCAATGCGGTCGCCGGAGTTGCCGGCTGGGTCTATGTGGGTTGGTCATATTACCTCAGCGGCTAAAGCCGGAGCCTATATTGATCATGAATCTGTACTGCTGAAGCAGTACTCCACCCATTCTCCTTTCGCAGTGTGTTGCTGGCGGTGATGGCTGTCACATCAAAGGCATCCCTGTCTCTTGGGGAGTTTTGTTTCACAGCCCCAAGCCCGAACCCATCTACTCCCCTAATCTCTAGCCCCCTGCCCCATTTCTCGCTCGCTTTCCCGGGAACCAAATCCCTCCCCCGCCCGTCTATCACCCCAGCATTTTCTCGGCTGGGGTATTTCCATGCATTCGTTCCGCCAGGACCTTCGCTTCGCTCTGCGGCAGTTGCGCAAGTCGCCCGGATTCACGACGGTTGCCGTTCTCACCCTTGCCTTGGGCATCGGCGCTGCGACGGCGATGTTCAGCGTCATCTACTCCACGGTGCTGCGGCCTCTGCCGTTTCCGGATCCCGACCGGATCCTCTATGTGGAGACGCGCGCCGTGGCAGGCTACTCGCAGCCATCGTCGTGGCCCGGCTATCTCGACACGCGCGAGCAGAACCAGACCTTCGAGTCGCTGGCGGGCTTCAGTCAATTTGCCGGCGTCAATCTCGACACCGGCTCGCAGGTCGTGCATCTGCATAACACCGCGACCAGTGATCATTTCTTCGATGTGCTGGGAGTGAAGCCGCTGCTTGGCCGCACCTTTCTCCCGGGCGAGGAGGAGGACGGGCGTAACAACGTTGCCGTGCTCAGCTACGAGGTGTGGCAGCAGAACTTTGGCGGCAATCCCGACGTCATCGGCCAGTCGGTACACATTGACGGATTCCCATACACCATTGTCGGCGTCATGCCGGCAGGCTTCCGCTTCCCCATCAGCCTGCCGAACCTGATCTACACGCCGCTGCGCATTCCCAAAGAGCTACGCACGGCGCGCGGCGATCACTGGATGCGTGTCATCGGCCGGCTGAAGCCGGGTCTCACGGTGGCGCAGGCGCAGGCGGACATGAATCATGTGCTGGCCAACATCGGGCAGGCACATCCCGATACGGACAAGGGCCGCACCGCGCGCGTGATGCCCCTGACCAACTTTGTGACTGGCGAGGAGAAGCGGCAGGCGCTCTGGATCATGGCGGCGGGTGTGATCTTTGTGCTGCTGATTGCCTGCGTCGACGTTGCGGTGATGCTGCTCGCGCGAGGCGTCGGGCGGCAGCGCGAGATGGCGATTCGCACCGCACTGGGGGCTGGGCGCGTGCGCATTGTGCGCCAGATACTGTTCGAGAACCTGGTACTGGGTCTGATCTCCGCGCTTGTCGGATTGCTCATCGCGTGGGGCCTGACCGCCGCGATGTCACAGTTCCTTACCAAGTCGTTTGATCGTGGCGGCGACATTCACCTCAACTGGGCGGTATTTGTTGCGGCGTTCGCGATCGCGATCGTCTCCAGCCTGTTCTTCGGAATCATCCCGGCGAAGAAGATGTCGGCGGCCGATCCCAATCGCTCGTTGAAGTCGGGCGCGGCGGCGGGTACGGACCGCGGCGACTATCGTCTGCGCTCGGCCTTCGTCGTTGCTGAAGTTGCGCTGTCGCTCATGCTGCTGGTTTGCACCGGACTGGTGCTGATGCAGCTCTGGCGCATGCAGCACCTGGACTTTGGATACACCACCGACCATCTGCTGACGCTGGAGATCAATGTTTCGCCTGGCGATTACGCCGGCAAGGACCTGGACGCGGCCCTGTATCGTCCGCTGGAAGAGAAGGTGCGCGCGATCCCGGGGGTGAAGGCCGCGGGATACAACCGGCTGATTCCTCTGATCGAGTGGGGATGGAACAGCGGGATCAACATGGTAGGCAAGCCGCCCGATCCGCCCGATCACGAACGCCTGGCCGAGGTCCGTATGGTGTCGCCCGGTTGGTACGAGGCGATGGGACTACGGCTGCTGCAAGGGCGGCTGCCCGATCCGGCGATCGACAAGCCGGGTTCGCCGGATGTGGTCGTCGTCAATCAGAAGTTCGTGGATACGTTCCTGCCGGGCGAGGAGCCCATTGGCAAGCAGATCAAACAAGACCATGACAACCAGACGATCATCGGAGTTGTGAGCAACGGGCGTCAGGCGGTGGAGGAGCATGAGCTGGCGGAGGTCGACTATCCCATGTCGGAGGTGCCGCTCAAAGACAGTGCCGAGACGCTGACACCGATGGCGTTCTTCGTGCGCACCAGCGTTCCGCCGGAGACGATTGCGGGCCCTCTGCGGCAGGCTCTGCACGAGGTTGCGCCGACGGTTCCCTTCCAGACGCCGGAGTCCATGGACGACGTGCTGGCCGATGCGCTGGTCTTCAATCGCATGCAGGGCTGGCTGTTCAGCATCTTTGCTGTAATCGCCCTGGTGCTGGCGCTAATTGGAATTTACGGTGTGCTAAGCCAGGAGGTGAACCTGCAGACGCGCGACATCGGATTGCGCATGGCGCTGGGAGCATCGCGGCCTGACATCGTGCGGATGGTCGTCAGCCGTGCGGGGCTGTTGATGGGGCTGGGAGTCGTTGTCGGCGTTGTGGGCAGCGTGGTGTCGCGGCAGTTGCTGGCGACGCTGATCCCGATCGAGATGAGCCGGGATGCGATGGCGATTGCTTCGTTGGCAGCCGGACTCAGCGTCGTAGGATTGATTGCCAGCCTGCTGCCGGCGCGTAGGGCGGCGTCCATTGAACCGATGCAGGCGCTGCGCAACGAGTGAGGGATTCACTACAGAGGCACGGAGACACAGAGAATTTGAGGATTTCAAGATCTCTGTGCCTCGGTGTCTCTGTGGTGAAACAAAAAGGCGGCCCGAGTTGACCCGCCTTGCGAAACACAGAATTCAATCTACTTAGCCGTGATGGCCTTGACCCGCACGTTGAGGCGAGCCTTGTAGCGGCTGGCGGTGTTCTTGTGCAGGACACCTTTCTGGACGCCCTTGTCTACGACGGAAACGGTTTCGCGATAGGCGGTCTGGGCGGCTTCCTTGTCGCCCTTGCTAATGGCCTCGCGCAGGGAGCGGAGCGCGCCCCGCAGGCGTGATTTGTTGGCGCGATTGGCCGCGGTCTTGGTCTCGGTTTGACGCGCCCGCTTGAGCGCCGAAAAATGATTCGCCATGCTTTGCTGAAGTCCTTAGTGGGGATCTCGACGTGAGCCGAATACCCGATTCTATAGGAACTTGACGCGTCTGGGCAAATCGAGAGCCGCCGCCTCTACGCTTGGATAGAAGAAAAAAACGGGCGGGGTAAGGCTCAAGCAGTAACGGAGTTTTCACGCGCTGTTTACCAGGCCTTGGTAGTCTGGTTCTGGCGCGGTAGGCCCGGGTGGAGGAACGAGGCCCAATCTGAGTTAAAGCAGCTCCTGTTAGCGCTCCTTTTGCCGCGCCAAAACATCTAAATTGGTGAGGGAGATTTCGATACTGCGTTCGACCGAAGTACCTCGATCATTACGAAAATACCCGCCAGAGGCATTGACTCCGCCCGCAATGGGGGGTACGCTAGCGGCCAATGAGAGTAGTTTTTGGCTTGGACGCACTTCCGGCCCCGATTTTTCCCTCTGTAGTGCCACGTTGCCCCGCATCTCAATTGCATACCGAAACGGTTGGTTGGGCCGACAAAGTACAGGCTGGTCGACCCGACTCAAAGTGCGGGGACAAGGTATCAATTGTTTACCTCGGTTCCTTTGGAGGATGTCTCCCGACCCTAGATGAAGAAGAATATTGAAATAAGCCAGAATATCGAAACCCTGTTTGGCACCCGAGACGAGAATCTGCGCCTGCTGGAAGATGGGCTGAACGTGACCATCGCGTTGCGGGCCGAGTCCATCGAAATCGACGGAGCTGCCAGTGACGTGAGCCGAGCGGAGCAGGTTTTCGTTGACTACGAGCACTTGCTGCGCAATGGCTTCACTTTTGTGAACGGCGATCTGGGGGCGATGATCCGCGTGCTGACTTCCGACCGGACGGCGACCTTGCGCGGTCTTGCCGAAGCCGGCAAGCAGCGCTCCTTTGGCCGGCGTAGCGTGCAGCCCAAGAGCATCAACCAGCGCCGTTACCTGGAAGCCATCGAGAAGCACGACATGGTGTTTGGCGTTGGTCCGGCGGGAACGGGAAAAACCTATCTCGCGGTCGCGATGGGAATTGCGGCGCTCATGTCCAAGCGCGTGAACCGCATCGTTCTGGCGCGTCCCGCGGTGGAAGCCGGCGAGCGACTGGGCTTTCTGCCCGGAACCTTGCAGGAGAAGGTCGATCCCTATCTGCGCCCACTGTACGACGCGCTCTATGACATGCTGGAGCCCGACAAGGTCGACCGTTACCTGGAGAAGAACGTCATCGAGATCGCTCCCATCGCGTTCATGCGCGGTCGCACACTAAACGACGCTTTTGTCATTCTCGACGAGGCCCAGAACACAACGTCGGAGCAGATGAAGATGTTCGTCACCCGCCTCGGCTTCAACTCCAAGGCGGTGATCACAGGCGATGTGACGCAGATCGATCTGCCCAACGCCAACCGCAGCGGGCTGGTGGAAGCGGGCGAGATATTGAAAAATGTGGAAGGCATCCACTTCTGCTACTTCGACGAAGGCGATGTGGTGCGCCATCACCTGGTGCAGCGCATCATTCGCGCCTACGACGATTACAAAGGCCGCAACGAGCAACTGTCGCTATCGCTCGAATCCAGAAACGGCAATAACTATGCGACGCCGCGAACCAGCACCGCGCCGGAACTTTCCGCCAGGGTCGACCGCGGGATTTCGCTGGCGGATGTGCCTCCCTCCGAAGCGCCTTCTTCGTCCGCCGATAACATTTCCGAGTAGGAACTTGGTACCATAGTGTGGGAGGGCCTTTGTGCCCTCCCCTTTGTTCTTGAAACGAAAGTGCTCCTGCTAGTCCACCAACCTGGAGGCGTACGCGAACGAGCCTTGGCCCTGTTCGCCGGCAAGGCCCAACGCGCCGTGGGGTTGCGCGGTCAGGTGATTATCTTCGTCACCACCAGCGCCGAGCTCCGCGATTTGAACCGTGAATACCGGCATAAGGATGAGCCCACCGACGTCTTGAGCTTCGAAGCAGTCTCAGACCATAGAAAAATCACGGGTGACATTGCCATTTCCGCAGAGATTGCGGCCGCCAATGCCGCCGAACTTGGCCACTCCACCGAGACGGAGATTAAGATTCTGATCCTGCATGGACTGCTCCACCTCGCCGGCTACGATCACGAAACCGATGAGGGCAAAATGCGGGGGCGGGAAACCGAATTACGGCAGCAGCTCAAACTGCCCGTGGGATTGATAGAACGTGCGCACGCGCAAACGGCTTCTCCCAAGAACACCTCTTCGGCCGCACCCGGAGGCAGACGGAGATGAACCTTCCGTTAACCATCCTGCTGCTGGTCTTAATGGGACTGCTCACGCTAGTCTCCTACGTGGATCGCCTGTATGCCGAGATGGGCAAGTTTCTCTCGCGCGAGTTCGAGGAGAATGTCGAGGCCTACGAGGAGCGAGTGGAGCCTCGTTTAGGAGTGAGCCGCAGGCGCGCTTCGCTCGCCATGACTGTGCTGACGCAGTTCTGCATGGCTAGTATCGGCGTGCTCATCGGCTACGTGCTGTTCATGGAGAAGCGCTGGGTGGTGCTGGACTTGGTACAGGCTGCGGTTAGCCTGATTTTCATTATTGTAATTTTTCATCAACTGCTGCCGTATGCCTTCTTCGTTCGCACGCGGGGTGAGTGGCTCGCCCACTGGGTTCCAGTGCTGCGCATCCTGGTCTATCTCGCAACACCCGCGACGCTGATTCTGGGCTTCGGTCTTTCGGTGGCCTCGCTTACCAAGGAGCATGGGGAGCGTCAGCCGGAGCATCCGTCCGAGGCGGTCGACGCATTCATCGAAGCCGGACGGGAAGAGGGCATCATCGAGGAAAGCGACCGCGACCTCATTCAGTCTGTGGTGGAGTTCGGGGACAAGACGGTTCGCGAGGTAATGACGCCACGCCCCGAGGTTGTCGCAGTTCCGGCCACCACCACGGTTGAGGAGTTCACCGAGCTGCTCAAGAAGTATCCGTACTCGCGCATTCCGGTATACGAAGGCGACATCGACCACATCAAGGGAATCGCTTACGTCAAGGATGTGTTACAGGTCTCGGACGTGGAGGCGAAAAGCAAGACGGTTCGCGACCTGATGAAGCCGGAAGTCTATTTCGTCCCGGAAAGCAAGCTGGGCAGCGATTTGATGCGCGAGATGCAGCGCGATAACGCGCGGCTGGCGATCGTGATCGACGAATATGGCGGCGTCGCCGGGCTCGTGACTATTGAAGACTTAGTGGAGGAAATCGTCGGCGAAATTCGCGACGAGCATGAAAAGTCGGAGGTGGTCAAAGAGAGCGACACCTCCTACATCTTCAACGGCAACACCGACGTGGATCTGCTGGAAAAGCTGCTGGGCGTGCGGCCGGAAGAGAAAGAAGCTACCACCATCGCCGGACTGGTGAGCGAACTCGCGGGACATATCCCCAAGGCGGGCGAAGTCTTCGAGGAGAACGGGCTACGCTTCGAAGTGCTCGAGTCCACCGAGCGCCGCGTCGATCGGGTGCGCGTCAGCCTGCAACCCAAACAGGTCGGCGCATAAGTAGATCAAGCCTAGGCTGAGGTGAAGCCCATTGTTGCGGGACGCCTTACAACCCTGGACCAGCTTTCAGATAAGCTCTCGCAAATCCGCGCTGATCGCGGATACCGCAATGTCCGCGATCAGCGCCCTGACATCGCGCAGAGGTGAAGCGCTCTTGTGTCAGGCTTGATACTCTCTCTCAAAGGCGCGCAACTGTTCGATCTCCGCTTGCAGCTTCCGGCGGCGGCGCCCCACCACGACAAAACATATCGCCCACAGGATGGCGAGAACCACCGCAGCCGGAGCGGCGTTCACCAGGTCCTGGGGAGCTACCTTGTACTCGTTGATTAGCATTGGCACCATAGCCAGCGCCATACCCACAAAGCCAGGCATCATCTTGCGCCAGCTAGGCCGGTAAAAGCTGTGCTGCCTCTCCAGTTCCCTTCGATAAGACTGAAGGGTAGTGTTCAGTGCTGCATCTGGCGCCACTCGTCCCGGCCAAATCGCCTTGCAGACGTCGAAAGCGGCATAGAGGATCCAGACACCTAGAAAGCCGAACCCAATGCGTATGCACCAGAGACTCGCTGTAGGCCACACCACAGGCGCAAGCGTCTGGCGGACGTTGGCGACGGCCCGCGCGAACAACGCTGACACGACGAGGTAGAGTACTACCCTCCAGAGCACTGCCAGGCGGGCCCTCCCTTCAAGTTTTTCTGCCTTTTGGCGTAGTTGTTCTGCTGACATTTTGAAAGCCTCCACAGGTTGGTTTTGCCAGATTTGCTTGGGATTATTCACGGGTATTTCATTCGGCATCGGGCCCTCCTTCGGCGAACCACCGCTTCAGGATGTTCTTGATTCGGTGAATTTTCATGGCGATGTTCGCCGGCGATAGTCCGGTGATCTCGCTGGTCGCATTGGCGGTCATGCCTTCGAGGTAGGAAATGATGATCTGCCGATCCAGCGGTTTCAGGCGCTGAATCAAGGTCGAGAGACGGTCCAGCAGCTGGTTCTGACTTGCCTGGAGTTCATGGTCGCTAGCGGACGCAACCTCGATGGCCTCGATCTCCTCGAGGCTCACCAGCCGGTTCCGAATGCGGCTCTGACGAATCACATGCCCCGTTGCGACATTGTGAGCGACGCGATAGACCCAGGTTCGCAGCGAGCATTGCTGATCGAAGGAGTCGAAGCTGCGCCACAGCTGCAGATGAATTTCCTGCAGCAGGTCGCGACGCGCTTCGGGATCCAGCTCGTAGGCCCGGGCCAGCCGGCCGAGCGCGGCGTTGTAAGTGTTCGCGGCCTCTTCGTAAAGTGAATCCTGGCTCACGTGTCCAGCCGATCTGGCTTCCATTGCTTGCACATATAAGGTAGTGACTCGCGATCGGACTTTCTAACACCTTGCCCGCAATTTACCTTCGCAGGGTCCTGATGGAGCTGCCCAATTCCAGGGAACTCGACCGCCTGCTCGCCTAAAGGTTTATTCTTTCAGGGGTATGGCATTCCGCTCCGGATTTGTTTCCATCATCGGCCGCCCCAACGCCGGCAAATCGACGCTGCTCAACGCGCTCGTCGGCGAGAAGCTGGCCATCGTCACCCGCAAGCCGCAAACCACGCGCAACCGCATCCAGGGAATCATTAACGTCGAACGCAAAAGCAAACGCCCCACGGGACAGATCGTCCTGGTCGACACGCCCGGCGTTCACAAGCCCATCAACTCCCTCAATCGCCGCATGATGAAGGAAGTGTATGACGCGCTGGAAGGCTGCGACTTGCTGCTGCTCATCGTGGATGCCGCGACGAAGTTCGGCACCGGCGACAAGTTTGTTTTGGACATTGCGAAGAGGGGCGGCCAGCCCTGCTTCCTGCTGCTGAACAAGATCGACCAACTAGATAAGCAGAAGCTGCTGCCGCTGATCGCCGAGTACAAAGCGCTGCACGATTTCGCCGAGGTAATTCCCATCTCCGCCCTGAAGCGCGAGGGTCTCGATGTGCTGCTCGATGCGGTAATACGGGCGTTGCCGGAAGGACCGCGCTACTTCCCGAAAGACCAAGTCACGGATCAGCCGGAACGCTTTCTGGTGGCGGAGTTGATCCGCGAGCAGGTGCTGCTGGCCACCGATCAGGAGGTGCCCTATGCGACCACCGTGTTGATCGATCAGTATCAGGAAGGCGAACGGCTGACCCGGATCGCGGCAACCATTTACTGCGAACGCGACGGACAGAAGGCCATCCTCATCGGCAAGCAGGGCGCCAACCTGAAGAAGATGGGCACGGCTGCGCGTCTGCAGATTCAGTCACTGCTTAACACTAGGGTGTTTCTCGAACTGTTCGTAAAGGTGCGGGCGGGGTGGCGCGATTCGCGGGACTTCGTCCAGGAAACGGACTGGCGCACCCAGCTGGAGCGCCTGACGACGACCGAACGGGAGGAAGAGCACGATCCCGATCTGGAGTAGGTTACGAACGAACCGAGCGGGAGTTGGGTTACTGCGTTTCTCCGTGATCTCTGTGTCGCAGTGGCGAATTTATCGTTTCGTCCTTGCCTCGAATTGATCCCCAAGCATAGCCGGAATTTCCTCCACATTCCAATCCGGAACTGCTCCCGTACGGCCTGCCACCAGCGCGCCAACGGCATTCGCGAACTTGCCACAGTGTGGGATATCCCAACCTTGTTCCAGGCCATGCAATAACGCCGCAGCGAAGGCATCTCCGGCGCCGACCGTATCGGCGACCTGAACTTTGAATCCTGGCACTTGAACGTAAGTCCCTTCTTTGTAGAGGCAGCAACCGCTTTCACCGGAGGTCACGCAGACGGTCTTGCAACGGTATTGCTCGCTCCACCGCTGGCAGAAGTGGCGCATCGATCCTTCGTGCCCCTCCACATTCAGAGAGGCATCGAGAAACTCGGCCTCACTATCGCTCAGTTTAATTACATTGGCATGTCGAGCCAGTTCTTCCACCGTCGCCAGATTCCAGTTGCCGTCGCGCAGGTTGACGTCGTAGAAGCTTTTGACCCCCGCCAGGCGATCCAGCAGCCTGATGGTCGAAGTCAACGCCTGCGGGGAAATGTGGAACAGCGTTCCAAAGTAGATCCAATGTGGCTGGAGTTCGGCAATACGCTCGATGTGCCCAGCCGTGAGCTCGACAAAATCGTAGGCAGCTGGACGCACGATGCGAAACATCGGTTTGCCGTCCAGATCGAGCTCGACCTCGGCCGTGCCGGTGTTTTTACCGCTGAGAACCTGCACAAACTCCGTGGAAATTCCATGCTGCCGCAGGCTGTCGAGTGCGCGTCGCCCCCGGTCGTCATCGCCCACGCCGCTGACGAGGAAGACCTCGTGGCCGAGCTTATGGGCGTGGGCGGCAAAGTTCAGCGGAGCGCCGCCGAGGTACTCGGTGCCGTCAATCACGTCGAATAGAATCTCTCCCACACTTACGATCCGCAGGCGCTGCACCTCCGAGCCCACCTATCCTACCGTGAAGTGGACCGCCCACCCCGCCGAAACGGCTCGGATGAGTTTCAGAGTAGCTCGAATCCCAACCCGATAAGGGAAGTGGGCAAAGGGCCATGCATGATTACCTTGCATTCCGCTGGATTTCGGCTATGATGTCGGACGCTATCATGAAACTTTCCTTTCAACGCGATCGCAGCCCCGTACCCACTCTGGCTCCCAATCGGGCGGAATTTCCCGCCTTATCAGGAGCCGACATCGCAGGCATGGTACAGGGTAAGAGAGTTGGCGGCGACCTCTACCACTTCCTGCGCGCCAATCGCTGCCGAGTCGTCTTTGGTCTGCTCGATATCGCCGGAGCGCATGAGGAGAACCACGGCATTGTGGCGGCGGCGCGGCAAACCTTTCAGGAACTGGGCCAGGACAGATTTGCCGATGAGGAGATCAATGAAGCGGATGTCATGATGGAGTTCTGCCTGGAGCTAAACCTCAGCATTCGCCGTGCCGCTTCGGGCGTTCGCTCCAGCGCAGCCTTCCTGGGCTGCTACAACGAAGAGCTAGGCACCATCTGTTACGTCAATGCCGGACACACGCCCGGACTTTTGCGAGATCCCTCGGGCATCACGGAACTTCCGGCGACGGGACTTCCATTGGGGCTGTTTGCCGCCTCGACATACGAAGCGCCAACGGCGGCTTTGCAGCACGGAGCTTCACTCCTGCTGGTTTCACGCGGCGTAGTGGAGGCAGCCTACAAGAAGGAGGAGTTTGGTCTGGAGCGCGTGAAGCAGCAGTTCGAGCGTGCGCCGCTGGATAATGCCACCCACATCGCCACCACCATTCTCGACGGCGTGCAGCAGTTTGTGCGGGTGCCCCCTGAGCACAACGACGTCACCGCTCTTGCCCTGGTGCGAGCTTCCCAAACCCGATCGGCCTCGGCGCAGGCGTGAGGAAGGGCCGATCTTCCATCACAGTAGGTTTTGAAAGGGCAAAGCTTCAGCTGCACCGCTACCAAGCTATGCGTTTTTTGTCATTCTGCGCGAGCTTGAGGTCGCGAGGTATCCGCTTTTCGCTGCTTGCGGAGGCAGCAATGCCTACTTCCCGGCGAGTCGTTGCAGGCGAAATGCCGAGAGGTCGATGATCGCTGGCTTACCCAGAGCCCACAAGGCGAGTGCTTCCCCCAAAGCTGCGGAATGCTTGAAACCGTGCCCGGAGCACGCCGAAGCGAACATAATGTGTTCATGGTTGGGAATCTTGTCGACGATGAACTTCGCGTCGGGCGTGACGGTGTAGAGACAGGTAGTGCTGCGAAGGCACTCGCTTGAGACATCCGGAAACCGCGGGGCGATGTACTCCTCATATAAGGCCGCAATTTCGGGGCGGCTGACGATCCGCGAAACTGTGTCGGCATCTGCGGTGACTTCGTATTGCTCGCTGGCGATCTTCAAGCCGCCCCGTGGACCCTCTACTGCAGGAAATCCGTACATCATGTCGCGCGGGCGATTTCCGGCGATCCAGATAAAGATCGGGAACTTCTCGGGAGTGTAGTTTTCAGCATTCCTGGCCAGAGCAAACCAGCACAATAGCTGTCGATAGACTTTGAAGTAGCTAGCATAGTCGTCGCCAATCAACTGTCGAATCCAGGGGCCGCTGGCAACGATCGCCTTTGCTGCCGAGTAGGAAGCCCTGGTGGTTTTGACCGCGACCGTGCCATCTGCCAGCGATTTCAGATCGACGACTGTTTCCGAGGTGAAGATTTGCGCTCCGAGTTGCCCGGCCAGGCTCAACTGCGTCTTGATGCACGCTTCGGGACGAAGAAATCCGGCGCCGGGTTCGAAGTAGCCGGCCTCATCGCCTTGTAGTCGAAACTGGGGATAACGGTGGCGGATTTCGTCGCTGGTCAGGACCTCATGAGCGATGCCGAATTCGATGGCCGTGTCGATCGTGTCCTGCAGGAATGATCTTGAGCCATGATGATTCCCGGGCATGCTCGGCGATGCCAGAATGAGGCCCCCATTGCGAGTCATCAGATTTCGGCCGGTTGCGGTCTCAACTTCCTCCCAGATCTGATGGGAGCGCAACACCAGGGGTACGAACTCGCGTCCCTCACCAATCGCCTGGCGCGTGATACGGGTATCGCCGTGCGACGATCCTTGATCGTGGGGAGGGACGAAGCGGTCGATCCCGATCGCCCGCGCCCCGTTCTTGGCGGACTGATACAGTGCGGCGCTGCCAACAGCACCCAAGCCGACAACCAGAACGTCCGCAGTCTTGGCGCTTAACATTGCGGACTTAGCATAACCCGCGCCGCCTGGCTGCTGGCAATACTGTCAAAATCTGGCTACTTCCGTGTTGTCACCGCCTGCTCCTGCTATAGTGTTGCGGCAACGGCTAACCCGGAGGCGCTCCATGTCGTCCTCAGCCCAGTCACCGTCTTCGCCTAACTCAGGCATTACCATCCTGTGTCTGGCTAGCTACTATAAGGGCATTGACTTCATTCGCGAATGTCATCGTCAAGGCTGCCGGACCCTGTTGCTCACCTCGCATAGCCTGAAGGATGAGCCGTGGCCGCGCGAGAGCATCGATGAAGTGTTTTACATGCCCGACGTGCAGAAAGAGTGGAAGCTGGAAGACGCCATTCTGGGAGTCAGCTACATGGCACGCTCGGAGGCGATCGACCGCATCGTCGCACTCGACGACTTCGACGTGGAAACCGCCGCCGCGCTCCGCGAGCACCTGCGCGTGCCCGGCATGGGCGACAGCACCGCCCGCTTCTTCCGCGACAAGCTGGCTATGCGCACCAAGGCGCGCAACGAGGGCCTGGTGGTGCCCGAGTTCATCCAGGTACTCAATCACGCCAAGCTGCGTGTGTTCTGCGATCGCGTGCCGCCGCCGTGGGTGCTGAAACCGCGCTCGATGGCTGGCTCCATGGGCATCAAGAAAATCCACACTGCCGACGAACTGTGGTCGTCGATGGACGTGCTGGGGGACAAACAATCCTTCTATCTGCTGGAGCAGTATGTCCCCGGTGATATCTATCACGTCGATGGAATCTTCTACGAGCGCGAATTGCTGTTCTCCATTGCCAGCCGCTACGGTCGCCCGCCCATGGACGTCTCCCAGCAAGGCGACGTCTTTACTACTCGCACCTTACCGTTGGGATCGCCGGAAGCGAAGCCGCTTATCGAGCTGAATGAAAAGGTAATGCATGCGTTCGGCATGGTGCGCGGCGTCTCGCACAGTGAATTCATTCGCGGCCGCGACGACGACAGGCTGTACTTCCTGGAAACCTCAGCGCGTGTCGGTGGCGCCCATATTGTCGATCTCATCGAAGCAGCGACCGGCATCAACATGTGGGCGGAATGGGCCAAGGTGGAAATTGCCGGCGGCGAGCGCCCCTATCGACCTCCCACTCCCCGCAACGATGCCGCCGGGCTACTCATTTCGCTGGCAAAGCAGGAGCGTCCCGACACCTCCGCCTACAACGATCCCGAGATTGTCTGGCGCATGAACGAGAAGAAACATCATGTCGGGCTGATCGTGAAATCGCCCGATCCGGCGCGGGTGCAGGAATTGCTCACCAATTACGCTGAGCGGATGCGGCAGGACTTCTTCGCCTGGCAACCGCCGCTGGAAAGGCCGAACTTCTGAGCGATGACGCTATTCACCTTCGCCCAGCAGCTTCCCTAAAGTAGGCTTGTGCTTTGGCGATTTCATCTTCCGCTTCTTGTCGGCGGGTTGAGCGCGGGTGGGAGGCGGCGTGCCAATCGCCTCACGCGCGGCGGCTTTCACGGCGGATGCCGCCCGGAACGGCTTTGGTTTGCGCTTCTTTGCTGCCATGAAGCCTCAATCCGGTTTGGGGGATGCCGGGCTGAAATGGTTTACCGTCTTCTGCAATGACGCCTCGTCTTCCACATTGACACAGCTCCGCGAGCGGTCGATCTGTTTCATAAGTCCGCACAATACCTTGCCCGGTCCCACTTCCACGAAGCTCTCCACTCCCAGCGATAGCAGCGCGCGTATTGACTTCTCCCACTGTACCGCCCCTGTCACCTGCCGAATAAGTGCATCGCGCGCCTGTTCGGCTGTGGTCACCAACAAGGCGTCGACGTTGCACATCACGGGAACTTCGGGAGCGTGAAACTCCAATGCAGCCAAATCGGCGGCCAATCGGTCCTGCGCCGGCTGCATCAGCGCGGAATGAAACGGGGCGCTAACCGGCAACATGATGGCGCGCTTGGCTCCTCGCTGCTTGGCCATTTCGGCCACGCGCTCCACCGCAGCCTTGCTGCCAGAGATCACCGTCTGGTCCGGAGAGTTAAGGTTTGCCGCCTGACACACTTCACCTTGCGCGGCCTCATCGCAAACCTGCTGCACTTTGTCGATCGGCAAAGCGAGGACCGCGGCCATGGCTCCCACGCCGACCGGGACTGCCTCCTGCATATACTTGCCGCGATTGCGAACTGTGCGCACCACATCCGTGAACGACAGCGTTCCTGCCGCCACATGAGCTGAGTATTCCCCCAGGCTGTGTCCCGCAACGTAAGAAGGAGTGATTGCCTTCGACTGCAACACGCGCCACGCCGCCACCGATACCGTCACAATCGCCGGCTGCGTGATCTCGGTCAGCTTCAGTTGATCTTCCGGACCCTCGAAGCACAGTCGCGAAAGCTTGTAACCGAGCGCAGCATCAGCTTCGTCGAAGGTCTCCTGCGCTACCGGGTACATGGCGGCAAGCTCCTTGCCCATGCCGATGGCCTGTGAACCTTGTCCGGGAAAGAGGAATGCAATGGAAGCAGAGTGAGCGGCCATAGTGAAAGACCCGCGCCTACACCACTCCGGTGCCCACGGGATCGGCGCCGGCGGACTCGGTTGCGGGATGGTGATTCAGGTTGCGGCTGGCAGCGGCGATGCGTTCTTCGATGGTGTGATTCAACTTACTGTTGGCGTACTCCATGGCCACGCGCACCGCGTTCTTGATGGCGTTGGCATTGGAGGAGCCGTGGCTGACGATGCACACGCCTTTGATGCCCAGCAGCGGAGCGCCGCCGTACTCGGAATAGTCGAGGCGTTTCTTGAAGTCGGCAAACGCTTTGCGAGAGAGCAGAAATCCCACCTGGCTGGTGATCGTGGCCTGCAAGGACTGCTTCAACAGAAAGCGCACCGTCTCCACCATCCCCTCGGAGATCTTCAGGGCCACATTGCCCACGAAGCCGTCGCACACCAGCACGTCGGCCTTACCGTTGTAAAGATCGCGGCCCTCGACGTTCCCTACGAAGTTCATAGGTAGTTCTTTAATCAGCTTGTAGGCCTCGCGGGTAAGTTCGTTTCCCTTGCTCTCTTCTTCGCCGATGGAGAGCAGGCCGACGCGGGGACGATCGGCGCTGGGGAACCGTCCGGCAAAAATGGAGCGGAAGTACTCGTCGCCCATGATGGCGAACTGCTGCAAGTTCTGCGGCTTGGAATCGACATTGGCGCCGACGTCGATGAGGATGGTGGCCGTGCCTTGCGCGGTAGGAAAAACGGCAGCCAGGGCGGGACGATCCACGCCAGGGATCGCGCCCAGGACCCTCTTGGCGGTGGCCATGGCGGCTCCGGTATTGCCGGCGGTGACGAAACCTTCGGCCTTGCCGTCGCGCACCAGACGAAGCCCCACGTGCATGGACGATTCGCGCTTGCTGCGAACCGCCTGCGCGGCTTTCTCCTGCATGCTGATGACTTGCACGGCATTGACGATGCTGATGGGTAGCCTGCGCCAGAAGCGGTGCAGATCGAGCTCGGCCTGAATCACGTCTTGCTTGCCCACCAGGACGATTTCCACGTCATAGTGCCGTGCGGCGAGTATGGCGCCTTCTACTTCGGGTTTGGGAGCCCGGTCGGCCCCCATGGCGTCAAGAGCGATGATGGTCGGCATCTGTGCCTGTCAGTTGCAAGGGAGCCGCGAGCTCGAAGCCCATGGCTCGAAGCTCTTAGCTGCTAGCCTCTTCGACCTCGATAACCTCGCGACCCTTATAATAGCCGCATTTGGGGCAGGCACGATGCGGCAATTTGCGCTCGTGGCAATTGGGACACTCGGACAGCGACTGCGCCGTCAGATGATCGTGGGAGCGACGCTTGGAGGTACGCGCCTGGGAATGACGCCGTTTTGGATTGGGCATGACAACCTCAACTCAGGACCGCCCGCGTCGGGCGGGTGATCGGAACTTTAGGTTTAGCTTCGCAAGACCTAGCTTTGCAGCTTATTCTTGATTTCGCTCAGCGCATTCCAGCGCGGATCGCTGAGATGCGTCTCGCAATGACACTGCTCGACGTTCAGATTGCGGCCGCACTGCGGACACAATCCTTTGCAATCTTCGCGGCACAGAGCCCGGACCGGTGTGGCCAGCAGCACCTGCTCGCGCAGGGCATCCTCCAGCAGAAGGCCCTCGCCCTGATAGTATCCGATCTCGGTCTCCGCCTCACTGATCGATACTTCATCGGCGCGACGATCCACGCCCAGCGGCCGGTAGATCAGGTCGAAATCCTTGTCGACATCGTGACCCACAGGATCCAGACAGCGCGCGCAACTGAACTCCAGGTGCGCCTTCACGTTGCCCACCAGCCGGATATCTTCCACGTTCTGGTGGTGTCCGCGATGCTCGACAATCAACTCAGCGTGGCCGTCACTGCGCAGCGGACCAATCTGGCGAAAATCAGGCCCAAACTCGATGGCGCCCGGCTGATAGTTCTCCTCGAACTCCAGCCTGCGGAGTTCCAATTCCCGAACCCGAATCAGCATAACAGCACCGGCCTTAGCCCATGCACGACCACACTCGAAACCGCTCGCAGCCACTCTTATCCCAAGCAGAAGCGGCGAAGGCCGAAGCCCCGTTTAACAGGCCAAGCTCCTGACGGGAAACACTGGCAGGCACAGACGGGCGGGATCGTGCTTAAGGCAAAACATAAGAATAAAGGGGCAAGAGGGCAGTGTCAAGGATGTGGGGTCATCACAACCCCGCCGCACAAACGTCTATTGGCTCTCTCCGAATTGTTGCAGACGACGCTTCAGGGCGACAAGCGCGGCCCGCTAATCGGCTAACCCTTGACTTCCTTGAGCGGGTCTATTATATTACCAATCAGTTATGAAACTAAATGGTTATGAATCTTCGGAGGGCGAGCATCTCGATGCAACCTTCGCAGCCCTCGCCGACCCTACGCGGCGCGCAATTCTGGCCCGGCTCGGCTTGGGTGAGGCATCGGTCGCGGAGCTGGCCGAGCCCTTCTCGATGACGCAGCCCGCCATCTCCAAGCACCTTAAGGTTCTGGAGCGTGCCGGATTGATCTCACGGGGGCGTGATGCACAACGAAGACCGCGCCGGATCGAGGCCGGCCCGCTCGCTGAAGCTACGGCGTGGCTGGAAGAATACCGTCGGTTCTGGGAGGGCAGCTTCCAGCGCCTTGATTCACTGCTTGACGAACTGAAAAGCCGGGAGAAGAAACATGCCCGCACCAAACGAGGAGATTAATGATGATGAACACCGATACCTTGACACTCACCACACCTACGGAGCGTGAGGTTATGATGGCACGGGTCTTCGATGCGCCGCGCAGACTCATTTTCGATGCCTGGACCAAGCCCGAGCATGTACCGCACTGGATGCTGGGTCCGGAGGGCTGGACGATGCCCGTTTGCGAGATTGACCTTCGTCCCGGCGGGGTGTGGCACTTTGTTTGGCGCCGCTCCGATGGCACCGAGATGGAAATGCGCGGCGTCTATCGCGAGGTCTCGCCACCCGAGCGCCTCGTCTCCACCGAGTCGTGGGGTGGCGACTGGCCGGAGACCCTCAACACGCTGGTTCTCACCGAGGAGGGCGGCAAGACAACGATGCAGCTCACCATTCTCTATCCGTCGAAGGCGGCGCGCGATGCGGCGCTCAAGACGGGAATGGCGGACGGCGTGGGCGCTTCCTTCGACAGGCTCGCGAAGCACATTGCATCGATGGCGCGCTGACCATGCTCGCAGCTGGTGAGAGACTCGCGTATTGAAGCTGACTTCCGCCGCCGCGGGTCGGATCCGTAGAAGCTGACCACGAACGGCTGTCTAGAGCGTGTTTCAAGAACGAGGGCAGGTCAGGTTTGTATCAGGGCACGACTTCAGTCGTGCCGTCAGTGCGATCCAAGATGACGGCTTTAGCCGCTGAGGGACAGGGGCTGAAGCCCACTATCGTTGCCATCTTTCGGCATGGCTGAAGCCATGCCCTGCTACAAAGCGATTTTCGAAACACGCTCTAATTCACTCCCGAATTCGCTGGGATATTGGGCGCGGATTGCATCTCAGGCGGCCGCATTAGCCCGAAATTCTGAAGATACGCGACGGTGCGTTGCGCTGCGCCGTCGAAAGTGAGCTGGCAGTTGACGAATTGCGTGTTCTCCCAAGTGACGTCGCCGCCACCGTACACTAGCCTGCACTCGGTGAGCACGCAATTCACGAATCGTTTGTCGTCCATGTAAACCGTGACGCCCTTCGGCTGCCAGTTCTCCAGCACCTGCATGATGAGTCCCCTCGCGACGGAAGTATGAGTCAACAGGATAAACCGTCGCGGGCATTCACCACGCAATTTGTCTTAGAGGGAGTTGGCCAACGCTGCGAAAACGGCGCTCGTTTCCAATTACTCCAGCACTGGCCCGACTCCCACAACCTCCTGGAGTGTTTCGGAGGCGTCGTAGTTAATGGTTGCAATCTGTGGGCAGCGGTAGCAAGCGGCAGCGCCTTCCTGGTGGAACCAGCGGCACTCGCCGCGAATGAGGCAGGCGGGAAGATTCGAAACAACCGCAGGCAGGATTTGCACGATGCGGGTGGCAAGCTGGCAGTTGTTGCCGTCGTAGTGCGGGCAGCGGCCTGTCTGGCACTTGGCCGCCAGCCGGAAAACCTCAGTCGGTTTCGCCGGGGCGGCCATTGCCAGAACTTCCTGGGTTGCGGGAAGGTGCTCGTTCAGGTACGACACCTCGGGACCCGATTCGCCCGCCTGCACGACTCCCAGCACGCGACAGTTCTCATAGCCGGGTTGCGAACTCGGGCACATGAGGGACTCGCCGCAGGAATGCTCATTAGGCGCGCAGTGAGACATAAAGCACCTCCGCAGTTAACTACTCGACCAGGCCCGCCGAACCGCCGCGGACCCCGATGATGGTCGTGCCACCGACGCTGTACGTCGCCACTTGCACATCGCCGACGCCCTCGCGCAGCGCTCCGATGCTGGGATTGGAAGCCAGCGCCTCGCCGAACGTTGTGGTGAAACCACCGTTCTCAAAGATGGGCCAAGGCACCGGAATGCCGCAGATCCACCACGGCCGGTAGATGATCTCCGCCTCCTCGACTTTGAACTTCACTCCAGGGTGTTTCTGCCCGGCTGCCGCGGCGGCAGCATGCACGGCCGAGCGCAATTGTTTCAGAGAAATGGATTTGGATCGCTCCGACATAAACAGAACTCCTTTTCAGCTGGACTCAATCTCAGGATGAACTGAGCAAGCGCGCTTCCAAAGGTTGATGGCGGGCGGGATACTTCCAACCTGTTGAAATCCGGAAGAGAGGTCAGAGCAAGTGAGGCGCGGCGAGTCCATCATCATCCCTTGGGGATAGCAGACGCTATCCGATGAGATAGGTCGAGCCGACGGATGCTGGCCTGAGGATCGACGGTAGAACAGAAAGGAAGGCAGGCGTTTGTCTCACGCCTGCCTTTGGCAAAGATTGCGATGGAAAACTAGAGAGCGCTGGCGTCGGGCACGCTGCTCTCGGTGCCGGTGGCGCGTGCGGCTGTGTTGACCGTGGAACGCACCTGTCCCATGGCGCGCTCGGCAGTACTGCGAATCGTCTCCACACCGCGATGCACTCGATTGCGATTCTGCTCGTAGGTTTCGCGCGCCGAAGTGGCCAGGTCGCTGGCGCGGTCAGCGATGCTGGTGCGGGTTTCTTCTCCACTCATGGGAGCGAACAGAAGGCCAAGGCCAAGCCCCACCCCCAGTCCAATGAGAAAACTCTTCATGTGTTCCTCCTATGATGCTGATCTAACATTGCGCCATTGACATCACGTCCCGAAACTCGGAGGGTAGGCGCACACAACCCCTGCATTTAAGATGCGCGGCGACGGACAAGGTTTGCTACCTACAGAACCGCCGTAAGGCGGTACTCGCGCGCTACGGGTTCGACGATTTTGGCGTGCCCGTGACCCGGATTGACTTCCCTGCGCGTGCGCACCACGCCCGCCCGTTCGAGCTTTATCACGTCTCTGCGAACCGATTTCGGATCGCGCTTTAAGGAGATCGCCAGGGCGGAGATTGAGAGCGATCGGGTTTGTATCTTCTTAAGCAACCGGAGGCGCTCCGCCGTCAGCACCTCCACCATGGCAAGCGGGTCTTCAAACGTGATCCTGATTTCCGGTCTAATGGGCTCTTTCCGGTCCAGCTTGCGTGCTCGCGCCAGGGCTCGCTTGGCGTAACTTTCAAACCCGTCGCCGGCAATCTTCATTTTCATAGTGGGTCGGTCCTCTCGCGCAGTCTGCGCACCTCGTTGAGAAAGCGCGCCGTCAGGCCCTCATAGCTGCTAAACGTAAACTCCTCTGCTCTCCCGGCGTAGGGGCGGTGGTGACAGCCGTGTTTGTTGTCGTATCCCAGCACCCGGCCGTTGTCCTTTGCAAAAAGGGAGTGATTGATAAATGCCAGGTTGTATCTGACTATCTCGCCGCCGGCACTCCGCCATACCTCCTCGCGAATCACTCCCAATCCCAGCGCGCACTTGACTTCAACCGTTTCATCGATAATTTTGCGCGGCTTAGCGGATTTGCGCCGATCCATAGCGTATCACAGGCAGGGCATCTGACGCCCTTTCTGATCTTACAGCGTCCGCTTGAACAGCGCAGTCGCAATCGTGATCATCACGGCCGCGGAAAGAGTCAGGTATGCCAGGTCGGTGCGAATGGCGACGAATCCGGCATCTTTCAGCAGCAGCGCCTTGAAGCCGTGCACCGAATAGGTAAATGGATCGATGTAAGCAATGCCGCGCAGCCACGGCGGAAATGCCTTGATGGGATAGATAGCGCCGCTGGGGAAGAACAGAAGCGTATTCAGAATGCCAAACGTGGCGCGCGGGACCAGAGGGTCCTCTACCCGCACCATCATGAGGAACATCATTGTATTAAAGGCTAGCGAGGTGACTACGATCATCAGAAACACGCAGAAGAGATTCTGCAGAGTGAAGATCGTTCCCAGGCCGGAAAGCAGCGATCCGAGCAGCGTAATCACCACGCCCGCCATGATGGCCTTCAGTGCGCCCGCGATGTTCAAGCCAGCCACCAGCTCGAACTTGGTGATTGGCGTGACGAGGTAGCCTTCGTGGACCCCACGCGCCTTGTCGTCGATGTACAACATGCCACCGCCAATCATGACCGAGACGAACATAGCCAGCGCGATCGAGCCCGGCAGCAGGTACTTCATGTACTCGATGTAGGGATACAACTCCACCGTGTCGAGCGTAATCTGCTGCAGGATGCGCGAGGGATCGACGTCGGGATTGTTGAGCGCCTTGGTCAGATCGCTGAACTGCTGCTCCAGGGTGGAACTCATGAAGTTGTCAGTGTTGTCGACGATGAGCGCGATGCGGGGATGGTTCTCCTCGTAGACGCGGCGCGAATATTCCGGAGGAATGATGATGGCGCCGTCGAGGCGTCCGGTGCGCACGTCTTCCATTGCCTGTTGGTCGTTGTCGTACGGGACCGGGTAGAACGTGTGCGCATTCGACTCGACCGCGGCCAGCGCTTCCAGCACCTTGACTGACTGCGTTCCGTGATCCTGATCGACGACTCCAAGCCGCGCTTCTTTTATCTTGCCGCCGAACGCATTCCCCAGCACGATGAGCTGCACCAGCGGGAAGACCATCGCTACCAGCATCAGAGCAGGAGAGCGGAAGAACTTACGGAGCTCGCGCTCCACGATAGCCCACATGCGATTCATGGCCGCATCCCCGGACGGTCAGGCATGACGAAGTTGTAGGCTTTCACCTGCTCATCCCTCAGCTGCCGTCCCGTGAAGTGGACGAAGACATCGTCCAGCGTGGTGTTCTGTACGGAGAGCGATTTCACCTGGACGTTGGAGCGCACGGCCAGCTCCACCAGTTCCGTCGTGGTCTTCGAGCCGTTGGCGGTGAGGATGCGATACATGTGCGCCGCCTCCGGCTGCACCGAGGTAACGTCGTCCAGCTTCTCCAACTCCTGCTGCCAATCCGCGGGCGCGCTCAGAAATTGCGCTTCGATGACGTTGGTGCCGGGCACGCTCGCCTTCAGCGCCGCCGGCGAATCCAGCGCCACCAGCTTGCCGTGGTCGACGATGGCGATGCGATCGCACAGGCGGTCGGCTTCATCCATGTAGTGCGTCGTGATCAGGATAGTCAGCGCGCGACGGTTCTTGATCTCCGTCAGCATCTCCCACACCGCGACGCGCGACACCGGATCGAGGCCGGTGGTCGGTTCGTCGAGGAAGAAGATCTTGGGACTGTGGACAAGCCCGCGCGCAATTTCCAGCCGCCTTCGCATGCCGCCGGAGAGCGTCTTGGTCTGCGCGTTGCGCCACTTAAGCAGATCGACGGTGGTCAGCAGATCGTCGATGTTGCGCTTACGTTCCTCCGCCGGTACACCATACAGCTTCGCGTAGATGTTCAAGTTCTCTTCGACCGTTAGATCGATGTCGCTGGTCAGCGCCTGCGGGATCACGCCCATGCAGTGGCGCGCTGCATCGGATTGTTTCGCGACGTCGAAGCCGTTGATCAGCGCGTGGCCGGCGGTGATCGGCAGCAGCGTGGTCATCATGCGGATCAGCGTCGATTTGCCGGCGCCGTTCGGTCCCAGCAGGCCGAAGATCTCGCCTTGATGTACGTTGAAGGACACGTCGTCGACCGCCGTGAAATCGCCGTACTTCTTGGTGATGTGGTCGACGACGATGGCGTCGCCGGTCGCCGGAGAGTCGCAAGGCACGGGGCGCGCCGTCTTCGAATCAAACCAGCTACTCAACCAGCTCATTGCGCCCCCTTTCCCAGATCCTTCGGCAGCAGCACTTCGGCGGTCATGCCGGGAACCATGGCGCCATCGGGGTTGTCGACCTTCAGCTTGAGGCCAATGGTCTTGATATCGCGTTTGCGGCGGCTCACGTCGCGCTGCGTGGCATAATCGCTCTCGACGGCTTTTAAGATTACGATGCCCTCGATCGGCTTGCCGGCCGGCAGCCGCACCTCGAGCTTGTCGCCGACGGCGACGAATCGCGATTCGGTTTCAGGAGCTTCGGCTCGTACCCAGGTGTCACCGAAGTCGATGATGGTCACGATCGGCGTTCCCGGATTCACCACTTCGCCTTGGCGCGTCGCTCGCACTGAGACCGTACCGCTTACCGGGGCATAGATCTTGGTATAGCCGAGCCGCGTGTCGGCCTCGGCCAGTTGCGCGCGGGCGTTGGCGACCTGCGCTTCGTCCATGGCGACGTTGCTGGCGGCCGCTCGCTGCTGATGCAGTCGCGCCTGCGCGGTGATCAGGTCGGCCTGGGCCGCGTCGACGTTCTTCTGTGCGCTCTCCACCGCAGCCTGTTGGGCGTTCAATTGCTCTTCGGCGCGCACGCGGTCCTGGTCTGACTCCACTCCGGCCTTGGAGAGCGCGATCATGCGCTGCGAATCGCTCTGGATGCGCGCCAGATCGGCTTTGGCCTGCGCCAGAGTTGCTTTGGCAGCTGCCAGCCGCGCTTGCGCATTGACTACTCCGCTGTTGGTCTCGCCCAGGGTCTGCGCTTCCGTAGCCTGCATCGACGAGACCTGCGAGTCATAGGCGTTGATTGTTGCCTGCGCGGCGTTCTTCTGCGCTTCCAGTTCGGCGGAGTCGATCTCCGCGATCAGATCTCCGGCCTTGACCTTCGAGCCTTCGTCGACGTTCAGCTTCTCGACCCGCCCCATGATCTTGGAACTGACGATCACCTGGTTCGCATCGACAATGCCGATCAGCACCGTATCGGCGGTGCGATCCGTGGAATAGAAGTAGTAGCCGGCCGCGATGACCAAAAGAACTGCCAAAAATATGAAGAATTTATGCGGTTTCACTTGCGTTTCCTCGCTTGCGGCGCGAGTCGAGCTCGGCCGTCGAGAACAGTTCGTGGGAATGAGTTTCGTCCGCGGCGATTTTCGCGGCCAGCCTGACGCCGGCGTCACGGTCGCTGAACAGCGCTGCTGCTATGAAGTCGAGTACAGCCGCTCGGCGCTCGGCGATCACTTTCGGAGAAGATGTATCTTCATGCATGAACTTTCGCCGCAGCGGAGCGGTCAGAAAATAATGGACGATCGTGCCGATGGCGGAAGGCGCGAATTGCGCAGCCTCAACCGGACGAAACTCTCCGCTGTCGATACCTTCCTGTAGCAGTCCGATAATCCGCACTCCGATAGGACCGATGTACTGCGCAAAGATATGGTCCAGTTGCGTCGAGGCACCCCGGTTGGCGCTCATCAACTCGCCCATGAAGATACGGGCGTAGTAAGGCGATTCGGCGATGGAGTCAAAGTGGGCCCGCGCGTACGACAGGAAGCGCTCGCCTGCCGTACCTGGCTGATCGCACACCGTCATGATGCGTTCCAGCAAGCGGGCAAAGAACCCGTCGAGGACGGCGCCGTAGAGGGCATCTTTGTCGCGGAAGTAGTAATACAGCAGCGCCTTGTTGACGCCCGCCGACTCGGCAATGGAGTCGACGCGGGCGCCAGACAAGCCCTGCTCGGCGAATTCCACGAGGGCAGCTTGCAGAATGGCCTGGCGGCTAGCCTCGGGCTGACGGCGGCTGCCGCGGCGAAAGGGAAGGGAGTGGCTAGGCCTCGACATTTTAATTAACTAGTTAGTTAGTTTAGCAGCTCAGCATTCTTTCCGCAACCTGCCACCGCGCACCACCTGACCAAAGCGATTGAGCGGCGACTGGCAACAGAATTTTTACAAAATCTTTATGCCCCATCTGCTACTATCACGCCTCCATGAAACGTGCGCTACTCTCACTCCTAGTACTCGGGGCGATGCCAACCCTTGTGGTCAGCGGGCAGGCGCCCCAAGCGAAACCGAACCTTTCCGGCACCTGGGTTTTCAACGCCCAAAAGAGCACCCTCAAGGTTCCACCTCCCACCAGCATGACCTTGCATATTGAACAAAACGATCCGCAGATCAGCTTTGCTCGTACGCAGGTCTATGGCGACCAGAATTTCGACTGGAAGCTCGAGGCCGTCGCTGACGGTCAGAAAGAAGTCGTGCAGAATATGCCGGCTTACACCACGAACAGCCGGCTTTATTGGGAGGGGAACTCACTGGTTCTGGATCAGAAGATCTCCGCCCCGGACGGCACCAAGGTCAACGACCTTGTGACCTACAGCCTGGCCGACGATGGCAAGACACTGCAGGCCGTCGAACGCGAAACCACCGTAGGCGCCAAAGGCGCCGTCACCAACAAGTGGATCTACGAGAAGAAGGCTCAGTAGACTGGTGGTTGGGCATGTGCCCCCATCATTCGAGGACCTGGTCCATCCTCTGATCGTGCTCTTGTGCCCCAACTGAATGCCGGGGCCTGCTTTAGGGAAGTTCTGATTAAGTGCACTTGGTGGAAGCGATGGCCTTCAGAGACTGTGTCGCAACCCAGTGTCGCCGCTCCGCGGCTCTCTGTTTATCCCACTTGCCCGCGGGCTTACGCCCGCGGCTAACACAAATGTCGCCGCTGCGCGGTTGGTTGCCTTGCGATTCATACCGTTTGTCTCACTGAAAAATCCGTGTTTCGGTTGTGACACAGTCTCTTCAGGCCATCCGTAAGCGCCAACAAAAAGTGGCGGCTTTAGCCGCGGGCGACTTCGACATAACTTGATCAGAGGCTCCTCAATTCCAATTTCGCCAAACCGCAAGAAAAATGCGGTCCGATTCTCCCGGGCCGCATTTCATTCATGAGCTATTGGTTGTAGCCAGGACTCTACTGCAGAGACGCAAGCGTCTTCTGCGCGTCCTGCGCCTGCGGCCCCTTCAGGTTCAACTGCAAGGCCTTCTGCAATTCGGTGCGAGCGCGATCTTTCTCGCCCGCGCCATTCAGGGCCATGCCAAGGTGATAACGGAAGTCCGCGTTCTGTGGGGCCTTGTTGACGGCATCCTCGGCCAGCGAAACCGACACGCGGAAATTGCCCTTCTTATATTGAATCCAGGCCAGGGTGTCGTTGATGGAATCCATTTCCGGGGCCATCTGCTTGGCTTGAGTCGCCAGGCTCAACGCCATGTCAAGGTTCTCTCCTTGCTCGGCGTAGACCCAGGCAAGATTGTTCGCCGCCACCGGATCATGAGCGTTCTGCGCCAGGCTGGCCTGGAAGTACTTGCCCGCCGACTTCAAATCGTTCTTCGCCAGATAGACGTTCCCAATCGCGTTATTGATTGTCGCCGACGCGGGCTGAATGGCAAGCGCTTTCTGATAGGTAGCCAGAGCCTCGTCCATCTTGCCTTGTACTTGATAAATCTGGCCGATGTGCAGGTAGGCAGCGGCCGACTTGGGATCGACTTGCAGCACCTTTTGATATTGCGCCATCGCCTGATCGTACTTCTTGGTTGTGGCCAAAGCAGAAGCGTAGATGTAGATCGCCGGGACGTGAGTAGGATTGGCCGCAGCGTACTGACCGGCCAGGGCGACTGCCTTCCCCGACTCGTTAGTGTTGAACAACATGGCGATATAGCTGGCCCAGCCAGTGTCGTAAGTCGGATAGAGCCTTAGCGCAGTCTGATACATCTTTTCTGCGTCGGCGTACTTTTTCTGACCGCCGTACGCCATGGCCATATTGACGTACAGGGTCGGGTCATTGGGCGCAGCCTTTTGCGCTTCCTTCAACTCGTCGAGAGCCTTGTCGTATTCCTTATCGCCTAAATCGATAGTGCCGTTCAGGAAGTGAGCCGTGGGATTATCTTCGTTGAGCTTTTGCAACCGCGCCGCGTACTCGCGCGCCGTATCGAAGTCGCGACTGTCGCGATAGACTTCGGCCAGTGCCTGCAGGACCATGGGATTATTCGGCTGAATTCTGTTGGCTTCCTGCAACTCGCTCTTGGCTCCCGGGACATCCCTGCTTTGCCGCAACACCTGGCCCAGGACGTAATGGGCCTCGGGATTCTCGGGAGCATCCTTGACCACTTCGCGTAACACAGTGGTTGCGTCTGCGGTATTGCCTTTGATGGCCAGCAGGCGCCCATTGGTAATGCGCGCCGTGATATCGCCCGGATTGTCCTTCAGCAGCCGGTCGGTCATCTTTTGGGCGTCGTCGATCTTGCCGGTGCTCAGCATGGTCTCGAGGGCGCGCACCTGCAGCTGCTCGTTCTTGGGATCGAAGTTCAGGCCGCGCTGATACTCCTTGAGCGCGCCGTCAAAGTTTCTGAGTGCCATGTAATAGTCGCCAATGGCTACGGCTACGTCGGCGGAAGTCGGCTGCTTGGCGCGCAGTTGATCAACCACCGCCTCGCCGTCAGCCCTGCGGCCTTCCTGCAGCATCAGGCCCGCCAGGCGCAAGTAAGGCACGGGAGACTC
>JBARGS010000100.1:0-55572 GCA_049798495.1 Candidatus Korobacteraceae bacterium | reverse complement strand
AGCAAAACTACCTTCGTTGGGACGTGATCACGCGTGGTTCCGATGACGATTGGGGAGCGCAAAATGCGGAAGCGCCGCGGGTGCGGATTGTCTCCATGAACGCCATTCCGCAGCAGAACAGCACAGTCATTCTAGGCGAAATTGAGAATGAAGACACGGTTCCGGGATTTGTATCAGTCGGCGCAACGCTGGTGGGCAAGAACGGCGACGTGGTGGGTGAGGAAACCAGCTTCGACAAGATCTCACACACGCTGCTGCCGAAGGAAGTTTCACCATTTCGCATCGACTTTCCCAACGTGGCGCTGTCGACGGTGAAGAGCGTGCGCATGCAGCCCAATTCCATGCTGGTGCCCGCTTCGGCTGACCCGGTGATCGGAGTCATGCATCAGCGTGTCGAGACCGACGCGCGTGGCCGTCATGTGCTGAAAGGCGAGCTGGTCAACCAGAGCGGGCAGACGGTGAACATCCCGCATGTGCTGGCGACGTATTACGACAACTCGGGCAAAGTGATCTGGGTATCCGATGGCTACGTGGACCAGGCATTGTTGCCACAGACGCCGGTACCGTTCGCGGTCGATCTGCGCGACGATCTCGCGGCTAACGTTCACAACTATCGCGTCACCGTTAACGAGTACATGCTGAACCGCGAAGACTAATGAAGATGAAGAACCTCACAATTCTTGCCGCGTTGGCAGCGGCGTGTTGTTTGCCGGTAGCGGTTCGGGCCGGCGAGCTGAGCGTCCCGGCAACGGTGACGGCCGGAAGCGGGCTGAGCATTCCTACCAGCGGCAACGGCGAAAGCACGTTGTACCTCGCGGGACCGGCCACAGTGATCAAGAAGAACGTGCAGCTGGGACAGGAGATCCGATTCAGTCCAGACGATCTGCAGAACGCCGGCCGCTACGTGGTTGCGCTGAGCAATGGCGACAGCGCGACATTCTTTGTCGTAGCCGCTGCGGTGAACTCGGTTGCGTTTCTGGCGCGACCGTCGCGAGTCCCGGCCGACACGTCCGGAGTCATCAGCGGCACGGCATTCGTCTTCGATAAGTACGGGAACCTGGTGATGCAGCCTGCTCCGCTGAAGTTCGAACTCAGCGGAGGCGGTCAAACTGTCAGCCGCGACACGACCACGAAAGATGGCGTCGCTTACACTAAGCTCGACTCCTCGAAGAAGGAAGGGCCGGCGCAGTTCGTTGCGTCGAGTGGCGCGGCTTCCACGCGGCGCGTGGTGCAGGAAGTGGCATCCGACCCATGCAACATCCGCATGCACGCGCAGCCTGACAAGAATGGCATTCTGGTCCAGACCGATCCGATTCACGATTGCGCCGGCAATCCTGTACCCGACGGAACCATCGTGACCTTCACCTCGACCGACCATCAAGGTAAGAGCACGGTAGACGCGCGCATCAAGCAAGGCATTGCCCAAGCGCGGCTGCCCGCCTCCGACAACGCGACCATCTCGGTTGCATCCGGCGTAGTCGTCGGCAACGAAATCCATTGGGAGGGGCGATGAAGGTCATCTCCCGCGTGTCAGCGATGCTGGCGATCGTTCTAGTACTGGCGACGATTCGCTTCGGAATGCCTGCCCTCGCGGCAGGAGCACCTGAGGTCATCCTCAACATCCAGAATACCGCTCCGCGCCAGGTCGAAGACACGACCGAGAAAGCCATTGCGCGTGATTACGCTGCTGCGTGGCAATCGATGACCAGCGCACTGGACCAGAACCGCACCGATCTGCTCAATGCCAACTTCATCGGAACCGCCAGCGAGAAGCTGACGGCAACCATCGCCGAGCAAAGCAAAGCCGGACTGCATCAGCGCTTCGTCGATAAAGGCCACAAAGCCGATGTGGTCTTCTATTCTCCGGAAGGCTCCGCGATAGAGTTGCAGGATACGGCGCAGCTCGAAATCCAACTCCTGGATGGCGATAAGGTCGTGCATTCCGAAGCTGCGACCATCCACTATGTTGTCTTGCTAACCGCCTCGGCAGACTCCTGGAAGGTCCGTGTCCTGGAAGCGGTTCCCGCTTTTTGAAGCGTGCTTAACCTTTCACTCGGCGTTACGTCCAACTATTTCCAGTGTTTATAAGCTTTTGGAACCGCTGGCGACGGCCTGCGGAATTGCTAGTGGTTTTTTCCACGTTGCGGCTAATAGCAGGCTAAAATAACTATAACTCCAGTGTGAGGCGCGGCATCCAATCGCTGTTGAGTGGCTGGTCCTGAATGATCCTAAATCGTATCCGTGTCCTTTCGCTGGTGCTGTTCTTTGCCGGCTCGATGGCGGGTGTGGCCCAAAATCCACCCGTAGGTAGTGACCAAACTTCGCCGACTGCGGCTCCGACGTCTGCTCCTCCGGAAGCCATCGACGGCCAGCAGGCTTCGCCCGCTCCGGCGCTCACGCCGGCAACGCCTCAGAAGCCGCCTGACAAGGCTGCGGCTTACTACCACTTCATGATGGCGCACATGTACGAGGAGATGGTCTCCATGTACGGGCGCTCCGATTACGCCACCAAGGCGGTCGACGAGTACCGTCTCGCCATCGAGAACGATCCCACTTCGGACTACCTCAACGCTGGGCTCGCTGAGCTCTACGCCAAGACCGGCCGCATCCGCGACGCCGTCCTCGAAGCGCAGGACATCCTGAAGCGCGACGGCAACAACCTGGAAGCTCGCCGCCTCCTCGGCCGCATCTATCTGCGCTCGCTCGGCGACATGCAAGCTGGAACGCAGTCGCAGGAAGTGCTGAAGCTCGCCATCGAGCAGTACGAGCAGATCGTCAAGCTCGATCCCAAGAGCGTGGAAGATCGTCTCCTGCTCGGGCGCTTGTATCGCCTGAACAACGAGCTGCTCAAGGCGGAGAACGAGTTCAAAGCCGCGGTCGCCAGTCAGCCTGATTCCGAGGAAGCCGTCACCGCGCTGGCTTATCTCTATAACGAGGAAGGCGATTCCGCGCGCGCGCTGCAGGTACTGAACGCGGTTCCCGAGAAGGCGCGCACCGCGAAGACCTATTCCGCGCTGGGCTACACCTATGAGCAGCAGAAGGACTATAAGCCCGCGATTGACGCTTATCGCAAATCCGCCGAGATGGATCGCGACAATCTCGACGCGGTTCGCGGCCTCGCCCAGAATCTGATGAACGACAACCAGACCGACGCGGCTCTGGAGCAGTACAAGGTCATTGTTGACGCCGATCCGTCCGATGCCCAGACCTATATGCGCATCGCCGAGATCGACCGCCACAACGGCAAGTTCGATCAGGCGATGGAGGCGCTGAAGAAGGCCTCCGCCATCGTGCCTGACTCGCTCGATGTGCAGTACAACATCGCGGTCATCGACGAAGGGCAGGGCAAGTACGATGACGCGGCGCAAATCCTGACCTCGCTTCTCCAGAAGACGGAGCACTCGGAGGGCGAGTACTCGACCGAGGAAAAGAACAATCGCGCCATCTTCCTCGAACGCCTGGGTACGGTCTACCGCGAAGCCAACAAGCAGCAGCAGGCACTCGACACCTTCCACAAAATGCTCGACCTCGGTGACGAGAACGCCATTCGCGGTTATCAGGAAATCATCGAGACCTATCGCGACAACAAGCAATGGCAGCAGGCCACGACCGCAGCCGAAGAAGGCGCGAAGAAATACCCCAGCGATCGCGGGCTGCAGATGGTCGCCGCATCGCAGCAGGCCGACATGGGCAATCCCGGTCCGGCCATCGAGCACGTGAAGTCGCTGCTGAAGGGCAACGGCAATCCCGAGGACCGCGAGGTCTACATCAATCTCGCCCAGATGTACAGCCGCGTGAAGGACTGGGACGCCGCCGAAGAGAACATCAACAAGGCGATCGAGATGTCGACCAAGCAGGAAGACAAGGATTACGCCATCTTCGTTGCCGGCTCCATCTACGAGCGCCAGAAGAAATATGAGAAGGCGGAAGAAGCCTTCCACAAGGTTCTGGCCGACGACCCGAAGAACGCGATGGCGCTGAACTATCTCGGCTACATGCTGGCCGACCGCGGCACGCGTCTGGATGAGGCGCTCGGCTACATTCGCCGTGCCGTCGCCCTCGACCCGCAGAACGCCGCTTATCTCGACTCGCTCGGCTGGGTCTACTACAAGATGGGCAACTACGATCTGGCGGAAGAGAATCTTCGCCGGGCCTCCGAGCGCCTGGGCGACGATCCCACCATCCACGACCACCTCGGCGAGCTCTATCAGAAGACCGGACGCCTGAAGCTGGCAGCCACGCACTGGCAGCGCTCGCTGGAAGAGTGGAACCGCACCATCCCCGCCGAGGTCGATACCGACAGCGTGGCCAAGGTGCAGAAGGAATTGGAAACCGCGCGCGTGAAGCTTGCCAAACAAGGAACCGGCGCAGCTCCAGCCAAGCAGTAGGATCTCTCGGATTCGAAAAGGCGCTGCCGCGGCAGCGCCTTTTCTCTGCTTGCGCATGGTTAGGTTCCCTCTTTTGTCGTCCCGACCGGAGCGGAGGAACCGTGTTCACCACTTTCCCAGTTCTATTCTGTGCTCGTTGCCGCGGCTCGAGGCGCGAATAGGCGCGAGTGCACCGACTGCTGAAGGAGCTTACGCGCTGTCTCAGGCACTACGTGCTCCGCTACCGGCTGACTGCCGTTCCGTTCTCCCGGCGCGCCGCCTGCGCCATGGATCGGGATCGCCAGAAAGCCATGAATTTCGCCGAGGCTCTGCACGTAGGCGAATCCCACGATCTCGCCAGAGGAATTAATCCCGTACCCATGCATCAGGTACAAAGGCGAGTTGGCCGGAATCAGACTGTTGAGATCGGTCATCACTCCGTTCTGCCACAGGAATGCGCGATCGTTCCCGCTTGCACCCTGCGAGAGGCCGGTCGCCTGCCCGCGGTTGTTAATGTCAAGGCCGGCGCTTACGACGTCGCCCGGCAACGTGCCAAGGTCGCTCATCACTCCGTTCTGCCACAGAAATGCGTGCTGGTATTGGTCGCCGGTCAGATCCGAGGCTCCAACGATCTGCCCAACATCGTTGATGGCAAACCCAGCGTTGTTGAAGCTCCCACCTAGATTGCCGAGATCGATTGGCACGCTCCCCTTCCTCCAAAGCAGCGCATGCTTGGGCGCAAGCCCAACTCCGTATCTGGGGTCATAGGCGGCGCATGAGCCGGAGGCGCCGACCACTTCGCCGCGGTTGTTGATCCAGAATGCGCCTCCTTCGGGATCACCCGGATGCACAGGAAGCGCTTGTATTTGGCCGTTCGTCCACACCGCAGGCCTGAATTGCAGCACTTGCGGCGCCGGGCAGTTCGGGTCCACCGTGGTGTTTTCGGCGTATCCCGCGACCTGACCTTGGTCGTTGATGGCGCCGCCCTGGGCATTGTGGCCGCCCAGCGTATCCAGCGCCGTCATCACGCCGTTTTGCCAGGTGAACGCGAGACAAATCAAGTTGGTGCCGAACCCGCAAAAGTCTTCACCATTCGGGTCGAGGGTCGAGTTTTCGGCCAGGCCCGTGGCCTGCAGCGATAGGTTGGGACCTTCGTACGCTAGGCTGTTCGGTCCGCCAAGGGTGCCCAGGTCGGTCATCACCCCGCTGTTCAGCACAAAGGCATGCGTTGCCATGTCCCCGGGTATGGTTGAGAATCCGTCGATTTGTCCCCGGTCATTGATTCCATAGGCAATGCTGAACGTTCCTCCCAGCGTGCCAAGGTCGATGACGGCGTATTGCGGCGGGTTAGAACTACTTTGGTGCGTGGCTGAATGTAGCTGCGCCCAACCCGAGACTGCGACAAGCGCTAGTGCCAGGCCGACGCACGTGAGACGAAACAAATTGGATATCCACCGATGAGCTTTCATTTTCAATTTCCTCCTTGATTGATCCAGCGGGCCCTTGCCGGCAGGCGATAACTGTTGAAGATCCCGCAACTCGGACGCTTGCAGCAGCGACGGCACGCAAATCTGGGGCGGACCATTGGACGGCTGCCAAAGGTGCAGCTTGCCGGTGTCCAGCCAGAGCTGGAGTTGGGCCGCCGTGGCTGCGTCCAACAGGCTGTCGTCCGTGAGGCTGATAACGTTCACTTGAGCGCGACAGTCGGGGCACCAGGCCAGAGTGGCCTTTGCCCGGCGAATGACCATCAGCGTGTCAGTCTCAACGGTGATCCTGGTCGTCTTTAGCATCACGACTTGCTCCGTTGCGTGCGTCACTGCTGCAACCGCTGCATACGGGCACATCCTGCGCGCAGGCGGGATCAAAAGTCCTCAAGGGGACCTCAAAACTTCTCAAAAGCTCTCAAACCGGGTTTTGCTAACGAACGAAAGGGGGTTACGGAGGGGAGAAGTCTAAGCACCTAACTATTCAGAGGTCGCAGGAAGGATCGCGCATCTGTTGCCGGGCTGGAAATCGTGATAGATTGCCGTGCGAACGCCTTGCGCCGCGCTTCTCCTGGCGGGGGTAATCCTTCAACTTTGGACTGGGCATGGCTGCGGGTACGAAGATTCTGTACGAATTCGGGCCCTTCCGGCTCGACCCCGAGAAGCAGCTTCTGCTGCGCGACGAGCAGCCGGTAGCCATCACTCACAAGACATTCGAAACCCTCCTGGTGCTCGTCCGCCACAGCCGGGAGGTCGTCTCCAAGGACGACCTCATGAAGGAGCTGTGGCCTGACGCCTTTGTGGAGGAGGCCAACCTCAGCCAGAACATTTTTATGCTCCGCAAGGCACTGGGGGATACGCCAGATGACCGCCGATACATCGTAACCCTTCCAGGAAAGGGCTACCGATTTGTGGCCGAGGTCCGCGAGGTTGTGCCTGAGGACGGTGACGTGATCATCGCCAGCCGCTCCCGCTCCGAGATGCTCGTGGAACAGACGAACAACGCGTCGAGCGAGATTTTGCCCGCTCTTCCCGGCAGCCTCGCTCGCAAATTTGGCTGGAAATACCTGGTTGTGATTGCTGCAGTAGCTGGATTGCTCATCCTCGCCGCTGTCCTCCTAGTCCACCGCCCTCGAGAAGCTGCGTTAGGCGAAAGAGGCTCGGTCTTGATCGCCGAGTTTACGAACACGACAGGCGATCCGGTCTTTGATGGCACACTGCGGCAAGGTCTGGCAGTGCAGCTTGAGCAATCGCCCTTCCTAAGCATGGTTTCCGACCGGCGTATTCAGCATACCCTGCGCCTCATGGGTCAGCCGCCCGATGCGCGACTTACACCGGAAATCGCTCGCGAAGTTTGCGAACGGACCGGAAGCACGGCGGTGCTTGACGGCTCCATTGCAAGCCTCGGAACTCAGTACGTGTTAGGGCTGCGCGCCAAAGCGTGCCGTACTGGCGATGTGCTCGCGGAGGAGCAGTCGCAGGCCGCCAGGAAAGAAGACGTGCTGAAAGGGCTCAGCCAGATGGCAAGCAGATTCAGGAGCCGTCTCGGTGAATCGCTCAGCACAGTCGAGAAGCAAAACACTCCGCTTGCGGAGGCAACAACTCCATCATTGGAAGCCTTGAAGGCCTATAGCACGGCCGAACAGGTCCACGTGTCAACCGGTGCCGCAGCCGCCGTCCCCCTTTTAAAGCAAGCTATTGAGATCGATCCCCAGTTCGCGATGGCATATGCCCGACTGGGTAGTGCCTACGGCGAACTCGGGGAGTCTGACCTGTCTGCCAAGAGCATCAGTAAAGCCTACGACTTGCGGAATCGTACCAGCACCCGTGAGAGGTTCTTTCTGGACCTTTCTTATGAATTTCGGGTGACGGGCAACCTGGAAAGAGCGCAACAGACCTGTGAGTCATGGGCGCAAACCTATCCTCGGGAGATGCAGCCCCATGCCTTTCTGTCGATCATTTACCAAATTCTTGGTAAATACGAAATGGCTGTTGAAGAAGGCAAGAAGGCAATAGAGCTCGATCCGCAATTCGACATTGGATACGCCAACCTTGCTTCTGCTTATCAGAATCTGCAACGGCTGACGGAAGCCGAAAACGCTCTCCAGCAGGCCTCTATGCGCAACCTGCAATTCCCCGACTTTTCGGTCATGCGATATAACATCGCGTTCTTAAGAAGTGACAACACAGGAATGGAGCGAGCAGTGGCTTTTGCGCAGACGAATGCCGTGGCAGAAGACTTGATATCTGTCAATCAGGGTTTCGTGCTGGCATATTCTGGCCACTTGCAAGAGGCAAGAAAGATGTCACAGCGTGCGATGGACTTGGCGGAGCAGGCCGGCGATCGGGAACGGGCAGCTTTGTTCAAAGCCGGATCAGCAGTGGGCGAGGCACTGTTCAGGAATGCATCGGAAGCGAAGCAGGGTGCGATGTCCTCTCTTCAGCTTTCAAACGATCGCGAGGTGGAGTATGGAGCCGCCCTTGCGCTAGCACGCGCCGGAGATTCTCTCCGCTCTCAAGCGCTTGCGAATGATCTGGAAAAGCGCTTTCCAGAAGACACCTCCGTTCGCTTCAATTATCTGCCAACACTTCGCGCGTTAGTGGCTGTAATGCGGGGTGAACCGTCCAGGGCTATCCAACTGCTTGAGGTCGCCGTACCCTATGAGTTGGGCACGCCACGGAGCACAATACACGGATATTTTGGGGCCCTGTACCCTGTCTACGTGCGGGGCGAGGCCTACCTTGCCGCGCAGCAAGGAGCCCAGGCCGTGGTCGAGTTTCAGAAGATTCTCGATCATCGCGGTATCGTGGTCAGTGACCCCATCGGCGCGCTGGCGTACTTGCAGTTGGGTCGCGCATACGAAATGTCAGGAGACAAGATCAAGGCAAAATCGGCATATCATCAATTTCTTGTGCTCTGGAAAGATGCTGATCCCGATATCCCCATCTACGAGCAAGCCAAAGCCGAGTACGCGCGGCTGCAATGACCCCGGTGAGAATCTACCATCCCCGTAGTAAACTCAGCCGATTCGTACATAGATTCACCCGTTATGAGAGGCACGTCGCCCGGCTGGCTTGCGTTTTAGACTTTAAACTCGACCTTCGCAAGCGAGAATTGCGCCGTGGCGAGCGCGCGATCGCGAGTGGCTGCGCCGCTTTGGCGATGGTCGCGGAGGGAAATTGTCGACATTCGCACAGGCGGGACACGGGACACAGTCGAACCAGGCCTCCGCCTTACCAGGCGGACTCGCGGCCGGCCTGGTCACAGCTCTTGCCCTCGCACTTCGCCTGCTGCATCTCAGCGCGCGCAGTCTCACCCTCGATGAGGGCTTCAGCATCTTTCTGGCGCGGACAAGTTTCGACACCTTCACACACTGGCTCTGGCGCTCCGAGTTCAACATGGCGCTGTACTACCTTCTGCTGCGGGGCTGGCTCCATCTCGGCAGCAGCGAATTTGCCGTGCGCTTGCTTTCCGTGTTCTTCGCGGCTGCAACCGTGCCCGTGATTTACTTCCTGGGCATCCGGCTCTTTGGGCGCAGTGCGGCACTGACGGCGGCGCTGCTGTTCGCCGTGCATCCGTTTGATGTCGCGTTATCGCAACAAGCCCGCTCCTACTCACTCGTGATTTTTCTGGTTGCGCTGTCGAGCTTGTGTTTCTTGTGTCTGATCGAAAATCCCTCGCCGGCGAATTGCGTTCTCTATGCGTTTTTGTCGGCGGCGGCGATCTATAGTCACTTCTTTGCCGTCCTGGCGATCCTGGCCCAGGGGCTGTCGCTCGTATGGTTGCGCCGGCAAATTGCGTGGAAGGCGTTACTTCGATCTGCGGCTCTGCTGATCCTGCTGCTGATTCCCATCGCAATGTATTTACTGCACGTGCAGCGCGCGCCGGTTGGCTGGGTTCCGAAAGCAAATCTGAGGCAAGCCCTCGATGTGCTCTACAGCCTGAGTCTGACCAAAGGACGCTGTCTGGCTTATGTAGCCATGTGGGCGATTGCTTTCTGGTGCGGATCGCGACCCGGCGAACAGCAAGCCTGGCCGTATCGCTTTGCGATGTCATGGCTCCTGGCGCCGCTGGCCATCACGGGAGTTGCGGGATTCGTTCAGCCGCTGTGGGTACCGAGGTTTCTAGCTATTTGCATTCCCGCGGCGGTGCTGCTGGCCGCCGCCGGCATCGTGCAGTTGGCACGATGGTCGCGCGTGGCGGGAGCGATCGTACTGCTGGTCATTGTGTTTTACTCAGGCTCGGCCATCCGTTTCTATGATCGTCATCCCGAGTTCAGCGTGGACTGGCGAGGCGCAATCTCATATCTCTTGCCGCGTCTACAGCCGGGGGACCAACTGGCGATGGATCCCTATGTGCGCTACACCTTCGACTACTACCGCCAGGAGAGTTCAGCACACGTGCGTCCGCTGGTGATGACTAGTTCGCTGTCCGCGCCACTGGCCACGCCGGAGCCGGCGAATGTCTGGGCCATCGCATCCGTGCTGGTGAATCCCGACGATCCATCCTCCGGACCGCAGGCCACGCGAGCGCAGGTGGAAGCGTTTCTCGCCGCCCACAAGTCATATTGTGCGGAACCGCCCCGGCCCGAAGGAGCCAGCGTGGAAGTGTGGCAACTCAGACATTGCACACCGCCGTAAACTCTCGCTCTTTTAGCTTTGCCGCAGCCGCAGCCACGCGATCACGAACAGGATCAGCCACACGATGTCCAGCCCGGCGCCCTCGAACATCTGAGGATGCACGCGCCCCTGCTCGTACAGCCAGAGCACGGCAATGGGATAGAGAAGCTTTTCCAGGAAAACTGCAGGCATCAGCGGCACGTAACGGGCTGGATCGCGTGAAATGATAAGGAACGCGATCTGCCATGCCAGGGCGATGCCAACAAAGCCGTAGTAAAACTCGGGATGGGTAATCGGTGGAGGCTGGCTTCGCCCCAGCGAGGCTTCCAGAAAAAACAGCGGAACGACCTCGATCAGGCCGATAATTCCGGCCAACAGGAAGACCCAGCGCGCAAAGCGCACGCCCTTCTCGTTATTCATCGCGGTACACCGTCTCCATGGAAAATGCCGGCAGGCAGACGGCGATATACTCGGCGCCCTCCGGATCGGGAGTGGAATACTGCACCCACTCCCCGCGACGCGTCACCACCGCCTGCCCCGCGTGAACCTCAAGCTCTCCGGCCTTCGATTTCAGCCGCAACACTCCCCGCAACACGATGGTGAACTCGTCGAAATCCGGGGTCTGGCCCGGCTCGGTCCAGCCCTGCGGGCTGCGCATATGGGCAACGCTGAGCGCGCCGTCCTTCGAGTTCACACGGCCGATGTATTCGTCGATCAGTTTCGGTTTGTTGCCGGCGGCGGCAACGCGCGTCGGCTGCGGGATCAAGGTCGGCATGGGCTCTCCTGGTGCGATTGTCTGCGATCAAGCAAACGCAAATTCGCGGACGCGAGTTTCGTAATCGGTTACGGCAGGAAGCGCATTACAAGGGTCGACTAAGTCGTCGGATGCTCGCTAGTCTTCAGCAACTCGTTGACGATCGTCACCAGCTCTTCGGGGTTCACGGGCTTTTCCAGATAAAGGTCAGCCAGCGGTTCGGCGGCCTGGAAAGCCTCCGCCACATAGCCTGAGACGACGACCACGGGCATGGCCGACTGCGTTTTTGCAGCCTGCACGATGGCGCGCCCGTTGGCGTCGCCGAGCCGCCAGTCGGTGACCACCGCATCGTAATTGTGATGCTGCAGCTTTTCGATGGCATCGCGGGCCGAGGTGGAAGGAGTTACTTCATGCCCAGCGGCCTGCAGAATGGCACACTTCAAGGTGACGATACTTGGTTCGTCATCGACGCAGAGGATTTTGGCCATATGGTTTGCCTTAAGCTGCCGAGAGGGGCCGGGTCCCGACACCCGATAAATAAGGTATTACGGCCCTACCAGTTACGACTTGCCCGCTATTGTTGAGCACCACTATCGTGATTGTCAAATGGCGCGGGACCTTAGACCTTGCCGCGCTGTAATTCGCGATACGCCTCGCTCTTCGATAACCCGAACTCCCTGGCCGCCTGCTTCAGCGCGGTTTTCTCATCGAGCTTTGCATCCTTGACCAGCTCCCGGACGCGTCGCGAGACCGTTTTGGGTGACGCAGCCGCTGCCGGAAGCTCTTCCCGTTTGCCGATGAGCAACGTGATCTCACCCAGGATTTCACCGCGCGCCTCCAGTTGCTCGTGAACCTCCTGAGCTCGGCCGCGCAGAAATTCCTCGTGCAGCTTGGTCACTTCGCGGGCAAGGACGACGTGCCGTTCCGGTCCCAGGATCTCCACGATATCCTGCATCGTCGCCACAATGCGATGCGGCGCCTCATAGAAGATCTGCGTGCGACGAGAGTCACGTATCGCTTCCAGCGCTGTCCGTCGCGCGCCCGTCTTAGCGGGAAGAAATCCGCCGAAGCGAAACGAATCCGTCGCTAATCCGCTGGCGACCAAGGCCGACACGAATGCCGACGCACCCGGAATGGGCACCACGCGGATGTGGTGACGCAGGGCCAGAGCCACCAGCCGGTAGCCGGGATCGCTGATGCCGGGCATGCCCGCATCGCTGACCATCGCAATGTTGTCGCCTTGCTCCAGGTGCGTCACCAGCTCGGCAGCGCGGGTAAACTCGTTGTGCTCGTGGTAGCTCATCATCCGCTTTTCAATGGCGTAATGATGTAGCAGCTTGGCGGTGTGCCGGGTGTCCTCGCAGGCGATCAGATCGACTTCCTTCAGGGTCCGCAGAGCGCGCAGAGTAATGTCTTCCAGGTTACCGATAGGCGTGCCCACCAGGTAGAGAGTCCCTTTGGTAGCGGCATCGCCGGCATCATCGTCGGAAGCGTTGGGGATCGAACTTGCCATTGGGCGCAAGTTTACACCCCGCGAGCGGCGGGGCGCAGATCGGTTCTACCGCTGACTGGGCGGCGGCGGCTCCGGTTGCACCGGATGAGATGGGCGACTCCTTTCCTCGCGGTCAAGCTGCTGACGAAGGTCGCGAATCAGGATGGTCCACATCTGCGCGTTGCTGCGCAGCAGGATCTGCAGATTCTGGTCGCGCAGAAACTCGATCTCGCTGCTCATGTTGTTGTTCAGGCTCTCCATGATGTTCAGGTCGTTGCGCATCTGCGTCAGCTCGCCCTCCGAGGCAGACGACATCTGCGGTGGTGCAGGTTGCGGCGCCCCGGCTCTGGGTGTTGAACTCTGATTGCTTGCGCCGGTTGCAGTGGCTGGATTTTGCGCCAGCATCACCGAACTCATTAGAAGCGCAAAGATGATCTGACGGACTGGCATGTTTCCCCCAATTGAAGAACGATCAGGCAGTTTCTTTATGCCGAGCGGATGAATCCGGAGCTAGGTTCATGAATAACTCTGGTGTGTATCAGGGCACGACTTCAAGTCGCGCCGAATGACGGTTTTCTCAGGTGCGGGCTTTAGAGACTGTGTCGCGAGCGGGTGTCGCCGCTCCGCGGCTCGGTCAATTTTCCCACTCGTCGCGGGCTAACGCCCGCGGCTAAAACAAATGTCGCCGCTGCGCGGCTCAGAGTCGGCGAACTTCGAGCATTTCTCCTACCTGCAAAAGAACAAATCAGTCGCGACACAGTTCTGTTTAGCCCCTGCAAACGGTGGCAGGCTAAACGCCCGAATCGCACCAAGTTCTTCATTCTTGTCTTCCCAACCAAGAGAATTCGTTCTCCGTCCCCCCCGTGTCGGCGCCTGCCCTGAGCGAAGTCGAAGGGTGGTGAAATCGCCTCTACCCTCTGCATCCTTCCAGTATGATCGGAAACAGCTCTCTTGAGGAGACGATCTGTGCATCGAACCACGCTGGGCGATTTTGAACTCACAATCCTCTCGGACGGTGTCTATCACATGGATGGTGGCGCGATGTTTGGCGTCATTCCCAAAGTCATGTGGGAAAAGCGCATCAAGCCCGACGAGCGCAACAACATCCCACTGGCACTCAACTCCCTTCTAGTCCGCACCGGCGAGCAGAACATCCTGATCGAAACTGGCATCGGCAACAAAATCAACGAGAAGAGCAAAGCCATCTACCGGAACCAGGAACTCCTGATGAAGAGCTTCGAAGAGGCTGGCGTCTCGCCGGACGAGATCGATATCGTCATCAACACGCATCTCCACTTCGACCATTGCGGCTGGAACACGCACTACAAGAGCGGCAAGCCCGTTCCGACATTCCCCCGCGCGAAGTATTACGTGCAGGAGGGAGAGTTGCAGCACGCCCACGAGCAGCACGAGCGCGACCGCGTCAGCTACATGACCGACAACTACGATCCTCTGGTCAGCAGCGGGCAGATGCACTTGCTGAGGGGCGATGCAGAAATCGCTCCGGGAATCTCCGTGAAGGTGTATCCGGGACATACCCGCGATCTGCAAGCCGTCATCGTCCGCAGTGGAGGCAAGGTGGCGGCGTATCCCAGCGATCTGGTGTCGGACGCCAAGCATCTTGACCCGACCTGGGTGCTGGGCTATGACCTGTATCCACTCGACAGCATCGCCAACAAACACCGCTTCTACGATCTCGCCATTCCGGAACAGTGGCTGGTAATCTTCACCCACGATCACGAGTTACCATGGGCCCACCTGGAGATAGGAGAAAAGGGACGCCCAATCGCACGCTCCATGCAGCAAAGGTTGGCGTGAGGGCCCCCGCTTAAGGGCTATTTACTCCCCGTTCCCGCCGATCCTACAATGTGGGACACGTTCAGCTGATGTGAGGAGTGGGCATGAGCAAAAAGAAGAAGGACAAAAAGAAAAAGCACAGAGACGATCCCGCGGTCGCTTCGTCCGCAAAGGACGCCAACACGCTCGATCTGCGCTCGGTCGAGATCCCGGCCCGGCCTCGGCCTATGAAGCCAACCGATATCCGCTCTTTGCGTGAGAGCCTGAATGCCAGCCAGGCACTATTCGCGCGACTGCTCAACGTCAGCTCCAATGCCGTCGAGAGCTGGGAGCAGGGCCTCCGCGAGCCGCGCCAAGCTACTCTGAAATTGCTGTACATCGCGCGCAAGAATCCCAGCGTATTGCTGAGCTGAAAGTTTGCGGGATTCCTGGTCATCGACGCTTTACTGGCCGGCGAGGTTCTGCGCGATGGGGCCAGCGATTGGCAACACGAATCGCGATCCGGTTGCCGCCTTGATCATGCAGACGATCCAGAGAATGAACGTCAGCAGGCTCAGCGCACCCAGCAAAGCGATGCCGATGCCAAAACTACCCCAGGTGGCGTAGCCCCAGTGTCCGTACCCGCCGAACATCCACCCCACTCCGAAAATCATCGCCAGCACAATTCGAATGACGTGCAGACCGCCGAAAGTCACGATGGATTGCGCGGCATGGAAGCGTACGTAGGGGCGCTTGTCGATGAAGAAAAAAATGATGCCCGTGAGCCAGCCCAAGACGTAGCTGAGGCACGCGGCGGTGTTCTCCGACATGCCGGCGCCGGAGGTTGACGCTGCCGGCTGCCATGATCCCGCTGGAGCCGCTGTTTGTGGTTGTCCGCAGGTTGGGCAGAACTGCGCGTTGGCCGCTACTTCCGTTCCACAGTTCGTGCAATGAGGCATGGGCCCTCCTTGTCAGTTGCAGGACATGCTACACCAGATATTCCAAATTGAGTCTCTGGTTCTGAAAACCGCTAGCTTCCGATGGCCTTCGCCGGAGGCGGAAGCATGCTGGTAGATAAGAGCGTAAGTTCAGGCAGGACAAACTTCGGCCGGTCGCTTTTCATCAGGAAGACGATTAAGCGTCGTAGTCGCTTGTCCGCTTAGCAGGGCCTCGAAGAAACGATCCACGGCATCGAGGATTTCCGTCCCCGTTTTCGCCTCGTACACGGTTTTGCGGAGCTGAGCCCCGTGGGACACCCCATGCGTGAACCACGAGGCGAACTGCTTCATCTTGCCTTCCGCGCCGCCCATTTTCTCCTGCAGCAGCATTTCGAAGTAGGTGCGAATCATGGCATAGCGGTCGGAATCGGTGGGCAAATCGTACGATCCCGTTCGCGTGTACTGCTCGATCTGACGGAAGATCCACGGATTCGATGCCGCGCTGCGGCCGATCATCACCGCGTCGCAGCCAGTCTGCGCCACCATCGCTGCGGCATCCTCGGGTGAGCGAACATCGCCGTTGCCGATCACCGGAATCTTAACCGCATCTTTCACCGCCGCAATCCACTCCCACTGCGCCTGTCCGCTGTAACCCTGCTCCCGCGTGCGGGCGTGCAGCGCCACTCCCGCCAAGCCGCACTCCTCGGCCATCTTGGCCAGGTTGACGTGCACGATCTCCTTATCGCTCCAGCCGGCGCGGAACTTCACTGTGAACGGGATTGTCGCCGCCGCGCGCACCGACTCGAAGATGTTCTTGATGAGCGGCAGATCACGCAGCAATCCGGAACCGCCATTGCACTTGACGACTTTTTTCGCCGGACAGCCCAGGTTGAGATCCACCAGATCGAAGCCGAGGTCCTGCACCACCCGCGCCGCCTCGGCAAGTACCGGAGGATCGCTGCCGAACAGCTGCGCCGAGATGGGATGCTCGTTGCCGTAGAAGGTGAGGTACTGCTTGGCCTTCTTGTCCTTGTGCCGGATGATGCCATCGGCGGAGGTGAACTCCGTCATCATCAGTCCGCAACCGCCAAGATTGCGGATGAAGCGGCGAAACACTGTGTCGGTAATGCCAGCCATCGGTGCCAGTACGGTCGCCGGACGAATTTCGACTCCTCCGAGCAAGACAGACGCGGGCACGCGCGCCTCGGCAGGCGCAGTCCGCTCGGCCGGATTGTCGTAGAACTTGTGCACGCTCTGATTGTAAATGCTTTTCTGGCGGGCTTGCCGCAGACCTCAAGCTCGCCGATGCAGTCCGGATGAGTGGTGTTTCCCGCCCTCAATGACGATCAGGGAGGGCGGTTTTTTCTTCGCGCGCTCTCTTTCCTTCTGCAGTTCGTCGTGAAACGTCAGGCCAAACACGCAGACCGCAGCCAGGAGGCAGTAGATGACGATCAGGATGAGAGACATTGGTCACCTCCGAAACCTGTCGTAGGAGGCAGGTGACTATTCTTATGCTACACCTCGCGCGGCACCGAATCAGTGACATCCGGCACAATGAGAGCTGGAATTGCCTGAGAATGAAGAGAACGCTAGCCCGCGGCAGGCTGCGATTCGGCAGTGAGTTGCGCGACCGAGTTGGCCGCCTCCATCCCGGCGCGTATGCAGTCAGGCACGCCGATACCGTGATAGGCATTGCCGGCAAGCGCGAGTCCCGGAATCTCCGCTACGCGCTTTTCGATCTGTGCCACTCTTGCGATGTGTCCCGGCTCGTACTGCGCCATGGCTTCCCGCCAGCGGTAGATGCGGGAGAAGATCGGCCGGGCATCGAGCTTTACGAGGTCGCGCAGATCGCGCTGAACAGCCACAAGCATTTCTTCGTCGTTAAGCCCCAGCACGGCTTCGTCGCGGGCGCCCCCAAGAAAACAACGCAAGATGCCTTTGTCCGGCGGCGCGCGGTGGGGAAATTTATTGTGGACGAAAGTGCAGGCAAGCAGGCGCCTGCCCTCGCTGCGCGGCACCAGAAAGCCGAAGCCTGGAGGCAGCTTGGCAAGTTGAGACTTGTAATAGCCCAGCGTCACCGTGACAGAAGAACTGTACGTGATGTCGAGCAGATTCCGCGCCAGAGCACTATCGACGCCATCCAAGAGCGCCCCCGCAACGTTGGCTGGCGTCGCCAGAATCACGGCGTCGTAGTGCTCGTCTCCGTTCATCTCGACGGCGACACGCCAACCGCCATTTTCCGGATAGACGCGCCGGATGTGCTGGCGCAGACGCAGCGACGCGGGATCGAGCCGTCCCACGATGGCGTCCACCATCTGCTGCATTCCGCTCTTCAGCGAAGTAAACAACGAGCGCGGCGGCTGCTTGCGGGTCACCTGCGCCATTTTTTTGTGCGCCGCCAACATGGCACGGCTCAGGCTGCCGTACTTCTCTTCCATCTCCACGAAACGCGGCAGGACGGCGCGGGCGCTCAGCTTCGCGGCATCGCCGCCGTACACGCCGGAGAGCAGAGGGTCGGCAAGGCGATCGACGACCTCGCTTCCGAAGTGCCGTTCCACCAGTTGCGCAACCGTCTCATCGTCCTGCATGGGACGCGGGGGATGCAGCAGCTCGCGCGCCATGCGCACTTTTGTATTCCAGGAGAAGAGCGAAGACAGCGCAGTGGGCACCAGCCGGGTGGGCACCATGAACATGAGCCCATCCGGCATGACCACCAGACGGCCATGTACCACAATGTAGGTCTTGCGTTGCGCGTCGTTGGAGCCGATGAGTTGATCGGCAATGCCAAGCTCTTTGCAGAGCGAAAGCGCCCAGGGTTTTTCTGTGAGGAAGGAATCGGGACCGGCCTCGACCAGGCAGCCCTCGACGACATCGGACGACATGCAGCCGCCAAGCCGCTGCCCGCTTTCGAACAGGGCGTACTCCAACTCGGTGCCGGCCACGCGCGCCTTCTCCAGATAAAAGGCGGCGCTCAGCCCCGAGATGCCCCCACCGATGATGGCGATCCGCTTCATGCGGCTGTGTTCAGCAGATTCTCTCAGCTTTGACGGTGCTGCCGCAAGACGCCTCCAGCGCGGCAAGGCGGGTTCGCGCCAGATTGGCCACCGCGTGAACAAAAAGCGGCGAATCATTCAATGACTCGGCGCGATATAACTTCATTCCGCGCTCCCCGGCAAATTGGCGGAACAGGATATCGACGTCGAAGAGGATCTCGACATGGTCGCAGACGAATCCAATCGGCTGCACAAACACACCGGTGTGACCGTCGTTCCGAAGCGCAGCGATCGTGTCCTCCACTGTGGGACCAAGCCATTCGCCGCCCGACATTCCCTGGCTTTGAAATGCGAAGCGCCAGGCGCCGATGTCAGGAACCTGTGCGGCGACTAGAGCTGCTGTTTCGCGCGTCTGTACCTCGTAGGGATCGCCATCGGCGATGGTTCTTTGCGGCACGCTGTGTGCGGTGAACAGCACCGGCAACGGGCCGCCATGCAGCTTGCAGGCCTCAGTCCAGCCCCCCCGCAGCTTGTCGGCGAAGGCGTCGATCAGCAGCGAATGATCGTGCCATTCCTCGACAAAGTCGATGGCAAAAGGGACCGCACCACCAAACAGCACCTGCTTATAGAGTCCCACGCTGGTCCGCGAGTTATGCGGTGCAAGACAGATAGCAACTACCTGCTCCACGTTGTCGGCGGTCATTTGCTTCAGGGTGTCCGCAATGAACGGATGCCAGTTGCGCATTCCTACATAAGCCGGGACGCCAAGCTCGCGCGATACGCCATCCGCCTGTGCGCGTGTGAGCCTGGTCAGTGGCGAGCTGCCAATCAGCGAATAACGGTGTTGCACCTCGCGTACCACAGCGTCAGACATTGGCCGGCCGCGGGAAATGTTTTGCAGGAACTCGGGAATGTCCTCGACACACTCCGGACTGCCATGGGCGATCAGCAGGACCGCCTGCTTGCTCATGACTTCCTCGCCGGTGCGGCAGTGGCGGCAAACTCGTGTACAAATTGCGCCAGACTCTTCACATTGTCCACTGGGGTATTTGGCAGGATGCCGTGTCCGAGATTGAAGATGTGTCCGGGCCGCGCGTCCGCCAAGCGAAGAATGTGCTCCGCCCGCTGCTTTAACTCGCGCCACGACGCGAACAGCAGCACGGGATCAAGATTGCCCTGGACAGCATGATTGTAACCCACGGTGCGCCAGCCCTCATCGAGGGGAATGCGCCAGTCCAGGCCAATCACCTCCGCGCCAGTCTCCGACATCGACGGCAGCAGGGTTGCGCTATCCGTCCCGAAGTAGATGATCGGGACGTTGGTTTCCTTTTGCAGGCGCTGAATGAGTTGGGTAGTGGGGACCAGCGCGTAGCGGCGATAGTCTTCCACGCTCAGGCACCCCACCCAGCTGTCGAAGATTTGTAGCGCGTCGGCGCCGGAGCGCACCTGCTCGGCAGCGTAGGCGGCCAGCACATCCACCAGCTTGCCCACCAGCTCGTCCCAAACTTCGGGCGAGTTGTACATCAGTTTCTTAACTTCTAAATAGTGGCGCGACCCGCCGCCCTCCACCATGTAGCTGGCCAAGGTGAACGGCGCACCGCAGAATCCGATGACCGGCAGCTTTGCGCCGAAGTGCTTGACCACCAGCGCCACTGCATCGGCAACGTACGATAGTTCCGCAGCGCGATCCGTGCGCAGCACCTTCACGTCTTCCGCGGTGCGAACGGGCTTCTCGATCACCGGACCTTCACCGGTGGTGAAGTGAAAGGGCAGCCCCATGACCTCAAGCGGTAGCAGCAAGTCGGCAAAGATAATGGCAGCGTCAACGTTGAGGAACTCGGCGGCGGTGATCGTGACTTCGGCCGCAAGATCGGGCTGCTTGCAGATTTCAACCAGCGAATGATGCTTGCGCACATCGCGGTACTGCTGCATGTAGCGGCCAGCCTGGCGCATGAACCAGACCGGAGTCGTCTCGACCGGAAGCCGCCGGCAGGCGCGTACAAACAGAGAGTCGGGTGCGGACATAAACAAATATCCTAGCATTCATGATCACGCGCCCGTGTGATCCCCCTCACAAAAAACGCTGGTCAGCTCAGGAACGCAGAACGACGGCAACGAACCGTTTCCTGTTTACCTTGTCCCTTCAATTGTCGCTGCGAACACTGCGAACTGATGCGTGCGGTGTAGCAGCCGCAACCAGCTCTGCTCGGCCAGAATGGGTTCGTGGATCAGGTTGTGGTAAATGACATACGTCGAGCGTGGCGTCGCGAGCAGCGATTGGCGAAGGTTTGCCAGAACCTGGCGCAGGACATATGCCGGAAAAGGATTGAAGAGGTACAGCACGGTTGTCTCGGGTGGAAAGACGAATTGCCGCGCGTCCCCGGCATGTGATTCGATGTTGAAGCATTTCCGGGCATCACTCCGATAGCGAGCGATGTTCTGCAGAGCAATCGCGTTCAGCTCCTCCAGCAGTTCCACGCCGACAATGCGGCGAAACGGATAGCCCGAAGCCATCAGCAGGGTTCGCCCTTTGCCGGAGCCAAGATCGATGAAGGTAAAGCCCTGGAGCGAGAAGGAAAGCGAATCCAGAATTTCGCAGAACAACGCCGGCTCGGAAGGCTGATACTGTCCGCCGGAAAGCCACTCGCGTAACCGCGTGCGCAGAGAAACTGTGGCCCAGGTGGTGTCGACGCCGTGCTCGAAGTCGAAATCAACGTCCCCGTAGCGCGACTTTCGCCGGGACGGCGTCAGATCGCGCAACAGATCCACGAACTCGTAGACGTAGTAACGCAGGGTCCCGACGGCGCCGCGATTGCGAATGGAATCGCGCAGCCAGATGAGAGCGCTCTGTGAGTTTGACTTCGTCGCGGACACATCAGGATGGTAACCGGACAGCGGCGCACTGCGACAAGTTCTTCGCAGCGCCGCCCCGGTTGTGAATCAGGCTAGATCGAAGAGCAGGAATTCGGCTTCGCCATTTCCGCTGGTGCTGGCGATCCGCAGTTTGGTTTCGCCGCTGATTGCGGCGCCGTCGCCCTTCTCCAGCTTGCTGCCGTTAACATCGAGCTGTCCCCGAACCAGTTGCACCCAGGCGTGACGTCCGGGCTTCAGCTCCAGATCGACCGACTTGCCGCTGTCGAGCAGCGAGGCGTAGACGCCGGCGTCCTGGTTGATCTTGGTCGAGTCCTCGCGTCCGTCATCGGAGGCAATCAGGCGCAAGCGATTGTGCTTCTCCTCGCGCGGAAACGTGCGATCCTCGTAGCTGGACTTCAGCCTCTCCGCCCACGGCAGAATCCATATCTGCAACAGGTGCACCGGCTCCGCCGACTGATTGGCTTCGCTGTGCATCACACCGGTGCCCGCCGACATGCGCTGCACGTCATGCGGCTTAAGAGTGGCCGAGCGCCCCATGCTGTCGCGATGGGTCAGCTCGCCATCGATGACATAGGTGAGGATCTCCATATCGCGATGGGGATGCATGCCGAAGCCGCGACCCGCGCTGACCCGGTCTTCATTGATGACGCGTAGATCGCGATACCCCATGTGCCGGGGATCGTAGTAGTCGGAGAACGAAAAGCTGAAATAAGTGTCGAGCCAGCCGTGGTTGGCGTGTCCTCGCTCCGCCGATGGTCGAATCGTAATCATGGTTCTTATCTCCTCAACATGTCATAAGATGCTTTAACGTTAAAGAAAGATTCAACCGGCGCTGGAGGCCTATTCGGAGTCTGGCAGGGTCGTTTGCCGTCCCAGCTTGCGGCAGAGCTCGCCCAGGGTTTTCTGCTCCTCCGGGCTGAGTGCGGCCATGAATTCGACGAGAGCCGCGGCATGTTGCGGAAAGAGGTTTCGGATCAATGCCTTGCCTCGAGCGGTCAGGACGACGACCTGCACCCGGCCGTCTTCCGGACTGCGCTGCCGCTTCGCTAACCCCTGTTTTTCCAGGTTCCCCGCGACCATGGTCAGATTTCCGCCGGTGGTTAGAACCTTTTGTGCCAGATCGGAGAGGGACATGGGCCCCAGATGATAGAGAGCTTCCAGCACGGCGAACTGGGTGAGCGTGAGGCCACTCTCGCCCAGATTATGGGCGGCAACATTGCGGGCTGAATTCGCCGCTCGCATTAGTTTGACATAGGTTGCCAGGGCAAGGCGCTTGTTGGTGTGAAAGGGCGGCGTCGGGGACATTAATTACTTTCTCCTCCAACAATATTACTATATTGAAGTAAATCACATTTACTTCAGACCGGCATTTTGCGCCGCCAGCTGTCCCAGGACGCTCCAATCCTTTTCTTCCATGCCGCGCCCTATGGCGGTAAGCATATGGTCATGCACCAGGCTGGCGACAGGCAGAGGGGCATCAACGCTTTCAGCGGCAGCGAGCGCCAAGCGGACATCCTTCAAACCGAGACGAAGCCCAAAGCCGCCGCTCCCCTCATGCTTCTGGTCGGCGATCAACCCGCCGTAGGTCTTGTAGACGGGCGCGGCGAACAGCGAATTGGTAAGGAATTCGACATAATCGTGCGGGTCGACACCGTACTTGCGAACCAGGGCGACAGCCTCCCCCAGGGATTCGATCACCGACGCGATCAGAAAATTGCCGCTGAGTTTGACCACGTTCGCCATCTCCGGCTTGTCGCCGAGGAAGAAGACGCGCTGGCCGATGGCTTCCAGCAGATGCCGGTGCCGCTCGAGGACTTCCCCCGGACCCGCAGCCGCGATGAAGAGCTTGTGCGCCTCCGCCGCGTCTGGGCGTCCAAAGACTGGCGCGGCGAGGTAGGCGTGTCCCCGCTTACGGTGTTCTTCGGCCAGCTTTTTGGAAAGCGCCACGCTGATGGTGCTCATCGAGATGTGGGCCGCGCCCTTGGGCAAAGCCTCGATCACGCCTCCGGGATGCAGCACGGTCGATTCCACGGCGGCGTCATCGGCCAGCATCGTGAAGACGGCCTCGGCTTCTTTTGCGGATTCCGCCGGCGACGCCGCGATTTTGGCTCCTTCGGCGCGCAGCGGCTCCGCTTTCTCCGGGGTGCGATTCCAGACGATGAGCTCGTGTCCGGCGCGAACGAGCTGACGCGCCATCGGCGCTCCCATGTTTCCAAGTCCGATAAAGGCGATCTTCATTCTGTTCCTCCAAACCTGCGCTGAGTGCCCCTGCGAATTTAACGAACGGCGAACCTCTTCGATAAGGACGGCAATAAACCTTAGGGAAACTCTGATCAAGTGAAAGCGAGGTCCCGCAGCGGCTAAAGCCGCATTGGTTTTCGGGTACTTAACGGACGACCTGAAGGGCCGCCCCGTTCAAAACAAGACATAATCAGAGTCTCCCTAAGTGGATGTCCGAGGTTGACCATTCGTTGCGCGGAACAGAGCAGGTTGCCCTCCCGTGCCGCTATTCAATGTTTTCAACGTGTCGAAATCCCGATTCGGTGCGCACGAACATGCTTTGCCGATGGCCCTTTCCTCCCTTGTGCATCGGAGCGATAATAGAGGTATGCGGCGGTGGCTATTCCATTTCGCCTTGGGCGCGTTTTTGCTCAGTACCCCATTGTGGGCACAACGGGGCGGCGGTGGGCACGGAGGCATGTCCGGGGGCGGCGGCCGGGGATTCTCCGGCGGAGGCGGTTATGCTGGCCATAGCGGCGGAGCCTACGGATACCGCGGCGGATCAGGTGTCGGCGGCGGAGCCTACGCTTACCACGGCAATGCTGGATACGCACGCGTTCCGAGTTCGGCCGGCGTTGCTCGCCCGGGAGCGTACTGGAATAGCGGAGCTCGCGCCTGGAACGGCACGGGTTGGAATGGCAATCGCAGGGCCGGCTGGAATGGTAACAGCTGGACCGGTTGGCACGGCAACAACTGGAACGGCTGGCACGGCAATAACTGGGCGTGGCGCAACGGTTCATGGTGGTATCGTCCCTGGGGCTTTGGCTGGGGATCGCCTTGGTGGGGCTTTGGCTGGAATGCCTGGGGCGGCTATCCAGGTTGGGGGTGGTATGGCGGAGTCGGCTGGGATGATTCCTACTACTCGTACCCAGCGTACTCCGACACATACTCGGCGCAGAGCTATCCCTCCTATGTCACCGTAGCTCCCGGATCGAGCGATTATTCCCAGCAGACGCAGACCCAGCAGGATGAGATCAACCAACTGAACGCGGAAGTCGACACTCTCCGCAGTCAGCAGCAAGCTCCACCTTCAGCGGCCAGACCGCAGGGCAAGATGACCGAGATTCATGCCGAGACGGTGCTCATCTACCGCGACGGTCACGCCGAAGAAATCGAGAACTACGCCATTGTCGGCAAGACGTTGTGGGTGTTCAACGAGGCGCGGGCCAAGAAGATTCCCCTCGCTGAGCTGGACCTGCCCGCAACCAAGCGCGACAACGAAGATCGCGGTATCAACTTCGTGGTGCCGGCTTCCTCCCATTGATCGTCTGATGACACAGGAAATTCAACTTCTTCGTGACGCCCGCGAGGTCATGATCGCGATCGGCAGTCCTGCAAATGAAGATGTGCGAGAAGATGAGGTGCAAAGTTCCGTTGGCTACGGCTCGCACCGATGCGTGGATAGGAATCCGTCGGCCTGCCAGATAAGTCACACATTTCCTTTGCTGCCATTCAGCACCGGCGGCGAACCATGCGCCGAATTTCCTTTGGCCGCAAGATGCAGAATGACGCCAGCGCCGGGCAGCGTTTAGCCTGTCCTAAGTCGGGATGCGATATCGAAAAAGACTGCATCCGGGCGCTCTTCATAACTCTCTAAAGTCTATAAGGTGGTTAGCCATGGCAATTGGAGAAACGGTCTACGTTAACAGCGTCCGCGAGCAGTTGCTGGCGGGGCGCGCGCGCTTAACTGCGGTGGTCGGCGACACGCAAAGCGAACACATGCTTCGCCTGCTGGAAGAGGTGGACAGCGCCTTGCACCGCATCGATCACGGCGCTTTCGGCGTGTGCGAATTGTGCCAGGGTACGGTGGAAGAGGATCGCTTGCGCGACAATCCACTCGCCCGGGTTTGTCTCGATTGCCTCACACCCAAGCAGCAGCGCGCCCTCGAATACGACCTGGAATTGGCGGCGCAGATCCAGAAGGGATTGTTGCCATCATCGCAGCTTGCCATCGACGGATGGGACATCGCCTTCCACTATCAGCCGGCGGGCGTGATTAGCGGCGATTACTGCGACGTGATCCGGGAAAACGGTCATCTCTACTTCATCCTGGCGGACGTATCGGGCAAAGGAGTCGCCGCGGCCATGCTGGCCTCCAATTTGCGAGCCGTGTTTCGCTCGCTGATACCGCTGGGGTTGACGGTAGACCAGTTCGTGGTGCGAGCCAACCGCCTCTTTCAGGAGAGCGCGCTGCCCTCGCAGTATGCGACGACCGTATTTGGCAGAACCTCCGCCTGTGGCGAACTGGAACTGGTGAACGTCGGGCATCCGCCGGCGCTGCTTTCCGGCGATACCGGGATTCGCCGCTTTGAGAGCACCTGCCGGCCGCTGGGCATCTTTGCCGACGACACCGTCTGCGTGACCAAAGCTCAGATGTTGCCCGGCGACACGCTGGTGCTCTACAGCGATGGAGTCAGCGAAGCGGCCAACGATCGCGGCGAAGAGTACGGGACAGAATCGGTAGCCCAGCTCCTGTCGCAACAGCGCGCTGGCTGCCCGTCAAAATTCGTGGAGGCGCTGCAGCAAGATATCGCCACCTTCCGCAGCGGTGCGGAACGTACCGATGATGAGACTCTGCTGGCGATTCAATACACGCCGGCGATGGCATAAGGGGCGGGGTCGGTTCACGAGAGCAGGACGATCGGCGTGTACTTGGCGTAATGCTGAAAGTCACGATCAGAAGTGTAGATCGCCCAGTTTCGGCGTAGCGCAACCGCGCACAGCAGCATGTCGATCGAGCTTCCCACGACGCCGTAAGCTTCGCAGGCGTTGCTAATCTCGGCTGCAGTTTCATAATCCTCTCGGGTGAGAGGAACGTCCGGAAAATTTCGCAATTGCTGCTGTAATCGCGCAAACTGCTCAGCGTGTTTGATTCCGCTCAGCAGTTCCTGCCGCACGGCTCCGAGTAGCCGTGCGCGCCCTTCAACGATAATCTCCTCGAGAACAAACACCTGCCTGTTCTGTTCAGGAGACAGATGTCGCCGGGCGCGTCGTAGCGCAAGCGACCAAACGGACGTATCCACCAGCACCGTCACCGGCGCTTCCGCCATCGCCGGGCTTTGTAGTCATATCGTGGATCGTAGTCAATAGTACCGAACAGCTCGATAATTTCCATCTGCTTGCGGCGTTGGACATACTCTTGCAGCGCTGCCGTCACAGCTTCTTTCTTCGTCCTGTGTCCGCCGACGCTGCGCGCTTCTTCAATCAGGCGGTCATCCAGTGCAAGATTCGTTGCCATGTGTCAATATTTACACATCGGGATGTGTGGCACAAGACCGTTTGCTGGCGGGTCAGCTCGCAGATCCTGTCCTGTGTGCCCATGGATCTGCGGCCCACTTATGACAATGAGAATCGGTCGCTTAGACACTGCTCGCGGAGAGAGTTCCTTCAAGACTACCTCTTCCCTGAGCGGGAGCCGAGTGCTGGTGAAGGATTTCCAACAGGCCGAAATCCTGAACCCAGCGAAGGACCTCTGCAGAATAAATTTGGTGCCGAAGAAGGGACTCGAACCCCCACACCCTTGCGGGTACATGGACCTGAACCATGCGCGTCTGCCAGTTCCGCCACTTCGGCACGGGTGGAAGCGAGTGAGAAGCTTAACTCGCTGTTCAGGAAGCAAAGCTATTGTACAGGCAGAAATTGGCAGTTAGCAATCAGGGGCAGCCATCGGCTTTCAGCCTTCAGTCTTGTGACGATCCCGTGAACCATAGGACGATCTATCGATCCCGCTCTTCATGCTTGCTCGCCAGGCGATACGTAATCCCGTTCCACTCGTAGCTGTACACCATGTAATCGACACCGCCGCCGGCCTTCGCCCGCGGCACGCGCACGTTGATGACGCCGTTGGCGGCTTCGGCCTGGGCGGTGCCGGAGGCGCCGTCGCAGAAGCCACTTCCATCCGGAGGCTGCTCCACCGACCACAGTTTTTCGAACTTACTCTCGGAAAGGCGATTGAACACGGTCACAGTGAGACAATTCTTTTCGCCCGCGTAGGTCACCAACAAGACGTGATGGCGTTCGGCGAGGCCGTCCAAATCGAGGTTGGCGATACGGGAATCGTCGTCCTTCTCATCCGGAAAATTTGACGCCGAACGCCAGAGTTTGTGAATGATCACCGAATAGAGCCCGGTGGTTTTCTCCCACTTCGCTTCATCTTTCTTGTGAACCTGCTTCCAGTTCTGCGCGAAAGCGCCCGTCGCGAACAGCAGGCAGCACAAGACGATCACGGCACCAGGGCGCATGCGGAACATGATGCGCCAGAGCAAAAAATGGGGCAAGTAGGGTCGCCAATGGCTGAGAGCTAAATGCCAGTAGGTCGCGGCTCGTAGCTCGTGGCTAGTTGCTCGCGGCTTCTTTCAGTCGTACCGCTCGAACACCACCTGCTTCCGCTCCCAGCCCATCTCTTCCTGAAGCAGCTTACGGTTGGTGTCGACCATCTGATGCAGTCCACAGATATAAGCCTGCAGGTCGCGGCGTCCGGCGACGATCTGGCGCACATGGTCCTGGACGTACCCGCGGCAGCCCTGCCAGCGGTCGCCGCAACGGCTGAGCGTCGGCACATAGTGGAAGTTGGAATTGTCGCGCTCGATCCGTTCGAACTCGTCGCGGTAATAAATGCTGTGCTCGTAGCGGGTGCCGAAGACCAGCCAGTATTCGTGACCACGATTGCGGGCGGGCTCCTCGAACAGCCACTGAACCATGCCGCGGAGGGGTGCAATGCCTGTGCCGGTAGCGATGAAGATTGCATCGCCCTTGGGCTCGCGCAGGGTGAACAGTCCGTGCGGCCCGTGGAACTGCACCGTCGTGCCAACCTCGAGGTCGCACAGCCAGTTGGAGAGGAAGCCGTCGTCCACGCGGTTCAGGCAGAGGTCGAAGGTCGCGTCGGTGCGCGGCGCCGAGGCAATGGAGTAAGCACGCGTGTGCTGCTTGCCATCCGGACGCGGCTGTTTGATGGAGACGAACTGCCCGGGCACGAAGCGAAACTCGTCGACGCCGCCGACCCGGAATTCGAGGTGCTTGGTCTGCGGCGAGAGCAGAATCGACTTCGTCAGCTCCGCTGTCAACAGCAGGCGCTCGAAGGTAGTGCGCTCCTGGACTTGGGTACTCATGGTGTCTGCTATGTAGATGCTTCTTGGAGGGTGAGCGACCCTGACAAGGGTTTCAAGCGAAAAGGGCAGGGCAGTTATAACCGAGGTTATAATGTGCTGATGAAGACAAAACTTCGGAAAATTGGAAACGGCTTAGGCGTTCTGCTTCCAAAGGAAGTAATTTCGCGGCTGCGCGTGGAGGAGGGTAGCACGCTTAGCATTTCGGATACCGAGACGGGAATCGAGTTGTCTCCGTTTGATGCCGATTTTTCGGATCAAGTTGAAGCATTCCGCCGGATTGAGCCGCGTCATCGGAACAGTCTTCGAGAACTGGCGAAGTGAAGCGCCTGCATTGGCTAACCTCGACAGCTGTGATCGCCATTCACCGGGACTTAATAGCAAATTATGGCGGCCTCCAGGGCCTTCGGGCACCCGAGTCGCTGCAATCGGCGCTGGCGAGGCCGAAGCACCTGGCGGCGTATCGCCCCGACGTATCTGTCCCGGAATTGGCCGCTGCCTACGGTTGGGGCCTTCTCCGCAATCATGCCTTCGTGGATGGCAACAAGCGCATTGCACTCATCGCAATGCTTGTATTTCTGGAACTGAACGGATGGGAACTGACCTGCAGCGAAGTCGAGGAAACCGCCATCTTACTGCAGGCCGCCGCTGGCGAAATCAGCGAGCGCACCTGGGCTGCGTGGGTTATGCGAAATGCCACAAGGAAATGACGAGAGGGTTCCTATCCTTCGCTGACAGAGGGCGAAAGGACTGTAGCATCCACAGTTTGCCTGAACAACCTTGTTCGTCGGCCCGACGAATTGCGATCTGGCGAAAAGCGAAGAGCGAACCGCGGCCTTTATTCCACCGTAACCGACTTCGCCAGATTCCTCGGCTGATCCACGTCGCAGCCGCGCCGCACCGCAATGTGGTAGGCGAGCAGCTGGCAGGGCACGACTTCCAGAATCGGCGCCAGCAGCTCCGGCGCGTCGGGCACGTAGAGCACGTGATCGGCAGCCTCGCGAATGTCTTCGTCGCCCTCAGTAGCAATCGCAATCACCGTGCCTGAGCGCGCCTTCACTTCCTTCAGGTTCGACAGCGTCTTCTCGTAGCGCAGCACCGAGCCGGGATCCGTCTTGTCATGCGTCGCAAGAATCACCACCGGCAGGTCCTCGTCAATCAACGCGTTGGGACCATGCTTCATCTCGCCGGCGGGATAGCCTTCGGCGTGGATGTAAGAAATCTCCTTCAGCTTGAGCGCACCTTCCAGCGCGATGGGATAGTGAATGCCGCGTCCGAGAAAGAGAAAATCGTGCGCGCGGTGGTACTCCTTCGCGAGATCCTCGGTGTCCTCGTCGCGGGTGAGCAGCGCTTCCAGCTTACTCGGAATCCGCGTGAGCTCTTCCAGCAGTTGCTTGGAACGTTCCAGATCGATGGTTCCGCGAACCTGGCCGAGGTAAACCGCAAGCAGAAACAGTGCCGTCAATTGCGCCGTGAAAGCTTTGGTCGAGGCGACGCCGATCTCCGGACCGGCGTGAGTGTAGATGGTGCCGTTGGACTCGCGCGCGATCATCGATCCGACCACGTTGCAGATGCCCAGCGTCTTACCGCCCTTGGCGCGCGACTCGCGCATGGCGGCGATGGTGTCGGCCGTCTCGCCTGACTGCGTGATCAGAATCGTCAGGTCCTCAGGACCGGTCAGCGGATCGCGGTAGCGGAACTCGCTGGCATAGTCGACTTCCACCGGCAGCTTGGCCAGCCGCTCGATCATGAACTTGCCCGCCAGCGCCGCGTGCCAGCTGGTGCCGCAGGCGGCGATGTACACCTTGCTCAGCTTGCGGAAATCGTCTTCAGTGATGTCCATCTCGTCGAGAAAGACTTTGCCCGAGTCGAGCGAGACGCGGCCCAGCGTGGTGTCGCGGACGGCGCGCGGCTGCTCGTAAATTTCCTTCAGCATGAAATGCTTGAAGCCGCCCTTCTCCGCCATGATGGGGTCCCACGTGATGTGCTGCACCTCGCGGGTAATCGGCTGGCCTTCGAAATCCGAGAGCTGCACGCCGCTGGACGTGATGACCGCGAGATCGCCGTCGGCGAGAAAGAAGAGATCGCGTGTGTGATAGAGAATCGCAGGCACGTCGCTGGCGACGAAGTACTCGTTCTTGCCCAGGCCGATGACCGCGGGCGGGCCATTGCGCGCGGCAACGATCTTGTTGGGCTCGTCGGACGAGATGACGGCGATGGCGAAGACGCCGGTCAGCAACTTAACCGTCTTGCGGACGGCCTCTTCCAGCGGAACGCGATGCCCGTTGCCGTCGGCGCTCAGGTTCTTCTCCACCAGGTGGGCGATGACTTCGGTGTCGGTCTCAGTGCGGAACTTGTGGCCTTCGTCGATCAGCTTCTTCTTCAGGCTGACGTAATTCTCGACGATGCCGTTGTGCACGACGACGATCTTGCCGGTGCAGTCGCGATGGGGGTGGGCGTTCTCCTCCGTAGGGCGTCCGTGCGTGGCCCAGCGAGTGTGGCCGATGCCGTAGGTGCCGTCGAGCGGCTTCAGGCGAATGACCTCTTCCAGGTTGCGCAGCTTCCCCTCGGCGCGGCGAACCTGCAGGCCTTCGCCATTACCGGCGACCGCGATGCCGGCAGAGTCGTAGCCGCGGTATTCCAACCGGCGCAGGCCGTCGATGATGACCGGCACAACTTGCTTTTGTCCTACGTAACCAACAATGCCGCACATATGCACTCCCTTTGGGCGCTTTGAAATCCTACCGGCCGGAACTGGACGTGGGAGAAGACGTGTCTAGATTGTAACCGTTAGTGGATTGGATGTTACAGCAGGAAGCGGCGATGCGGAGCGCCGGTGCAGATTCGGGATCTTGTCGGCGTGCGGGTTGCCTCGCGTGCCACCCCAAGCGGGTGCCCCGTTCAAGCTTCTTTTGCTTGAGCGGGGGTGTTCGTCCCGAACAACGCAAATCGAGGAGCCCGAGACAATCTACCCTTCCAGCGTGAACCGATACTCCTCAATCACCGGATTCGTCAGTACTTCGCGGGCGATGCGTTCCACCTCGGCCTGCGCGTCTTCGCGGCTGACACTACTATCCAGCGCGATCTCGAAATACTTGCCCTGGCGCAGATCGTCGATGCCCCGATAGCCCATCTTCTTCAGCGCGCCGTGAATGGTTTTGCCCTGCGGGTCGAGCACACTTTTCTTCAGCGAGACGTAAACGTAGGCTTTCATGAGAACCAACATTATAGCCTCTTGGACTGAGGATGCTATCAGCTATCAGCTATCAGCCATCAGCCATCAGTCGAATCAGTGAGTCAGCCGGAATCCACGAATTCCCGAGGCTTCACTTCAGCCATGGTTTCATCGAGATGCTTACAGAATCCGTCCAACGCGAACGGAAATGTTCTTCTCGCAGGAATTATGCTTGCTTCCCGGCGATGACAGGTCGAATAGAGACCGCCTGACAGCCGATAGCTGACAGCTAAACCTTGAACGGCGCGTGTCTTTCGTGGTTCGTTGGCCGCTTTTTGCCGCCGCCCGATCGCTCCGTTCCGGTCCTGGGTTTATAGTGATCTGTGGCCCGGTGAAATCCTTCCGCCGACATCTCCTTCGAATTCTGCTGGCTGCTGCGCTGGCCTCGCTGATGCTCGCCTCCGCTTGCAAGCGCCAGGCGCTGACGCATCACGAGTACATGTACGTCTCGGCTGCCGAGACCAGCCTGCGCGATCGCGTCGCCACCATGTACAACAAGGTGGGAACCGTGCACAACGGAGATCGCGTCGAGATTCTGGAGAAGCAGCGGCGCTTCCTGCGCGTGCGCACCGCCGGCGGCCAGGAGGGCTGGATTGAAGAGCGCAGCCTGGTGCCACAAGAGGTTTACGACGGATTCCAGAAGCTCGCCGACGACGATGCCAATACGCCCGTGCAGGCGCACGGCGCCACGCGCGCCGAGCTCAACATGCACCTGACGCCCTCGCGCGACGGGGAGCATCTGTACCAGCTTAAAGATGGCGAGAAGGTCGAGATCCTGAGGCGCACCACGGCAGATAAGAATCCACCGAAGGCCCCAGCGCCGCCCAAACCTTCCTCATCCACCAAGGCAAACGCGCCGGGAAATCAAAAGAAGGCCAACCCTTCGCAATCCCCAAGCCAGAAGCCGGCCGCGACCTCCTCCGCCGAGAGCACTCCAGCGAAAGCTCCTGCGACGGGAACGGCCGCTGCACCTCCGCCCAAGCCCATCATGGAAGACTGGTATCTGGTGCGCGCGGCCAACGGTCATGTGGGCTGGGTACTGCTGCGCATGGTCGATCTCGACATCCCGCTGGACATCGCGCAGTACGCCGAGGGTCAGCGCATCATCGGATACTTCGTGCTCAACACCGTCGAGGAAGACGGCAAGCAGCAGCCGCAGTTCCTGGTCCTGCTGAACGAGCCCAAGGATGGTCTGGCGTGGGACTTCAATCAGATCCGCATCTTCACCCGCAATCGCGCCAAGCATCGTTACGAGACCGCCTACCGTGAACACAACCTGGAAGGCTACCTCCCGGCCAAGGTCGGGCATCAGGATTTCGGCAAGGAAGGCGACCTGCCGACCTTCACCATCCGCAAGAAGAATGACGACGGGCAGATGGTGGAACTCACCTACAAATTGAATGGGCCGATCGTGCGCCGTGTGCTCACGCCGGAAGAAGAGGCGGCGGAGAAGGCCAAGCACCAGGCCGCGCTCGCAGCTCGCATGAAAGAGTTGGGCGCGCGCCGCGCGCCGCATGCGGGACAAGCGCCAGCGCACAAGTACCACAAGTCTCAGTGAATGATTGATGATGCCTGACCGCTGGTGTGGAGCGCGCCGCTTTGCTGCCTAACGCACCACCCAATACGCCAGCGCGATCGCGATGATGTCTTCCGGAATCGCGATCAGGATGTCCTTCACCTTCAGACCGCTGACCAGCGCCTGGCGGATGTGATAGCCCGCGTAAGTTCCGATCACGGCGCCAATCACGCCAACCACCACTCCCACGGCCAACGACTGGCCGCCGTTAAGGTAAAGACACGCGCCGCACAATCCTCCCATCACGATGCGCGCGATGAACGGCACCGGCGTGGTGCGCGCCGGCGTCTTAGGCAGCACGTCCGCGACGAGTTCCACGATCGCCAGCAGCGTGAAAATTCCAACTGCCACGGCCGATCCCATGAATGCTAACGGTGTGCCCTGCAGGTTCAGCCAGCCCAGGTGGGCGGCCCAGCTTACCAAGGCGGGCGCTGTCAGCGAGCGCAGCCCGGCAACGAAGCCGATGAGGAGCGCAAGTAGCAAAACGTGAGTCATAGTCGGATTTCACCATCTTTCTGCCTCGAAGCGAGGCGACGACATCTTAGCTTGAAGATGCGAAGGGAGCCCGGTGTTTCCAACCTATGGCCAGAACGAGGTGGAAACATAGTAGCGAAACTATGGGAACTGCGCCACGCCCTGGGGAGGATTTTGTCAGGAACAGGTGGAGAAGGATCGCCCGCCCCTGCCGCAGATATATGGCGGCCCAGCAGCGTGGATGCGCAACAGTTTGCCTGGCCCCCACATTCGCCTCCTATATCTCTCGGGCGAATCAACCGCCATGCCCTATGATGGTGGCCACGAAGATGCCGGCCTCCACACCATGCCTCTGAGAGAAAAGCAACTCATCCAGCGCATTCGCCGGGCCGCCGCTGGACGCGGCGAGCATAGGGCGGGATATGGCATCGGCGACGACTGCGCCGTCCTCAAGATTCCTCGCGGTCACGAGGCGCTGGTCACCACCGACTTCAGCCTGGAAGGCATTCACTTCCGGCGCGAGTGGCATCCGCCGGAATCAGTGGGCCACCGCTGCCTGGCCCGCGGTCTCAGCGACATTGCCGCCATGGGAGGAACACCGGTCGCAGCATTTCTTTCGCTGGCGCTGCCCGCGGACCTCCCGCAAAACTGGGTCGATCGCTTCATCAAGGGACTGCTGAAGCTGGCGGCGCGATATTCGGTTCCTCTTGCCGGCGGAGACACGGCGCAATCGCCAGACGGAATTCTGGCCGACATCATGGTGCTTGGCTCCGTGCCGGCGGGAAAGGCGATCCTCCGCTCCGGCGCGCGCCCCGGCGACATGATTTATGTCACCGGCGCACTCGGCTCTTCCGTCGCGGCGCTCCATCAGCTGCGCGATGGCAAGAAGCTGCGGCCCAGCTCGCATCTCCGACACTTCTATCCCGACCCGCGAATCGCGGTTGGCCAATTCCTGCGCGAAAAGAAACTGGCCACTGCCATGATCGACATCAGCGACGGCCTCTCGACCGATCTCGCTCACCTCTGCGACGAGAGCAAAACTGGCGCCGTCGTTTACGTGGACGCTCTGCCTGTGCTGCCCGCAAAAGACGGGCTCGCCCTCGCCTTGCATGGCGGAGAAGAATACGAATTGCTCTTCACCGCCCGGCCCGAGCGTCGCATTCCCAAGCAGATTGCCGGAGTTCCGGTTACACGAATGGGAGAGATCGTCCGCGGCAAGCGGATGAAGGTGGTTCACGCGAGCGGGAAGAGCGAAATCTTGAGACCGGCGGGCTGGGAGCATTTCGGGTAACCGAGGATAGGCGCCGGAATACGGAACAATGATAACAACGCGTGATCGCTTGGTATAAGGGCAAGATCAGCCAAGTCCGCGGGTACGGCAGATTTGGGATAAGTTGTGTAGTGGCCTGTTCTCAACAGCTATGGTTGATGCGGCGCTGCTGTGGCTTGTGAATGATCAGTCCGTGTTCCGCAAAAACACTCTGCACCGCCTCACCGACTGCTTGTCTAACCGCACGCGGCCATCGCGTCTGGGCACGTAACGTAACAAAGTACGACGGGAGTCTGACCCGGAGAATAGGCGTACTTCTGTGAGAGATGCAGGTACTGGTTATTGAGGGAAGCAGCGTGCACCAATCCGAGGGCTTCTTGGATGTGCTGTTCTGGGCACTTGCGGCTCTTATCGGCAGCTGGCATGTTCATGTCCTCGCCTTGCCGTGTGACGCGCTTGGGTTAGGTCCCGCTTGGTCTTTTCGTTTCGTTTTTACAGCTGGCGTACTTGGTGATCTGGCTGCGCGACGAGAAGCGCAAAGGCGTACAAGGCGTTATTGGGTTCGGGGGGAGCGCACGCACAAGCCTGGGCTTACGCGAAGTCGTCGCTGTCCTCCAGGAAAGGTCGAAGATGTTCGCACCTACTGCCCTCATTCCTGAAGAAAGATATTTAGAAGGGTGTTGTGAACCTGAATCTCGCCGTTATATTCAATGAAGCCCAATTTTCTGAAGCGATTCATAAAAAAACTCACTCGGGATCGGGTGGTGCCAATCATCTCAGCCAATATCTCCTGGCTGATCTTGGGAACCACCGTCTCGGGTTTGCTTTCCTTGCCAAACTGCGCGAGCAGTAACAGAATCCTCGCCAGCCGCTTCTCGCTTGAATTGAAAAGTTGATCGACCAGGTCCGCCTGGATACGAGCGTTCCGGGCAAGAAGAAAGGAGACGAACATCTCCGATAAGTCTGGCTGTTGGTGAAGTACCCGGACCATTTCCGTCTTGCTGATCTTGAGTAGGGCACACTCGGTCATTGCGGTGGCAGTCGAGAGGTGAAGAGGATGAGCAGAGACCATGCAGTTCTCTCCCAGGAATTCTCCTGCACCCACCAGGCTGATCGTGGCTTCTTTTCCGTTCGCGGAAGTGACAGTGATTCTCAGCTGGCCCTTCTGCACGTAAAAAATCGCATCGGCAGGGTCGCCTTGCACGAAGGCTGCCTCATTCTTTTTCAGATTGAGAATTTTTCTGCCCAGCCCAGCTCTCGCGAGAAAGGTCTTGGGATCAAACGCCGTATCGCCATTGTTGGGTTGCGGTTTGGGTTTTTGAAGCCGGGAAGGCTTTACAATTTCTCCCGTGGCAGGGTTTGCGGATCGCACCGAATCAACCAACGGAACCCGTTCGGCTGGACGGCCTTGGTTACGGGTTGGAATGCCCCTGGCGCTCATTTCATACCTCCAAAGGGGCGGCGCTTACACTTCGACATTAGACTTGTGGGAGGCGCTGAAACGGAATGGGACTCCCGAGGTTACGACGATCCCCGCGATAACCACAGGGCCTATTTGTTTCCCCGTTCCACTGATATCACACGCCAATTTCGACGGTCTGTCGGCCATCAAACATGCCTAGAAGATTTTCGTTAGCTCGGCCGATTTGGGAGCCGTCTTTGAAGTGCGTCGAAGCGAGGCCCCGTTTCGTGCGTCGCGATGCTTGCGGGTATCAGGGGTAAAGCTAACGTAGGACACCCTACCGAAGCGTTGGGGAGGGCACTGTATAATTTTTCGAGTGGAGCGAATAAGCAGGGTTCCTGTTTCGCATGCCACGACTAGTTCACTCTCCCAGCTGGGATGGTTTTCGGTTCTGGTTTGTGGCGCGCAAAAACCTCCAAATCGTGCGGTCTGGCGAGCGGACTAATACCGATGGGAAACCAGTCCGCAACATAATCCTTTTATCCATCTCCGAGAGCGAATATAACTCCCTCCGCCCTCATCTCGAATACGTCAGCTTGCCGAACCATCTAGTCCTTCACGAGGCGGGCGGTAAGCTGGAATTTGCGTATTTCCCGAATCGAGGTTTGATTTCTCTTGTCGTCGTAATGAAAGATGGAAAAACGGCCGAAGCTGGCATAGTTGGAAAAGAGGGCTTTACAGGAACACCGGCGGCTGTTGGCCTGGACAGGGGGCCGCTTCAAGCGGTGGTACAAATCACGGGGGATGGGTTTCGGGTAGCGGTCGGAGCTTTGCAAAACACTTTGGAATCCGCTCCCCACCTTCAATTTATGTTGAGCCGCTATGCCGCAATTCGGGGTATGCAGGTTGCACAAACAGCCGCGTGTAATCGGCTGCACGATATTGGGCAGCGGCTTGCGCGTTGGTTGCTAATGACTCAGGATAGAGTGGATTCAGGGTCGCTGCCCATCACTCATGATTTTCTCGCCACCATGCTGGGGACAGATAGACCCACCGTGAGCTTGGCAGCGGGTGTATTGCAGAGGAAGAAGATCATCGAGTACACCCGTGGTGCGGTGAAGATCGTGAACCGCAAGAAACTTGAAGACTCCGCCTGCGAGTGCTACGCGGTCATCCAACAGTACGATGGCGAGCTTGGCTTGAAATAAGTTCGGAACTGAAGACTCGCCCTGTGCTTAATTGCCGACTCGAATATGCTTCAGTTCATAAATTCCCTTTATACCAACCATCGTTCAATCGAAGTAGCCATATATGCTCATTGCACACTCGCTCCAAATCAGGGCCGCCCAGGGCGGATCGTCGGCAACCGGAAGTTAAGGGGGATAGCTGTCGGGAAATCCCCATTTCATAGGTGATCGGCTCCGGCGACGAACTTGCCAGGGTGCTCCACCCAGCTGTCTTTCCCGGCGTGGGATTTGTGACAAGTACCGTCATCACACTGCTCCGTGAGCCTCGCATCGCGATACTCTGATAGCTTCGCCCTCTGCGCTGTTTATAATCCCTCCCATGAATCTGGAACAGAAATTAGCCGAACTGAAGCGCCGCGACTCGCTTGCCGAATCGGGCGGCGGTGAAGAGCGCCGGGCACGCGAGCACAAGCAGGGCAAGATGTCGGCGCGCGAGCGCATCGAGTTCCTGCTCGACGAAGGCACCTTCGAAGAGACCGACAAGCTCGTCACCCACCGCTGCACCGACTTCGGCATGGAAGAGCAGAAGTACTTCGGCGACGGCTTCCTGACCGGCTATGGCCGCATCGAAGGCCGCCTGGTCTTCGTCTTCGCGCAGGACTTCACCGTCTTCGGCGGCTCGCTTTCGGAGACCAACGCCGCCAAGATCGTCAAGATTATGGATATGGCGATGAAGGTCGGCGCGCCGGTGATCGGCCTCAACGACTCCGGCGGCGCGCGCATTCAGGAAGGCGTGATGTCGCTGGCCGGCTATGCCGACATCTTCCTGCGCAACGTGCTGTCCTCCGGTGTCGTCCCGCAGATATCGGCCATTATGGGTCCGTGTGCCGGCGGCGCGGTTTATTCGCCCGCCATGACCGACTTCATCCTGATGGTGCAGAACACTTCGTACATGTTCATCACCGGCCCCGATGTCATCAAGTCGGTGACCCACGAGGAGGTCACGAAAGACGAGCTCGGCGGTGCGATGACGCACAATGAGAGGTCCGGCGTGGCGCACTTCATGGCGCACGACGACGCCGAGTGCCTCAGCATGATTCGCGAGCTGCTCAGCTTCATGCCCTCGAACAATCTCGAAGATCCACCGCGCAAGCCCTGCACCGATCCCATCGACCGCGCTGACGAGCATCTCGACACCATCGTCCCCGCCGAATCCAATCAGCCCTACGACATCAAGGACGTGATCAACTCGGTCATCGACGACAACTACTTCTTCGAGGTACAGGAGCATTACGCGAAGAATATCGTCATCGGCTTCGCCCGCCTGAACGGGAAGCCGGTGGGCATCGTCGCCAATCAGCCGGCATTTCTGGCGGGCGTGCTCGACATCAGCGCCAGCATCAAAGGCGCTCGCTTCGTCCGCTTCTGCGACTGCTTCAACATTCCGCTGATCACCTTTGAAGATGTTCCGGGATTTCTACCGGGCACGCAGCAGGAATATGGTGGCATCATCACCCACGGCGCCAAGCTGCTGTACGCGTTTTCCGAAGCGACGGTGCCGAAGATTACCGTCATCACCCGCAAGGCGTACGGCGGGGCGTACTGCGTTATGGCTTCAAAGCACATTCGCACCGACGTGAACTACGCGTGGCCGACGGCCGAAATCGCGGTCATGGGTCCGGAAGGTGCGGTGAACATCGTTTATCGTCGCGAGCTGGAGAAGTCTGAGAATCCCGATGCTGATCGTGCCGCCAAGATCGAGGAGTTTCGCGAGCGCTTTGCTAATCCTTACATCGCCGCCGAGCGCGGATATCTCGACGCGGTGATTCGTCCTCGCGACACGCGCCGCAAGCTGATTCAGGCGCTGGAGATGCTGGAGAACAAGCGCGACAAGAACCCGCCCAAAAAGCACGGGAATATACCGCTGTAGCGGAAATTAGCAATTGGCAGTTAGCAATTAGCTAACCGGTTGAGATCGGTTGTCGAAAGACCGCACTCCGCCCTGCCGCAGCCGCAGAATTGCAGTAGCTGACGACTGAAAGCTGACGGCTGATAGCTGATAGCTTCTTCAGTACGAATACCCGTCGGGCTGGGATACTGCGCCAACCTCGATCTCGGTGTCAACATAGTCCCGGCCGGCAGCGATGGCCTTGCGATCCAGATCGAGCAGCTTGGGATTCTTCACCGTGTCTTCCAGCACGGAAAGCGCCGACTCGGCTGGCAAGCACTCCGTCTCTTCCAGCAACGCGCCAAGCATCACGACATTGGCAACTTTCGCCGTTCCCATCTTGTCGGCAATTTCCGAAGCCGGCACGCAGACCACACGAGCCTGCGGCGCACTGAAGCCCTCGGGAAGCTTGGTGTGGTTGTAAAGAATCAATCCGCCTGAGGCGACGCTGGACGCGAACTTGTGCAGCGACAGCTCGTTCATCGCAATCAGAACTTCCGGCTGCGAGATGAGCGGCGTGCCGATGCGATCGTGCGACAGGGTTACGTGGCAGTGCGCGCTGCCGCTGCGCATCTCGGGACCGTACGAGGGCAGCCAACTGACTTCCATGTGCTCGCGCAGCCCCATTTCGGCGAGCAGCTGTCCCATCAGCAGGATGCCCTGGCCGCCGAAGCCAGCAATCTTCACCGTCAGGTCGCGGGTGTGATGATGACGCCGCGCGGCCGGCTCACTGCTCTCACTTTCATCGACTCCCAGCGCCTCCGCTACGGTCTTCATGGGAACCTCGGCATCGGGCGGCAGATTGGGTCTGCGATCGCGGAAGACGCCCAGCGGGAAAGCTTTTACCAGAGTGTCGCCGACCCACTCGCGCGCAACGACCGGGTCCATCTTCAGAATGGTGGGGCAAGGCGAGAGGAACTCGACTAGCGAGAAGCCGCCGCCGTCCTTCTGGATCTGCAGCGCCTTCTTCACCGCCTTCTTGGCCTTCATGATGTTCTTCATGTCGCTGAGCGCGACGCGCTCGAGGTAGGTCGGCGTTTCCAGCGCAGCCAGCAGTTCGCAGACATGCAGCGGCAGGCCCTCGTTGTGGGCGCGGCGTCCCCAGGGCGAGGTGCTGCTCTTCTGGCCGACCAGGGTGGTCGGCGCCATCTGGCCGCCGGTCATGCCGTAAATGGAGTTGTTGACGAAGAAGACGCAGATGTTCTCGCCGCGATTGGCCGCGTGAATGATCTCCGCCGTTCCGATGGCGGCCAGGTCGCCGTCGCCCTGATAGGCCATCACGATGGACTCGGGATGGGAGCGCTTCAGCGCAGTTGCCGCTGCCGGTGCGCGGCCATGCGCGACCTGCACATTGCCTACGTCGAAATAGTAGTAGGCGAAGACGGAGCAGCCGACAGGGCTGACGAGGATAGCGCGGTCCTGCACGCCGAGCTCAGTGAGGGCTTCGGCAATGAGCTTGTGAACGACGCCGTGTCCGCATCCGGGGCAGTAGTGCGTCTGTTGTTGCAGCTCAGCCTTGCGCTCGTATTTATCGTAGAATGCCGGAGATTTCTCGTGAATTACCTGATAGCCTTCCACAAATTCCTCCCTCACGAGCCCGCCGGCGTTATGCCGTCCCTACGGGACTCGGATCTGCCGTCAACGCCCACCCAGGACTTACGTCCTGAGCTAAGATATTCCGCCCTCCGTGCTGGGGCATGCGCCGGTGAAGATTCGGCGATGCGACACACGAAGTGCGGGAAGGAACGTCAGAAACTCAATCCCTCACACGTGTGCTGCCATGCGCGCGAACACTTGCGCGGTGATCTCTTCCGCCATGGGTACGTTGCCGCCGACGCGTCCGTAGTACTCCACCGGAACTGTGCCGTTGAGCGCCAGCCTCACGTCTTCCACCATCATTCCCGTGCTCAACTCGACTGCCAGCACTGATTTCACGTTCTTCGCCGTTTCGCACAGCTCGCGCGACGGGAACGGCCACAGCGTGATGGGGCGGAACAGCCCGGCCTTCACGCCTTGCGCCCGCAGCTGATCGATCGCCGAACGCAACACCCGCGACACAATGCCGAAGCCCACGAGCAGCACTTCTGCATCTTCGGTCAGGTAGTTTTCGTGCCGGCTCTCCAGCTCCTGGGCAAGCTGATATTTCGACTCCAGGTGGCGAATATGCGCTTCCAAAGCGTCCGGCTCCAGCACGATGGAGCTGATCATGTTGTTCCTTGTCGCCGCCGTGCCCTTCACGGCCCAGTCCTTCGCGGGCTGCTCAATGTTGCGCAACTTGATGTCAAGCGGCTCCATCATCTGGCCCACGTATCCATCGGTCATGATGACCACCGGGTTGCGATAACGGTCGGCCAGCTCGAAAGCGAGGATGGTCAGATCGAACATCTCCTGCACCGACGCCGGCGCCAGCACAAGGTTGCGATAGCAGCCGTGACCGCCGCCCTTCACGATGCAGAAGTAGTCGCTCTGCTCGGGGGCGATGTTGCCCAGGCCGGGGCCGCCACGCACGACATCGACGATGACGCCCGGCAGCTCTGCGCCTGCCATGTAGGAGATGCCCTCCTGCATCAGGCTCAGTCCAGGGCCGGATGAGGCAGTCATCACGCGCATGCCCGCTGACGATGCTCCGTACACCATGTTGATCGCCGACACTTCGCTCTCGGCTTGTAAGAACGTGCCGCCTACCTCCGGGATGAGGAGGGCGGCATATTCGGCGATCTCGCTGGCCGGGGTGATGGGATATCCGTAGAAAGAGCGGCAGCCGGCCAGCACTGCGCCTTTCACAATGGCGACGTTCCCTTTACAGAGTTGCCTCATGGGCCACCTCCTGCTTCGGCGGTATGGCAGTGGCTGCTTTCGCCGGAGGGATCAGCCGCTCAACCGTGATTGCGCCCGGCTCGGGACAGCAGTAGAAACAGGCGCCACAGCCGGTACAGCCCTCGCCGGTGTATTGCGCCGGATGCACTCCGTACTTGCTGAGCTCAGGCGCCAGCTCGAGACATTCGGGAGGACACGACTCCACACACAAGCCGCATCCTTTGCACTCTTCCAGATCGATGATTACGTTACCGCGCGGTTGCGATGACATGGTCTTGTTACCCTCGCACTTCCACTTCGTAAGCATTGCGTTGAAACCAGCGTTGTTGTTCGCAGTACTCGTACAAATCTTCGCGAAACTTGGGATGGGCCACCTGGATGAGCGCCTCGGCGCGCTGGCGAATGGTGCGCCCGTGCAAATAGGCGATACCGTGCTCCGTCACCACGTAATGCACGTCGGCACGGCCGGTCAGCACACCGGCGCCGTGAGCCAGTCGCGGCACAATTCGCGAAACTTTGTCGCCCTTGGCGGTCGATGGCAAGGAGATGATCGGCTTGCCATACTTGGAGCGCGCCGCGCCGCGGATGAAATCGAGCTGCCCACCGAAGCCGCTGTAGAACTGGGGTCCGATTGACTCGGCACAGACCTGCCCGGTCAAGTCCACTTCGATGGCTGAATTGATGGCCACCATGCGGTCGTTGGCCGCGATGCGGAACGGGTCGTTGGTATAGGCCGAGGGATGAAACTCGAAGATGGGGTTTTCGTCGATGAAGTCGAAGAGGACCTTTGTGCCCAGCACAAACCCAAGAATGATCTTGCGCGGCTTCATGTTCTTGCGCCGGCCATTGATGACCCCGGCTTCGATAAGCGGGATCACGTTGTCGGAGATCAGCTCGCTGTGAACGCCCAGGTCCTTGCGGTCCATCAGATTGGGAAGGATGGCGTCGGGAATTGTTCCTATCCCACACTGTAGGACTGAGCCATCTTCGATCAACGAGGCAACACGTGCCCCGATCTGCTCATAGACTTCATTGCTCGGCTGCTTCTTCAATTCGCACAAGGGTCGCGACAGTTCCACAATGGCGTCGATCTCGCTGACATGGATGAAGCTGTCGCCATAGGTGCGCGGCATTTGAGCATTGACCTGCGCCACCACGCGGTGGGCATATTTCGCTGCGGTCAGCGTGCACTCCACGCCGACGCCGAAGCTGCAGTAACCGTGCGGATCAGGCGGCGATACTTGAATCAGTGCGACGTCGATGGGCATCTCGCCGCTCTCGAAGAGGGCTTCCACCTCACTAAGGAAGATGGGTGTGTAGTCGGCGCGGCCGGCATTCACGGCTTCGCGAACATTGCCACCGACGAACAGCGCGTTGTGGCGAAAGTGCTCTGCCATGTCGGGCGCGCAGTAGGGCGACTTGCCGGAGGTCAGCAGGTGCATCAACTCGACGTTCTTGACGTAAGGCGCACGCCCCATCAACGCTTCCACCAGCGCTTCCGGCTCGGCGCAGCCGGGGTGGATATACACGCGCATTCCCGATTCCACGCAGGAAACAGCCTCGCGCGCAGTTACCAGCTTGTCACGATACTGGTCGATCCAGGACATGCATAGGCCCTTTCTAGGCAGATACGATTTCAGTTTTCACGGAATACCCGGCCATGGCCCGCTCGTGTCCCAGCGCGGCGTAGTAAATGGCCAGATGAAAAAACTTGTCCAACATCTCCAGTAGCTCGAGTTCGCCAAAGATCTCCGCCGGGCGTTCCAGCTCGGCGTGCTTCTGCAGGTAATCCCACAGGTTCTCGCGCACCAGGCAGATCATCCACACGACCTGGCTGATGGGAACGCCTTGTGCCGCACGCTTGGCGCCGACTTCGAGATAACGGCTTTCGATATCAGACTCCGTCTTGCCCAGCAGCCATTCGCCAAGGTGGCGATAGACGTCGTACACCTTCTCGGTCAACTCGCTGTCGGGCACATTGGCATAAGCCGAGCACTTGTTGCACTGGCGATAGCGGTTGTGCAGGCTACGGGCTAATCCGTCGGAATGGTTTTCGATTAACTTGACCAGGCGGTACGCGAGCAGCATGGCTCACCTCGTTCACCTCAGCCGGAGCTGCAAAAGGCAGGGGACAGCGGCCGGCTTCGGCCCTCACTCTCTTACTCCCAAGTGTCGCCTGTGGATGGTCCATTGAGCCGTGACTGGAATCACCTGCAAAAGTGACGGAAGTCACTCGGGAGCAGCTGTCAGCTCTCAGCCGTCAGCTGTCAGCTGTCAGCTAAGTGCCTGCCTACCAATTAGTTTTCGCTCTGGCTTACGGGCTCCGACCAAAGTCGGTATAAGGAGCCATGATCAAGAAAGCGCAAGGTGATCGATCTGCCCTCTCAAAGGCGCCGAACTGTGCTTCAGATGAAAGATGTAAAGAGCTGACAGCTGATAACTGACGGCTGACAGCTCTTCTCATGACATTTGTCATCTCTCCTCGCTGACAATCGGCACTACTGGCGGATTCGCGTATGACTGATCATCATTACCGTACTGGAAAGCAAGCTGTGCCCGGAGTGAACGATGTCAACCGCCCTTGTTGAAGTTTCCCGCAGTGCGCTGGCTCCCCAGGAAGTCAGCGTCGCCAGAACCCGCAATCTGAAGAAGAGTTACGGCAACGTCGTAGCACTGCACGATCTCAACCTGGAAATTTGCGCCGGGGAACTGCTGGCGCTGCTCGGGCCCAACGGCGCCGGCAAGACGACGCTGGTGCGGCTGCTGCTCGGTCTGGCTCGGCCGGATTCGGGCAACGTTGCCGTCTTTGGCGCTGATCCTTACCTGGCGCAGATTCGGCCTCGCCTGGGCGCCATGTTGCAGGTGGGCCGGGTGCCGGAGACGCTGAAGGTCCGCGAGCACATCGATCTCTTCTCGTCGTACTATCCCAACCCGCTGCCGCTGGAGGAGACCTTCCAGATCGCCGGGTTGACCGAGATCAAGAACCGTCCCTATGGCGAGCTTTCCGGCGGACAGAAGCAGCGCGTGCTCTTCGGCATCGCCATCTGCGGCGATCCCGACCTGCTCTTCCTCGACGAGCCGACGGTCGGCCTCGACGTGGAGGCTCGGCGCCTGATGTGGTCGCAGATTCGTACCCTGATCGCGCGCGGCAAGACGGTGCTGCTCACCACGCATTATCTGAATGAAGCCGACGCGCTGGCCGATCGCATTCTGGTGCTCGACAAGGGAGCGATCGTCGCCGAAGGCACGCCGGCGGAGATCAAGACGCGCGCCATGGGCAAGCAGATTCGCTGCACCAGCCGCCTGGAGATCGAAGAGATTCGCCGGATTGCGGGTGTGCTCAGCGTGAAGGCCGATCGCAACGCCTTCGAGCTACAGGTGAATGCCGCCGAACCCGTCGTCCGCGAACTCCTGCAGCGCGATAGCTGGCTCGCCGATCTGGAAGTGACGAACGCAGGGCTGGAAGAAGCGTTCCTGGCACTGACGCAGAACCATAACACCGAATCGAAGGAGGCGAACTAACATGGCAACCACCACTTTCCCCGCTGTGATCGCTGTGCCTCGACGCTCGCTGTCGCGAACGATCGCTCTCTACGCGAAAGAAGCCAAGTATGAACTGCTGAATAAAACCCGCATCCCGGTGTATGCCATCTCGACCATCGCATTCCCGCTGATGTTCTACGTGCTCTTCGGCATCGTGCTGGGCAATGCTCACGACCGCCGCGACAACGCGACCTACATGCTGGCGACCATGGGCTGCTTCGGCATAATGGCGGTCGCGCTCTTCGGCTTCGGTGTGAGCCTGGCAATGGAGCGCGGACAAGGCTGGCTGCAGGTGAAGCGTGCCTCGCCCATGCCGGTGAGCGCCTACTTCCTGGCGAAGCTGTTCGCCGCGGTGGTATTCAGCACCGTGATCATGGCGATGCTGCTCACCGTCGGCATTACTTTCGGCGGCCTTCGTCTACCGGTTGCGACCGCTGTGAAACTAGTCGCCATTCTGGTCGCGGGCTCCATCCCTTTCAGCGCGATGGGGCTGGCCATCGGCTACTTCGCCAAACCGAACTCCGCTCCCGCAGTAGTGAACTTGGTCTACTTACCGATGTCGTTCTGCTCGGGCCTCTGGATGCCGATGTTCATGCTGCCGCACGGATTGCAAGTATTCGCTAAAGTCCTGCCCTCGTACCATCTCAGCCAACTGGCGCTGAACACCGTCGGAATGGGCATGAATCCAACGTCGGGCTGGGGACACGTCGAAGCCCTGATCGCATTCACCCTGCTCAGCCTGGGATTCGCAGCCTGGGGTTACCGCAGAGATGAAGGGAAGATGTACGGGTGAAAAGGCAGTTGCCGGTTGTCAGTGGTCAGTTGTCAGTAGGCGCTACGGCTTCCAGCTTTTAGCTTCTGGCCGACAAAATTAGAAGACTATTTCCTCGGCTGATACGCATCGGGGAAAGACAACGAACCGAGATTCACCAGCTCGCTAAGAGCTAAAGGATAATGGCTAAGAGCCTCTGGCGAAAAGCGAGCCGCGATTAGCGATCAACGCGCCAAGGAGTTTCCGATGCAATGCAAAACTACGGAATGGATTCTCTGGGCCATAGCGATGGTGGTTTTTCTGGTGCTGGCTGTAAATGGCCGCATGACGGAACTGGGACTGGCGATCACCGCCGTCGCTCTCTTGTGGTATGTGATTGTGCCGGCGCTACGCTCCGGGCGACAATAGGTCAAGGATAAGAACGGAATGATGAACAGGCTGCGGGAAATCTGGTGGAAGATTTACCCCAGCGAGGACCGCTGGCGCTGGATGCCGGTATTGTGGCTGCCCTTCATGATCTGGTTCTTTGTCGATCCGATCTGGAGGCATGCCGGACCACTGCTCTGGATCGGCAACACCATCTTCGGCATGGTTTTCATCTGGTTGTATCTGTACTCGTTTTCCCATCCCGAACCGCTGCGATTCTATGCTGTCATCGCGATGATGGTGATGGCGGCTTCCCTGATTCCATTCCACAGCGGCGCGGTCTCCTGCCTGCTCATTTATGCCATCGCGGCCGGCGCCTCTACTACCAATCTCGCCCGGGTGCTTTCACTCATGGCGATCGACCTGGCGATGCTGGGGGCCTACACCTATCACATGCAACTTCCGATCGCCTTCTGGGGCTCGATGCTGCTGCTGATCATTTTGGTGGGAATGGCAAACTATTTCGGGGCTCAGTCTCACTGCGCCGGGGAGAAGCTGGAACGCGCGCAGGAGGAAGTCGAGCACCTTGCTAAGGTAGCCGAGCGCGAACGCATCGCCCGCGACATGCACGATCTGCTGGGCCATACGCTGTCGCTCATCACGTTGAAGGCCGAGCTGGCGCGCAAGCTGGTGGACCGCGATCCGCAGCGCGCCAAGCAGGAGATGCTGGACGTCGAGCATACCTCGCGGGCGGCGCTGGCGGACGTGCGCGAAGCCATCAGTGGATATCGTGGGCAGGGTCTTGCCGCTGAGCTTGTGCGCGCGCGCCAGACGCTGGAGACCGCCGGCATTGCCGTGGACTCCGAATTTGCCGAGCTTCCTCTGACTCCGGCCCAGGAAACGGTTCTGGCGCTCGCCTTGCGTGAGGCCGTGACCAACGTCGTGCGGCACGCTCAGGCGCGGCAATGTACGGTTCGCCTTGAGCGCGACCAGAATCTCTGCAAGCTGGAGATTACCGACAACGGTCACGGCGCCGACGCTCCCGAGGGCAACGGCCTCCGCGGCATGCGCGAGCGTCTGGAAGCCATCGGCGGATCGCTGCAGCGCCAGACCAAAGCCGGTACGCGCCTCGTCATTCATTTGCCGCTCGCGCCAACTGCCGCCGCTCTGCGAAACTGAGAGCATGACCGGCGCCAAGCGCGACAAAATCCGAGTCGTCATTGCCGAAGATCAAGCGATGGTGCTGGGCGCACTCGCCGCGCTGCTGGAGATGGAGGACGACATCGAGGTCGTCGCCCGCGCGCATAACGGCGACGAAGCTCTGCGTACCGTACAGGAAGTTCGCCCCGATGTCTTCATCACCGACATCGAAATGCCGAAGCTTACCGGCCTGGAAGTTGCCGCCGAGCTGAAACGGCGCAGCGTTCCCGTGCGCGTCATTATCCTTACCACCTTCGCTCGCGCCGGATATTTGCGCCGCGCTCTCGATGCCGGCGCCTCCGGATATCTGTTGAAGGACATGCCTGCCGAACAACTCGCCAATGCCGTGCGCCGCGTGCATCGCGGGCTGCGCGTGATCGATCCGCAACTCGCCGCGGAAGCATGGAGCGACGAACCCGATCCCCTCACCGAACGCGAGCGCCAGGTGCTGCGCCTCGCCGGAGAAGGCATGGCCACGCTCGACATCGCCAACGATTTGAACCTGTCGGAAGGAACGGTGCGGAATTATCTGTCCGAGGCGATCAGCAAACTTGGTGCGGCGAATCGCGTAGAAGCAGCCAGAATCGCGCGCGCGAAGGGGTGGCTGTAGAAAGCACGCAGCATTCAGCCGTCAGCAGTAAGCCATGTGCACTGCACATCCGTGTTGTTCCACCGATCCGGGGAATTGCAGCTACCTGAAGGAACTCGGATTCAGGGCGCCCGGCAACCCGCCTTACGGTGTGATCTCCCAGACGATCCCCTCATTCGAAGAGCCGGCCTTGCTCGTCGTGCCATAGACGTTGCCACTGGCGTCCAGGGTGGGCCCGCAGAGGGGAAATGCTCCATCAAAGCCCGAGCCCGTGAAGTCGTGCAGCGAGGAGTAGGTCCAACCGCCGCCCGAGGGAGTGAGTTTGAAGACCGATCCGAACTGGTGAGCGCCCCCGTTGTAGGTCACGCCGTAGAGGTTTCCGGCGGCATCCATCGCCAGGTTGTCCGTCGGACCGGAGTAGCTGGGACCGGAGAGGCTATAGAGCAGGTTGAAGGTCCAGCCGCCGCCCGAGGGAGTCAATTCAAAGACGGTGCCGCCGCCTCCGCTACCCCCGGTATTGGTTGTTCCGTACAGATTGCCGGATGCGTCGATCAGCAATCCCCCCGCAGGGTAGCTGCCATTGTTGCTACCCAGAGCCCCGAAGCTAAAGATCGTTTGCTCTGTCCAACCCGATCCGGACGGCGACAATTCGTAAACCGCACCTAATCCGAATTGCCCCGCGTTGGGAGTCACGCCGTAGAGGTTGCCGGAGTTGTCGAAGACCACACCGCCTTCAAACGACTCGCTCCCCAGTCCACCCGATGGGGCATACAGCACGCTTCGGTTCCAGCCTCCGCCGGACGATGTCAACTCGTAGACGACGCCATTAAAATCGTTGCCGCCGACTTGGGTGGTTCCGTAGATATTGCCCGCCTGGTCGAAGGTAAGATCGCCCTGAGGATTGAATCCATTGCCATCGCGGTTGAAGCTAAAAGCCCGCGCGTAGTTCCACGGCGACAGAATCGATCTGGGTGGTTGCGCCGGCGGCCGCAACTGATAAACCACCCCATCATCATTCAAACCCCCGGCAAGCGTGGTGCCATAGAGAACGCCATTGGGAGCGATAGCGGGCCTGCTGGAGGCCAGGGAGCCCGTCAAACAGTTGGTGCAGAGCGGGGTGAGCAGCCAATTCCCGTCTCGTTTCGTCATTTTGAAGACGATGCCACAACCATAGCCAGGGCAATTGCCACCCTGCGTCTGGCCGCCGTGATTGGTTGTGCCGTACAGATTACCTGCGGAATCGAAGGTCAAGCCGGTCTCGGGATTGCCTCCGTCCTGCTGGCCGGTGAAGTTGTGAATGATGGTGAAGGTTTGCGCCTGTGCGAGTGGCGCGGCGAAGATCATTGTCGCGAACACGAAAGTCACGACGAGCGCGAGGCTTCTGGTCCGCAGGTTGATGCCGCAAGCCGAACCTGTTGTTTGCCGTTCGTCAGTCATAGCGATTCCTCTCTCCTCGGTTGCCGAGGCCGCGCGGCGCAAAGAGTAGCGCAACCTGCCCCTCAAGCCAAGCGGATTGTTGGTCAATTCGCAACTTCTTTTGCACCGGGTTGAATTTTGGATTCAGGAAAAATAGCCAGGCAAAAGTCGCGCGAATCGAGAGCTGCTGCGGTGTTTTCGAAGCAACGCGGCCAGCAGTTGCTTACGGTGTAATCTCCCAGACAATTCCCTTGTCATTTTCGCCGGCGACACTCGCCGTGCCATAGACATTGTTGTTGGCGTCCACAAGCGGCCCACCGTATACGAAGGCGCCATCAAAGCCCGTACCAGTGAAATCGTGCAGCGTAGTGAACGTCCAACCACCACCTGATGGAGTGAGTTTGAAGACCGATCCGAATTGATGCGCGCCGCCTTTGACCGTTGTGCCGTAGACATTGCCGGCGGCGTCCATGGCCAGCCTTTCGGTTGGACCGGACCCGCGCGGGCCGGTGAGGTTGGCGAGGAGAGTAAAGGTCCAGCCGCCGTCGGAGGGCGACAGCTCAAAGACGATGCCGCCGTTTCCGCTGCCGCCGGTGACGGTGCTTCCGTAGATGTTGCCCAAGGCATCCATGATCAGACCACCCACCGGAGCGACGCCCGTCCCGTAATCGGCGAAGCTGTAGATGAACTGCGCGCTCCAACCCGAGCTGGAGGGCGACAGTTCATAAACTCCGCCCATCGAATACTGGCCGCCATTTTCCATGACACCGTAGAGATTGCCGGCGTTGTCGAAGATCACGCCGCCGTCGATTTGTCCGGCACCCTGGTAGCCGGTTGGAGAGAAGAGCACGTTCTCGGTCCATTCGCCGTCGGACAGCGTCAGTTCGTAGGTCATGCCGTTGCCGCCGGCGCCATTGAATTCCGTGGTGCCGTAGATGTTTCCTGCCTGGTCGAGGGTAAGTTCGCCGGTCGGACCGAAGCCGTCTCTCTCGTATCCGAAGCTATACAGGAGGGTGTGAGTCCAGGGCGATTCCACCGATCGGGGCGGTGTCGCCGGTGGCCTTAGCCGGTAGACACTGCCGAGGTCATTGGAGCCGCCGTTAGCCGTCGTGCCATAGAGGATGCCGTTGGACGCGATGGTGGGTGTGGTATTAGGACCAACGCCATCGAATTCTCCGCTGAAGTTGTAGAGCGGCGTGAGCAGCCAGTTGCCGCCTCGGTTCGTCATTTTGAAGACGAGGCCGTCGTGGTCGGCGGTGCCGTCGGCAGTGCCGTAGAGATTTCCGGCACGATCCATGCTGAGGCCGGTGCCTGGACTCTCTCCATCCTGCCCGCCGGTGAAGTTGTGAAGGATGGTGAAGGTTTGCGCCTGGGCGGGCGTGGCAGAGATCGCGGCGACCAGGAAAATCACCATGAGCGCAAGGCTTTCCATCCGCGGGTTAATGTCGAAAAGTGCGACTCCACGTTGCGGTTGACGGATCATGCCGGCCTCCCTTGTGTGCGGCCACTTTGGCGCGCCGGAGTGCGAAGGTCAACTTAATTTGAGCTTACGGTTCAAGGCACTGATAGCCGTGAAGTTATGGGACGCGCCGGATCCCGCCTGTGCTCAAATTTGTTCGAGCAACTGGTCGAGCTGGTCGCGGAACTGGAGCTTCAGGTGTTCGATGTCGTTATAGGGAGTTGGGACGTGTCCGAGTTCCTTCAGCTTGGCCTGAAATGCCCACAACGAATTGAAGTCGTCCGGGCGCGCGCTGCCGGTCTTGATTTCGGCATCCTTGAAGAAGGTGTAGATGAATGGTCTGCCAGTGGTCTTGAACTGCCGGTGGGCGACCTCGAATTCTTCCGCGGAGAACTTGCCGGTCTTGGTGAAGAACAGGCTGACGAAGATGTCGCAGGCGCAGACGGCCTTGTTGTACTCGTCCTGCATGCGAGTTTCAGACATCGCGCCAAGGGAAGTTTCCCAGCGCACGATCTCCAGATAAAAGCCGCGCTTGTGAAGCTGGTCGTTCTGCTGGCGAAAGTAGAGGTCAAATGCGTCCCGGTCGTCCCGCAACTCAAAGGAGGAGGCGAGGAAGATGCGAATCATGCGAGGCGAAGCGGCGATTGGGACGTCAGTGGCCCAGCCGGGGAGCTTGTCGGTTTTGATACCATCCAACAACTCAAGCACGTCCACGTCCTTGAAGCTGCGGTAGCATCGGACTTTTTGGACGTTGTGCTCCTTGCAACCGAGCAAGTCTTTGTGTTCGAAAAACCAAGGCTCAGACGTCGTACGACAAAGTTCGCAGTTGCAGGGAATACGCTTGTGAACTTTGTCGAGCAAGCCTTTGAAAGAATCATTCAAGGCATCAATATCCGCAGCGATGACACTGAGCAGCGCTTTATGCTCCGGCCCGCGGCCCCGCAGTTCGATCTCGCTGCCGTTCGCCAGTACTTCTACAAGGACTGCGGTATTGCCCTGTTCAAAAAGCACGCCGGTAACCCAGGCCATCTCCGGGTTGCGGACAAATCGATGCTGCCTGACGGTCAGGCGGCTGATTACACCCTTGGGCAGGAAGTCATAGCGATAACGCAAGACCAAATCTTCGGGCTTGCCGCAGTCGGCAAGCTCCCTGGGCTTGGCAGGCGGCAAGAGCTGAGGGGCGAGCCAGGCCGGCGGATCGCTGTCCCGCAGCTCGTAGCAAAGTTCGAAACGCTGCATCAACGCCAACAGCTCGGGATGCATGTCTGAGTACGCGGAATCCCGCCACAGGCGCTGACAATCATCACGGTTGAAACGGCCGAATTTGGCCTTTACGGTTTCGTCGTCAAGGATGCGGAACACGGCTTCGGTGGCCCACTGGTTTTGCAGGATGACGGTGCGCGCGAGCAGCGGGTCATCCTGAAAGTGCAGGAAGACGCCGAGATCGTGCAGGTAACGGCTCAGGTAGAGCGCCTTCGTCCGGTCGAGTTCCAGGTGCCGGCCGTAGATTTCAAAATACTCCTGCACCGGAATGTACGGGGTCCCGGCTGCGCGCGACTCAATGTCGGCGCGAACCTTGATCCAGCGGGCCGGCAGTTCCTCGCCGATATGGCTTAGGTGGCTGGCGAAGAACTCGATAGCGTCGCGCAAATCGTCGGCTGAATTGGGACGCTCGAGATTTCCGGAATACCGTTTCTCGACGTTGTCATAACGGCGTTTGATCCCCTCGAAATCAATCGACTTGCTGCGGTCGCCCTTTTCGTTTTGAAAGATTAGCGTTGGACTGTGCCCGCCAAATATCTCAATTCGCTCCAACCAATCCTTAAAGCCTTTATCCGATACCGACTTATCATCCCTGCGAGTGTCATCGACCAGCAGATAGAGCGAGCGGTGGGTGAGAAAGAACTGATGGGTGGCGTGGTAGATCTCCTGCCCACCGAAGTCCCACACGTTCAGGCGGAAGGTCCGTCCGTTCTTCATCGTAAATTGGTGCTTGTGGATAGCGATGCCCTTGGTCGTGTCGCTTTCAGCAGGCAGCGGCTCGCTGGGCTGATACAAGCGCCTCAGCAGGCTGGTCTTGCCCGCACCGCCCTCGCCCACGATGAGCATTTTGGCTTCGTACAAATGGTCTACCTCGCCGAGCGCCCGCTCACGAAAGTAATTGAGGATGGCATCATTCCCCTGATTAACGATCTCGGGCGGCGGGATCGTAAGCGGACAGCCTTCGACGTAGATGCCATCACCTCCCCATGAGTCTGAGCTCCATTTCACTGGAAGTCCCCGCCGAATGAGTTCGATTAGTGGCGCAACGTCGCTGACCTGCGAGCGCGAGATATCCAGCCTTTGCAAGGCTGGCAGGCCCGCCAGCGGCGCAAGGTCGATGACCTGCCAGGTGTTCGAGATATTGAGCGACTGCAAAGCTGACAGGCCCGCCAGCGGCGCAACGTCGCTGACCTCCGTGCCCCAGATATCCAGCGTCTGCAAGGCTGACAGGCCCGCCAGCGGTGCTAGGTCGCTGACCTGCGTGCGTGAGACAACCAGCGTCTGCAAGGCTGACAGGCCGGCCAGCGGCGCCAGATCGCTGACCTGCGTGCCCGAGATATACAGCGTCTGCAAGGTTGACAGGCCCGCCAGCGGCGTAACATCGCTGACCTGCGAGACCGAGACATCCAGCGTCTGCAAGGCTGACAGGCCCGCCAGCGGCGCGAGGTCGGTAACTGGTGCCTCCCCGACGATAAGCTTTTGGAGCTTGGTTAGCCTGCCCAACGGCTTGAGGTCGGTCAGGCGGTTCTTGTCGCCGCTATTTCGACTCCGTTTCCACTCCCTCTTCTGGCCATCCCATTCGAGCCATACACTCGCCAGCGACAGAGACTCGAGCCAGACCAGTTCGCCGACTTCGGCGGGAAGCTCGGTTAGTCCACAATTGCCGAGGTCGAGGAAGGTATCCCGAGTACGTTTGTTTTCGGCGATGAGCTGCGAGGCGAGCTCGGACATCGGATTTCGTCTCCGAAGCGATTATTTCTTCTTATTGGAACAAATGCATAGTGTCGCACGGATGCCAAATCAGGTTACGACAATATGCCTGATGGCACCTTGGTACATGACCTTTCGTAACTTGACAGAATCGGCTTCTGAGCTACGCTAATAGGTTGGGCTTAGTTTGCCCGATGGCCGGTGGAGGAAGTCTCCCACCCTAGCCCAAAATCGGGGCTAGGATGGGGCACCCGGGGTTCTGGAGTGGGTGTTTGCCGCGGGCCGGAGATCTTTGAAAACAGTTGTCAGTGGCCAGTTGTCAGTGAGAAGCGTAAAACCTTTGTCCGGAATACTTTGCGAAATTACCCGTTTGGTTTGAATACTTTGTGAGGTCACCTGTAAAGTATTAAAAATAGGCAGTTTAGTTTGCATCGGAAGATCAATGGTTTGAATACTTTGCGGGTAAAGTATTGGAAACAGAGACTCAGAATTTTTGGGGTGGGGGTCGATGGTAAAACATCGAAAACGTGGCTTTGAGAAGGAACAGGTTCCTCCACTCCGGTTCGCTGCGGCCGGGCTGACACGGCAAAACAGCAGTCCTGTCGGTGTCGTGTCAAGCGCGAGTTCCGCCGCTTGCAGGTTTACACTAATGTGTGCGCGTT